>JAPPOT010000029.1 GCA_028817855.1 Myxococcales bacterium
TCGTGCGTGCGCCGCGCACGCGCCCCTGCGTTCGCGCGCCAACGCGGTGCGTTGCTTGCCAGCGCGTTGGCACGCGAAAGCACCCCGGTCCGGGCTTGCCCACCCCGACAGCCTTGGCGCTTGTCAGCACCAAGCGTGGCGATACCAGTTGCGCGCGGTACGACTCGGAACAGCGAGCCGCTCAGTCCGGCGGCGTGACCGGCGGGATCTTGAACTCGTCCCAGGCCGGCGTGAGGTTGCTGGTCTCGGGCTCCTGGTTCCAGAGGTAGACGGCGGGGTAGCTGGTGAGCTGGCCAGTGCTCTCGTCGCGGACGACCGCCGTCATGTAGAGCTGGGACGAGCGCGTGTCGGGAGGGCTGTACTGGGTCTTGGGGAGATCGAACTGGCCCGGGTAGGCGCGCGCGGAGGAGAAGATCAGGAAGTAGAAGCTGCGCGGGGGCTTTCCGAGCTCGTCGCTGGACTGGGAGGCGGAGGCCACGGAGGGCGACCACTTGGGCCAGCTGTTGATCACGCCGGGGCTGCGCTCACCCGTGCATGCCGGGGGGTCGTTGGCAGCGAGGCGCAGGGGCTCACCGCCGCCGGCCGGTACCACGTAGACCTCGCCGTCGGGGCGGTAATAGATCATCTCGTTGTCGATCTGGGCCACGCGGTTGAAGGCGATCAGGCTGTCGTCCGCCGAGAAGGCGGGGTAGTACTCGGCCACACCGGGCTGGGAGGCACCGGCAACGGGCTCGACCGCGCCGCCCTTACCCGCGTTGTATGGCACCACGTGCAGGTCGACCTCGCCGTTGTTCGTGCTGAGGCGGCCGTCCTGGGTGCGGTCCGCGGAGGTGTAGACGATGCGGCCGCCGTCGTGGCTCCAGTCCGGTGCGGCGACCGAACGGCTCTCGCCGTCGAGGGCGAGCAGGCCGATCGAGCGCCCGAGCTCGCCCTGGATCTGATCGTTGAGCTGCTGCTGGACATCGCCCTGGGTCTGATCGGCCTCGAAGCTCGCAGCCGAGGCCAGATCGAACCACGCCAGGCGGTCGGAGCTGCTCGGGTATGACGCGCCATCGCTGAAGCCCATGTCGCGGCCGTTGCTGCGCGGCGTGTAGGCGGTCACCACGATGCGCTCGTTGTCGGACCAGTGGGCGGGCGAGAAGGTCTGCATGCCGAGCCACGGCTGGTTGAGCAGCAGCTCGCCTCCGTTCGTGAGGTAGTCCGGACGCTGGCCAGCCACGCCCTCCTCGATCCGCGCGAGCACGTTGTTCCAGGGCCAGTGGTCGGTGAAGGCGACCGCTTCGCCGTCGGGCGTGGAGACGTGGCAGCCAATGCACTGCACGTGCCCCTCCGGCACCTCGTAGCCACTGCGCAGGTTGCGGCCGCCCTCGCTCTTGATCTGGCGGTCGCCCACGTCCGGGATGGTCAGGGCGTCGACCACCCACTCGTCGCCGACGGAGAAGCCCACGAGCTTGCTGCTGTTGGGCTCGACCTCGGACGAGGTGGTCGCCCAGTACACCAGATTGCCGCGCGCCTCTACCGGCGCGATCTGGAAGTCGCCGCGCGTACCCGAGGGCTGGCCCCCTCCCCCGCCCACGCCGCGGATGGTCACGGTGATCGGCACGTCCCGCGAGTGCAGCGACAGGCCTTCCCAGATCTCCTCCGGCAGGGTCCAGGTGGTGTCCTGGGTGTAGACCACCAGGTCGTTGGCCTCGCGCGGGCTCTGCAGCCGGATCTCCCACAGCGTCTCGCCCGCGAGCGGCTCGAAGCGGAAGCGTGGCCGCAGCCAGTTGCTAGGCAACAGCGCCCCCGGTCGGTCGCCCTCCGAGAGCGCGGGCTCCAGCACGCATGGTCCCGAGGAGCCGAAGTCATCGGGTTCGCCGAAGCGCTGGGCCGCGTCCCCGGGTACCCCCGGTTCCAGGATTGGCGCGGCGGGGAAGTCCTCGCAGACGGGACTGCAGCCGGGCGTCTGCGGCACCACGCCGCCCGGAATCGGGCTCGAAGGCGCGCGGGAGCCGGCCACGTTGTCGAAGCCCTCGCGGTCCACGTCGCCCGCGCTGGAGGCGTCCGAGCGCGTCGTGCTGCCCTGGGCGCAGGCGCCGAGGAGAAGGAGCGCGGCCACCGCAAGGGCACGGCCTGCGCAGGTCGATGAGTCGATCGCGTCCATGGGTCATCGCCCGGCCGTGCCACCGCACGCCAGGCTCCAACCGCACAGTGCGTGGGGAGGGACCTTCCGGGTCAGCGCAAACGACATCAGCACTTTTGTGGGGCGCGGGTTGACCCGATCCGACAGCTCCACGACCCGATGCTGACTGAGCCAGGGCAAATGCAGGGGCAGGCGATCGAACAGTTGTACGCGGCGCACGGGCCGGCCATCGAGGCACATTGCTGCCAGCTTGTGGGCGACTCGGACGGCGCCGATGCGCTGCAGGAGACTTTCGTTCGCGTGCTCACATGGAATGAGCGCCCGCGCTCCGACGATCACCTGGTGCGGTCGCTCTTCCGCATCTCCACGAATGTCTGCATCGACGTGCTTCGCAAACGCGGGGTGCGCCACCGGGCGGCGCCCGAGCTACTGGCTGTCCAGCGGGAGCCGATCCATGTGCAGGATGGCGCGCACCACGCGCGCGACTCCCTACGCCAGGTGCTGGCGCGCTGCGACGACACCACGTGCTCGATCGTCGCGCTTTGCTTCATCGACGGCATGCGCCGCCAGGAGGCCGCCGAGGCCCTCGGCACGACGCGCCGAACCGTCTTCAACCGACTCGAGAAAGTGAAGCGGCTCGCGGGGGAGCTGCTCGCGGAAGGATGACGAGATGACAGGGAACCAGGGCAAGATGGTCGCCGCGCTCGCGGTGTTGAGCATGGTCGGCTGCGCCAGCGATGGCGCGGGCAGCGGCGAGCGGGACAGCGGGGAGCGCGGCCAGATGGCCTCGCCGAGCGGTGCGGCTGGCGGCGGAGCGCCGGCGGGCGACACGCCCTCGACGGGCGGCACCGACCGCAGCGGTGGCACCGACACCAGCGGCGGCACCGACACCAGCGGCGGCACCGACACCAGCGGCGGTACCGACCCCAGCGGTGGCACCGACCGCCGCGGTGGCGATGGCGACGGTGCGGACAGCTCAGCGGCCAACGTGGACTGCAGCCAGCTTCCGGCTCCCGAGAACTTCGACGACATGGTGGCGACCTTCGAGGATGGCACCGGCGCCACCGTCGTGGTTCCGGATCGCGGGGGCGGCTTCTACATGTTCAACGACGGCACGGGCACCCAGGATCCGGCGCCCGGCGCGCTGCCACCCGCGGCGATGATGTCGCGCTGCGACAGCGTCTATGCGCTGTGCATGTCCGGCAACGGCTTCACCGAGTGGGGCGCCGGCATGGGCACGGACCTGGGCGTGGTCGCGGGCGAGGACAAGTCCTCCTACGACGCCAGCGCGTACAGCGGCATCGCCTTCTGGGGCAAGATCGCCGACGGCACCAGCGGTGCCGTGCGCGTGAGCATCAAGGACGCCAACACCGCGCCCGAGGGCGGCGTGTGCGACGAGGCCGAGAGCTCGGGCGCGACCGCCTGCAATGACGACTGGGGCAAGGCGATCAACGTCACCTCCGAGTGGCAGCCCTACACGATCACCTTCGACGAGCTCCGACAGTCGGGCTGGGGCGCGGCCTACGATGCCTTCGAGCAGACCGCGGTCTACAGCATCCAGTTCCAGATCGGGCCCAACCTCGACTTCGACTTCTGCATCGACGACCTGCAGCTGGTGCGCTGAGCGGCGGGCCCCATGAAGACCACGGTTTTTCTTCTGCCGCTGATCTGCGGACTGGCGGCGGTGCGCCCCGCTTGGGCGCAGGACTCCCCTGACACCGAACAACCCAACCTTCCCGGCACGGTGCCCGCTGAGGACGCAGCGGGCGCCGTGCCGGGAACCTCCGGCGGCGCGCCGCCCGCAGAGCCCGCGGGCGCGAAACCGGCTCAGCCGCCCGCGGAGGCGCCGCCCGCCCCCGCTCCCGTCACGGTGGAGCCGGACGACGCCGAAGAGCCTGCGCGCCGCCGCCGCGGCAGTGGGCTCGGCATCGATCCAGGCCGCGCCCAGACCGGCGACCTGCTGGTGGGCGAGGCCGATGCGCCCGTCTTCGTGGAGACCGACTCGAAGGACGACTGGAAGTTCGAGTTCCACGGCTTCCTGCGCGTGCCAGTGCGCGCGGGCTTCGGGACCGCGGCCACCACCAACACCGAGGATCCGGACAGCCTGCCCGGGAAGATCCACGTGCCGCCCCAGATCCCCGACGGCACGTTCACCGACTGGCAGTACACCGGGAACCTGCCGGGCCCGTGGACGGAGCTGCGCTTTTCCTACGGCAACTCACGGGTGACCGCGAACGTGCAGCTCGGCGCCTACAACGTGACCGACGCGGGCTACCGCAACCTGCAGGCCCAGCTCGGAATCAACCAGGCCTTCCTGACGATCGACGGAAGCGACCTCTTCGGCAGCCGCGGCGGCATCCTCTGGACGGTGGGCGCCTTCTCCAATCGCTACGGCACCGCGGGCAAGTACGACGCGGGCAAGTACGACACCTACCTCTTCGGCCGCACGCACGCGGCAGGCGAGACCCTGACCGCTTTCTACGACGTGGCCGACGACTGGCGCCTGACCTTCGAGCACGGCGTGGGCGCCAAGCTCGAGCCGCCGGTGCTCGTGAGCGGTCTGCCGGAGGCCCCGTACCTACCCTACGCGGGGCCGGTGGAGGTGGGCTCCACGCTGCTGCACCACGCCCACGTGGGCGCGACCTACGACGAGGCGGTGACCTTCGCGCTGCACTACCTGACGTCCTGGACCGACGATGCGCGGCTCGCGGACCAGGTGGACGGGCGCATCACGACGGTCGGCGCGGAGGTCAAGCTCGACGCGGGCATCTTCGGCCAGGGTTTCCTCGGCTTCTCCCGCCTGACCAGCGAGGACCCGCTGCGGGTCGATGGCGCAATCGAGGTGCTGCACTCGATCGCCGGCTGGAACCTGCGCGACAACTACTTCGGCACCGGCGCGGACGCTCCGGACGGCAACGGCACGGTTGACACACTGCTCTGGCAATACAGCTACAGCTTCGCGACGCTGGCCTACCACCCGGACGACTTCTGGGGGCAGGCGCCCGACCTGATCGCGACCTTCTTCGGCATGCTCAACATGGTCGACGGCACCGACCCGGAGTTCGCCGAGGCCGAGACGAAGCTGAAGCTGGGAGGCGAGCTGACGTACACGCCTCTGTCCTGGCTCGGGATCTCCGGGCGCTACGACCTGGTCCAGCCCGACATGGACCAGAGCGAGCAGTCCTTCCACGCCCTATCGCCGAAGCTGATCCTGCGCACGCACTTCCTCGCCCACGAGCAGATCGTGCTGCAGTACACCCGCTACATCTACGGCGACGAGGTCCGCACCGCCTGGCCCCACGGCGGCCTGGCACCCGATGAGGATGCCCTGATGCTATCAGCCATCATGTGGTGGTAGAGGTAGGTGGTAGTCTCGATGGGAAGGGAATCGAGTGGTTGGTTGCGCGTGGTGCCCTTGGGGGCGCTGCCTAACGGGACTGGCACCACCAACAGCACCACCCGTGTCAGGTCGCTCGAATCGTCGAGGTTCGTTCAGGAGCGAGCGCGCCCGGAGGGCCACACCGCAGGCGTAGCAGCGCTACGTCGAGCATTGGCCCGAGGACGTAAGCCGCTCCTGGGCGAACCTCGGTTGATTCCCTTCCCATCGAGACCCCCGCCCTATTGGACCTGGCAGTAGCTGGGGACCCCGGGGGGG
>JAPPOT010000344.1 GCA_028817855.1 Myxococcales bacterium
CCCCTCCCCGGGGTGGGGGGGGTGTCGCCGTTGGTGCTTGGCGGTGGGGCCGGGAGGGTCGCGTGACCCGCGCGCGGGTCAGGCGAAGCCTGACGAAGACAAGCCGCTCCTGGGCGAACCTCGGCGATTCCCTCTACTCCCTCTCACACCTAACGTATTTGGCGCCGCTGGCTTTGATGTGCCGCTTGTGGAAGCAGCGGTAGGTACCGCGCTTGCCGCAGCCCTCGGCCTCGTAGCGCTTGTCGCCGATCTCGCGCAGTCGCAGCTCGGGGCCCGAGCACCGCATCCGCTGGGCGATGCGTGTGTGGGCCTCCTGGCGGAAGTTGCTGGCGCAGCCGAGCACGCCGGGCGCGAGGGCGAGCAACAGCAGCCAGGTTCGCAGTGAGACGCCCACCGCGCCTACTCGCGCAGCTCGATGATCGCCTCTCGGCGCAGGCCTTCGATGAAGAGCCGCTCCTGCTTCGCCATCGCCGTGTCGAGCAGCTCGCGCTGGATGTCGGCCTTCGCGTCTTCGTAGCTCGGGATGGCGGCGTCACCCTTCTGGCGCTCGCGCAGCAAGAAGATGTGCACCCCCGCCGGGCCGCGCACCGGCAGGCTGATCTGGCCGGCGTCGAGGCCGAGCAGGACCTCCTCGAGCTCGCCGGGCAGGTCGCCCTGGTCGAGCCAGCCCAGGTCGCCGCCGGTGGTTTCGGCCGTCGCGTCGAAGTTGTCCGCCGTGAGCCCGGCGTGCACCTCCCGCGCTGCGGCGAGTGCGGCGGCCACCTCGGTGGCCGAGGCGCCCTCGGGTAGGGGGGAGAAGACGTGGGCGGCGCGGAAGCGCTGGGAGCGGCGGGCCTCGCGCACGCGGTCGTCGTAGGTGTCGCGGATCACGTCCTCGGTGATGTTCACGCGCGCGCGCACGCGCTGGTTGATCACCTTCAGGCGCAGCAGCTGCTTGCGCACGTCGGAGCGGTATTGCTTCTCGGTGAAGCCCTGGGCGGTGACGGCCTGCCAGAACTGCTCTTCGCTCATGTTGTTCTGGCGCCGCACGTTGTCGATCGCCTGGTCGACCTCGCGCGCGCCCACCGTGGTGTGCATCTTGCGCGCGGCCTGCTCGACCAGCTCCTCGTCCACGAGCTGCTGGAGGAGCCGGCGGTAGAGCTCCTTGAGGCGAGTGGCCCGGTCGAGCTCGCCGCTGGTTCCCGTCAGCACGCCCTCGAGGAAGGGCGCGGCGCGGCGGCGCAGGTCCGACAGCAGGATCGCGTCGTCGTTGACGACCGCCACCACGCGCTCGATCACTTCGGCCGAGGCAGCGCGCGGCAAGGCGCCCGCGGCCGCGGCGGCCAACAGCACCCCGAGCAGCAGGTGCTTCACGGAGCCGCCTTCTCCTCGGCGGGCTTGGCGGCGGCCTGGTCGGGCGCGGGCTTCTTCGCCGCGCCGTCGCGCACCTCGACCTTCGGCGCCTGCAGCTTGCCCAGCTCCTGCTTCTGCTCCTCCTCCGGGCCCGGGGCCTTCAGGTCCACCTGCACCTGGTCGAGCAGGGCGAGGTCCTCCTTGATCTTGGCCTTCTCGCGTAGCTCCGCGACGAAGCCGTCGATCGCCTTCTCGCGCTTCTCGCGCCAGAGGCGATTCTGGATCAGTCGCCGCGCGTCCTCGAGGCTGCGCTCGAGGGCGGCGCGCTGCCCGGTCACCTTGAGCACGTGGAAGCCCTGCTCGCTCTCGATCACCTGCTCGAAGAGATCGCCGGTCTTCTCCAGGCTGAAGGCGGCGTCGCGCACCGGCTTCGGCGGCGCTCCTTCCGCCTCTTCGCCCTGGGGCTCCTGTGAGAAGAAGCGCAGATCGCCGAAGCGCGCCTTGGTCGCCTCGTCCTGGTTCTTGTCCTTGGCAAGGTTGCGGAACTCGCCCATGTCGCCGTCCTTGGCTTTCAGCTGGGCGAGGATCTTTTCGGCGGAGGCCTTGTCCTTGCGCAGGATGTGGCTGGCGCGACGCTGGGCGGGCTTCTTGAACTCGCCGGCGTGCTCCTTGTAGTAGGCGCTGATCTCCGCGTCGGTGATGTCCGAGAGCTTGACGCCCTTCTCGTCGAAGAGCTCCTTCATCATCTGCTGCACCATCATCTGGCGCTGCACGCGCTGGACCTCGGGGCGGGCGTCGTGGCCGCGCTTGCTCGCCTCGATCGCGAGCAGCTCGAAGCGGACCATGTTGTCCAGGAACTCCTGGCGGCGCTCGGCGCTGTTGTAGCGCGCGCGCAGGTACGGCGACTGGCTCGCGAGCCGGTCGGCGAATTGCCCGAGCGTGATCTCGGTCTCGCCCACCTTGGCCAGGACCTGCGCGGCCTCCTGCTCGGTCAGGCCGTGGGTCCGCGTCTCCTCCTTGGGAGCCTCGGTGGTGGGCTTGTCGGCGGGCTCGTCGTCCGTCTTCTTGGAGTTGCAGGCCCAGGCCGGCAGCGAGAGCACGGCGCAGAGGGCGAAGAGGTGCAGCGTTCGCATGTTGGATTCTCCCCGGGCGTCCTGGCCCGGCACTCGGAGGCTAGCCCGGATTACTGGCCGATGCCGCGCCTCTCGAGCACCTGGGTCACGAGCGCGTCCAGATCTTCGAACTCGAAGGGCTTGTCCAGGTGACCGTCGGCCCCGTACAGCGGCGACGTCATCTCGTTCATGTTCTCGCCGATGCCGGTGAGCATGATGACGCCAGTGTCGGCGAGGCTCTCGGTCTCGCGGATCGAGCGGCACACCTCCCAGCCGGTTTGGCCGGGCATCATCACGTCGAGCACCACCAGATCGGGCTGGTGCTCGAGGATCTTCTTCATCGCCTCGTCGCCGTCGCTGGCCTCGAGCACGTTGAAGCCGCGCTTCTTCATCAGCCTGCGAGTGATGTTCAGGATATCGAGATCGTCGTCGGCGATCAGAACGGTCGTCGTGTCGTCGCTGGCGCTCATGTGGGTGCCGATACTGGTACCGGGCGCGGCCCCTGTCAATTGGGCCGTATCTGTCCGAGATCTTTCTCTTTCATCCATCCTGCGGAGCCTCCGGGAAGGCGCACCCGCAGGTAGCCCGACTCGCTGCCGAGGATGCTGGCACGCTGCCCCTGGCGGGCCTTCTTGCGCACGCTGGCGCGCTCGTCGGGGCCCTCCCGCAGGGGCGCTCCCTCGCTCAGGACGATCGCCCGCTCGCCAGGCTCGAAGGCGCCTAGCTTGGACGCGAGCAGGCCGCCGGACGCGGCCACCGAAAGCGCCAGGATCGGCACGGCCACGGTCGCGGCCAGTCGCGTGCTCTCGTGATGGATGTGCGGGCGCGCCAGCAGCAGCCCGAAGAGCAGGACGTTGAGGACCATCAGCGTCCAGGCCAGCCCGTCGGCCGAGAAGGGCCCGGCCAGGGCCTCGGTCAGGGGCGGGCGCGTGCGCACGGTCGCCTCGCCCTCGCGCTCGGCGCGCCGCTTGCCGAGCAATCGGCGCGCCGTCGCGAGGGCCTGCTCGGTGCCCTCGTCGCCCGGCCGCAGCCACAGGGCGCGCTCGTAGTAGAGGATGGCGTGCCCGAGCTCGCCCAGGCGCGCGTGGGCGGTCGCCAGGTTGAAGTACAGATCCGGATCCTCGACGCCGGCCTCGACCAGCGCGTCGTACTTCGCGAGTGCCTGCCGCAGCTCGTCCTGGTAGTAGGCCTCGTTGCCCGCGCTGAAGATCCGCTCCAGCGACTCCGCTGCCACGGGCGTGGCCGCTCCCACCAGCACGAGCAGGGCCAGGAGCAGGCGCTTCATGACTCCTCCTCGCTCGGACTGAAGGCATGCAGTCGCTTGAGCAAGGCAGCCAAGCGGCGCGCTTGCTCGGGCAGGGCGGCGCCGTCATCGCCGCCGGAGGCGAAGCGCGCGAAGTCCCCGCCCTGCAGCTGCTCCACGACGGCGCTCAGGGTGGTGTCGTCGAGGCCGCGCGCGCGCAGGTGAGCGCGCAGACGGTCGTGGGTGAGGCTGGCGACCGACTCGCCCAGGCGCGCCTGCAGCTGCGCGCCGATCGCGCGCGCGGCGGCGGCGTGGTAGGCGCCCACGTCACCCGCCCTGGCGGCCTGCTCCGCGACGCCCAGCTGGGTGCTGGCCTCGCGCTCTGCAGCTTCCTCGGCACTGACCGTGCGCGCGGCCAGGCGCCGGCGCAGCAGGCCGCCACCTGCGAGCAGCAGCCAGGCGAGCGGAGGCAGCGCCAGCGCCCAGCCGAAGAAGGGCTGCTCGGCGAGCAGGGTCGCGCGGCGCGAAAGCGCGCTCTGGGTGCGGATCGGCGCCCACTCCACCGCGTCGGGGTCGATCTCGGGCGCGCTCGGTGTCTCGAGCGGCACCGGCTTGGCCTGGGCGGGCAGGGCAGCGCCCACGGCCTTCAGGCTGAGCGCCGGCGAGACCACGCGGCGGTACTGGCCCTTGGTCGGGTCGAAGGTGTTGAGCGCGAAGGGCGGGATGGTGAAGGTGCCGGGCTTCTGCGGCACCAGCAGCCAGCGGTACTCGCGCGTGCCGCTGACCTGATCGCGCGGCGTCTCGACCAGGTCCTTCACTTGGGGCTGGAGGATGTCGAGGCCGGGCACGCCGGGGGTGGGCAGCTCGACGGTCTCGATGTTGCCGCGCCCGCGCACGACCGCGGTGAGCGTGACCGCGTCGCCGGTGGCGGTCTGCTCGCGGTCGAGCTTGGTGCCGATCGCGTAGGCGCCGACGGCGATCGGTCCGTCGGGTCGGCCGGCCTCGGGCAGGGGCCGCACCTGGAGCGTGACGGGCACGCCGGTGCGCTTGATGTCGGGCTGGCGGCGCGTGCCGGTGAGCACGTCGAAGACCGAGCTGTTGTCGATCGTGATCGACATCGGTCCGATCGTCAGCTCGCCGTCGCGCAGGGGGAAGGCCGCGAAGCGGCGCAGCACGTAGACCATGAAGCTCTGCCCGCCGACCACGTCGCGGCGCGGCTGGGGCGTGTTGCCGCCGAGCAGGTCGCGCGTCCAGAAGCCGTCGGTGGTGGGCTCCTGCTCCGGGGTCGGGATCGAGCGGATGCGGTTGCGGGAGTAGAGGTAGACGGTGGCCGTGACCTGCTGCCCGACGTAGGGCTGGGCCTGGTCGACCACGGTGCGCAGGAAGGCGGTGCTGTCGAACTCCACGCCGTCGGCCACGTTGGCGGGCGCCTGCGGGTCGGGCTGCTGGCCCGGCTGGGCGGCGGGCGGTGCGCCGCCGGCACCGGGCTCGACAGTGATGTCGAGGGGCTGGGTGGTGTAGGTGTCGTCGCCCAGCTGGACGCGCACGGGCGCGATGCGCAGGGTGCCGACGCGCAGGGGCGACAGCACGTAGGTGTAGATGCTGGAGCTGCGGAAGACGGCGCGCTGGCCGAAGTTGAAGCTGAACTGCATCGGACGCTGAACCTGCTGGCTCAGGATCTCGAAGCCGTCGAAGTCCGGCAGCACGACCTCGGGTTGGCCCGAGCCCTCGGTCTGGACGGTGATGCGCACGGTCATGCGTTCGCCGATCGCGAGCTGCTTGCGGTCGGGCTGCACGTCGACGCGGACCTCGGCGCGGGCGAGGGCCGGGACCAGCAGCAGCCCGAGCAGGGCCAGGTGGGGGAGGGCGCGCGTCACGAGCTCACCGGGCCTTCTCACCAGTCCTTGGCCGGCTTGCGGCGCTCGCGCTGGGCGCGGCGCAGGGCCTTGAGGCGCTCCAGGTTCTCTTCGCCGTGTTGCAGGGCGTCCAGGGCCTGCTCCACGTCCTGCGGCAGCGGCTGGGGTTGCTGCGGCGGATCCTGGTGCTGTTGATCCTGTTGCTGCTGCTGTTGCTGGTCCTGCTGGTGG
>JAPPOT010000578.1 GCA_028817855.1 Myxococcales bacterium
GCGGCGGGTTCCCCCACCCCGACAGCCGCCCGCCTACCTCTGACGCCATGCGTGGCACGGCCGACGTCTCACCCGGCACCACTCCCGAGACCGAGTCCGTGGCCGCGTCCGTGGCCGAGTCCGAAACCGACTTCAGCCGCGCAGCTCGCCGATCGCCGTGTGCAGCGTGTCGAACAGCTCCTGCACCTGATCCTTCTCGAGGCAGGAGAAGGCGATGCGCAGGTCGGTCTCGCTGGTGGAGATCAGGCCGACCTGGTGGGCGTCGAGCAGGTGCTCTCGCAACTTCGGGGCCGGGACACCCCTGACCTTGATCAGCATGAAGTAGCCGCTGTTGAAGGGATACATCTCCCAGCTGTCGGCGTACTTCGGGTCCTGGGCCACGCGGTGCACCTCGGTGGCACGGGCCTCGAGGATGGCGCGCTTGTCGGCGCGCTCGCGGGCGATGTCCGGGCTGGCCAGGGCCTTCTCGATCAGGCTCTGGGACAGCTGCGGGCTGTTGCTGATGGTGGCGCGGATGTTGCCGCGGGACTTGGCATCGAGCACGTCGATCACCTCGTCGGCGGTGGCGGCGTTGCCGGGGCCGAAGGTGATGAAACCGCAGCGCAGGCCCCAGACGAAGAGCTCCTTGGTGGCCCCATCGAGCTTCACGGCAAGCACATTGTCGTGCAGGCCGGTCAGGCGACCGAAGAGGGACTCCGTCATCGACCGGCCGCCCAGGTGGTAGAAGAGCCCGAAGTAGGCGTCGTCGCAGAGCACCACGAGCTTGGTGCCGCCCTCGGCGCACGCGCGGACGGCGGCGACGATGGCGTCGCCCTCGGCCTCGTTCGGCATGTAGCCGGTGGGGTTGTTGGGGAAGTTCAGCGCGACGATCAGCTTGTCGCGGCCGGCCGCGTGTTCCTTCAGCGCCGCGGCGAAGCCGGCGCTGTTGAAGCCTGCGCCCTCGTAGAAGGGATAGGTGACGATCTTGCCGCCCAGTCGCACCTCGAAGGTCAGCCGGTAGTTGCCCCAGAGCTGATCGGGCAGCAGCAGCAGGTCGCCGGGGTCGACGAAGAGGTCGCCCGCCAGCGACAGGCCGTGGGTGATCGCGCTCGTCACGATCGGAGCGCCGAAGGTCTTGCCCTCGAGCGACGGGTTCTCGGCCAGCAGCTTGGCACGCCAGGCATCGCGCAGACCCGGCCGACCGGCGGGCGGCGCATAGGGATAGGCCTGGGCGGGAGTGACGCCGCTCACCGAGTCCTGGATCGAGGCCAGGTACATCGGCCCATCACCCTCGGTGGCGATGCCGATGGTGGCGTTGATGCGCTTGCCCTTCTGCTTGGCCTCGGCGCTCTGGGAGAGGATGCCCTTGGGGAAGTAGAGCCGCTTGCCCAGCTCCGAGAGCATGTCGAAGACCTGGGGCGAGGCGGCCTGGAGGCGGTCGTTGAGGGCCGTGGCGAGGGGGTTTTGCGGGAAGTGCGTCATGGCGAGGAGCTGCCTTCTGCGGCGGAGTGTAGGGGGCTCCCTTGGGTTGGCAAGGGTCCGCTGACGGGATCGCGGCGGGTCGGGCGCGGGGCCCCGTGCGAGCCCGTGCCTGGCCCTGCCGGGGCTTGCCGACGGCGCGCCTCCGCGACACAGTCCCGGTCCCGTGAGCCAGTTGATTCTGATCAGACACGGACAGGCCGCCGCCTTCAGCGAGGAATCCGACCGATTGACCGAGCTGGGCGAGCGCCAAGCCCGGGCCCTGGGCGAATACCTGGTGGCGCGGGACGCGCGCTTCGACGAGGTCATCACCGGCGAGCTCAGGCGCCAGGTCGACACGGCCACCCTGGTGGGCGAGGCCTTCGAGCGCGCGGGCAAGCCCTGGCCCGGGGCCCGGCGAGATGCCGGCTGGGACGAGTACGACTCGGGCGGCGTGATGGGGAAGCTCTCCCCCGCCCTGGCCGACCGCGACGAGGGCTTCCGCAAGCTGGTGGCCGACACCCAGGCCCACGCTGGCACGCGCGAGCGCAACCGCTACTTCCAGCGCATGTTCGAGGCGCTCATGGCGCGCTGGGTAGCGGGTGAGATCGGCGCCGAAGGCGTCGAGAGCTTCGCCGACTTCCACGCCCGGGTGACGGCTGCGCGGGCGCGCGTGCTCGGAGGCGAAGGCGGGCGGCGCGTGGCGGTCTTCACCTCGGGCGGGCCGATCGGGGCCTGCGTACAGCTGGCGCTCGACGCGCCGGCCGCGATGACGATGCAGGTCAACTGGCGCGTGAAGAACGGCTCGCTGACCGAGTTCACCTTCTCGCGCGACCGCCTCTCCCTCGACTCCTTCAACCGGGAGCCCCACCTGGACGACCCGGCGCTGCAGAGCTACCGCTGATGCCGGAGCTGCCCGAGGTCGAGATCACGCGGCGACAGATCGAGCCGCTCTTGTCCGGGCGCACGATCGCGACGCTGTCGACCACGAAGGACAGCTACTTTTTCATCACCAAGCCCGCAGCGCTCAAGCGTCGGCTGAAGGGGCAGCGCGTGGCACGCCTGGAGCGGGTCGGGAAGTACCTGCTGGCGCACGTCGAGGACGGCCAGCGCCTGCTGCTGCACTTGGGCATGACCGGTCAGCTCTTCGGCGCGGGTGTGTCGAGTGTGCGCCTGCTGTCGAGCACCGGAAGCGCGGCGCTGAGCCCCGAGGGGCAGCAGGCGTTCGCGCCCGACGACCACACCCACCTGCGCTTCAGCTTCGAGGACGGCGGCCCGGAGGTCTACTTCCGCGACGCGCGCAAGTTCGGCAAGGTGCAGCTGCTGGCGCCCGGCGAGCGCTGCGAGCGGCTCGACAAGCTGGGCGTCGACGCGCTGCTGGCCAACGGCGACGTGCTCCACGCCGGCACACGCGGGCGCAAGGCGGCGATCAAGAACATCCTGCTCGACCAGCAGGTGGTCGCGGGCATCGGCAACATCTACGCCGACGAGGCCCTCTTCATCGCCGGCATCCGCCCGCGCGCCCAGGCCGGCAAGCTCTCGCGACCCGCCTGCGAGCGCATCGTGCGGGCCGCCCAGCAGGTCATGCGCCGCTCGATCGAGACCGGCGGCAGCAGCATCAACGACTACGTCCAGCCCGACGGCAGCGATGGCAGCTACCAGGACGAGCGCCAGGTCTACGCCCGCGAAGGCGAGCCATGCCTACGCTGTGGCGCGGCGATCAAACGGATCGTGCTCGGCCAGCGCTCGGCGCACTACTGCCCTCGGTGTCAGCGCTGAGGCCTTACTCAAGCTCGTCGGCAGCATCGCAACCGATGCGATCGCCGCTGTCACACGCCGTGTCGAAGAGCTCACGGGCGCGGTCCAAGTCGCGGTCCACGCCTTCGCCGTTGGCGTACATGTAGCCGAGGCTGGAGCAACCGATGCCCTCGCCGCCGTCGCAGGCGCGGCTGAAGAGCTCGATCGCGTATTCGGCATCCTCGTGTACACCTGAACCGGACTTGTACATGATGGCTAGCAGGACGCAGCCGCCCATGTCGTCCGCCTCGCAGGCCTTGCGGAAGAGGGAGGCCGCGCGTTCGGGGTCGCGTGCGACCCCGCGACCGAGCTGGTGGAGGTAGCCCAGGTAAGCGCAGCCATAGGCGCCCCCCTCGGCGCAGGAACGCTCGGACAGATCCACCGCCAGCGCGATGTCGGTCGGCACGCCGCGCCCGTTGTCGTACATGAAGCCGAGGTAGCCGCACGCCTGCGCGTCCCCTTCCCGGCACGCGCCCTGGTAGGCCGCGGTCGCGTCCGCGTATTCCGCCTCGGACAGGTCATCGGGCGGACGCGCGTGCAGCGCACCGGTCCCCGCGGCGCCGCCGCAGCCGACCACGGACAAGGCCAGGATGGTCAGGACCCGCATCAGTCGTTTCCCGTGGGGCGCGTGCCCCTCCGGCAACGGTGCAACGAGACTACGCGACCGCCGTGAGGCGGGAAAGGGTCCGCTAGGACCCATCGGCAGTTGGGTTCTTGGCGCTGCCGTAGTCGCCGGGAATCCCGAGCGAGCGCGCGCGCTCCAGTCGCAGCCGGGTGTAGGGCTTGCGCCAGTCCGGCTCCGCATCGACACGCCAGCCGGGCACCGGAATCAGCCCCGCCGCCGCCAGCTCCCGGTGCAGGCGCAGCTCGTGCTGGGGAACCCGGGAAAAGGCGAAGGGATTGCGCCACTGACCCGGCGCAAGTGGGGGGTAGTCGACGTCGGCGCCCGACTCCACCAGCGCCTGCAGCTCGGCCCCCCGTGCCAGCACGCGCTCGAGGAAGATACGGTCGAAGGGTCCGACCGAGCCGTGGCTGCCCGGATCGCGGGTGACAAAGCGCTCCCAGTCCAGCCCGTAAATGAAGTCGGTCACGTAGCGGAAGCGGATCGGCGAGTGGCAGCCGAAGAGCCCCTGCAAGCGCTCGAACATGGCCACGTGCTGCTCGAACTCCAGGGCGCTGTGCTCGCGCGCGACGCGCACCAGGGTCGCCGCCGTGTAGTCAAAGTCCCAGAAGAGGTTCTGGGGAAAGTGGAGGAGCTGCGCGGCCGCGATGCGGCCGAGCACGTCGGCGCAGTGCAGCGCCCGCGCGGTGTCCGGATCGTCGCCGAGCAGCCTGCGCCCGAGCTCGGCCAGGGGTGTGGGCCGCTCGCGCGCCGGGTCGAGGGTGTGCAGGCCGACCGCTTCACGCTCCAGCAGCGCGTCCACGGTGGCGAGGCGCTCGATCGCCTCCTCGAGTGCCCTCACGCAATCCTCCACTGCACCACGAGCGCGGCCGCCGTCAACAGCGCGCCCTGACCTATCGCCCGATGCAGGTGCGCCTTGTAGCGCCCCTGGGCCGCGAAAGCGTTGGTGATGGCCGCAGCGCTGCTGTGCAGCTGCGCCCGGTAGTGAAAGAAGCCGACCCCGACCGCGGGCGCGATCAGTGCCACGCCCCGCGCACCCGCCACGAGCCACGCGCCGAGCGCCCATGCGAGCAGCCCCGCCGGCACCAGCCCGTCGACCGCGAGGCGCGTGGCCCGGTTGCCGAAGCGCGTCGCGCTCGTCTGTTTGCCGCCCTCGCGATCGCTCTGCTCATCCGACAGCGTGCTGGCCAGCGCGCTCGCCAGGGCCAGCAGCGCGAAGCCGGGCAGGACCCAGAGCTCGCGCGGCCACGGCGCACCCGCCTGGGCGTAGGCGTTGAACCACGGCAGCACGAAGCCGACACCGAGCATCTCGAGCAGCTCCCCGCCGCCGCGGTAGTTCAGCTGCAGGGGCGGCAGCGTGTAGGCACAGAAGACGAGCATGCCGCCGAGGCCCGCCCAGCCGAGCAGCGGTCGCTGCAGCCACTTGGCTCCCAGCCAGGCGGCGAGCAGCGCCGCCGCGCCGCACGCGAGGCCCGCGCGCAATAGTGCGGCGCTCGGGAGGATGCCGTCCGCGATCGTCTTGGGCGAGCAGCCGTCGGGGAACATCGCGCGCTTGAGGCGGTCCACCTCGCGGTCGCCCCAGTCGTTGAGCAACACGATGAAGCACAGACCCGCGAGGGTGAACGCCGCCCCGACGAGCAGCGCGCGCGCATCGAAGCCCCCCGCGGCGGCAACGCCGATCGCCTGGCCGAGCAGGCACGGGGTCAGCAGCTTCGGCCAGCTCGCGGGCTTGAGCGCGTAGAGCCAGCGCGCACCGGCCGGGCGCCGTGCGAGTGCCGTCATCGCTCGCCGCCCACGCCGAGCTCGCGGGCCAGCTCCGGATGACGTGCGCGCCAGCCGCCCGTCGCCGGATGACGCGCGAAGAGCCCCGCCATCGCGCGCGGGTCGTCGCTGACGATGCCGTCCGCGCCCAGGTCGAGCAGGCGCGCGGCCTCGTCCACATCGTTGATCACCCAGTAGTCCACCGCGACGTCCAGCCCGTGCATCTTGTCGAGCAGACGCCGGCTGTCGAGCGAAATCGGCCCGTACGCCACTGGCACCTGCAGGCGCCCGCCCGCCAGCGGAAAGGCGCGCAGCACGGCACGGGGAGCGAAGAAGGCACGGAAGGCGTCCGGCTGCGCCAGGCCCGTGGGGCCGCGGTAGCCGGCGGCGCGCACCGCCGCCAGGGTCTCACCGGAGAAGCTGGTCAAGAGCACGCGCTGCTCGGCGCCCGCCTCGTGCACACAGCCCACGGTCGCCGCCGCCATCGACGGCTCGGCCTGCTTGAGGTCCACGTTCAGACGCGCGCCAGGCAGCGCCTCAATCACCTCCAGGAGCGTCGGCATCCGCACCGGCGGGGCGCCCTCGGCACGGCCGCGAAAGCCCCGTCCCATGTCCCAGGTGCGCGCCGTGGCCAGGTCCACCTCGCGGATCAGGCCAGCGACACCCGCCATCCGCGCCGCGTCCGGGTCGTGGGCCACCACCACGTGCCCATCGCGCGTCATGTGGGCGTCGATCTCGAGCGCGTCGGCACCCAGGCTCAGGGCAGCCGACAGGGCCGGCAGCGTGCTCTCCGGGTGCTCGAGGCGGGCGCCGCGATGGGCGTAGAGCAGCGGCCCCTCGGCCGATCGCCAGGCGTCCCGCGCGTCCATCGGCGGGGAGCATACGCGCTACGGAAAGGCCGCGCGAAGGGGGTTTTCCCGAACCTGGGCATTGCAATGGTCGGCCAGGGACGAAATGATGCGCGCCTTCCCCTAGCGCGCCTCGAACATGCTGAGATTGTTCGCACTCGCAGCCGTCTGGCTGCTCTGGTCGGGCCACTATTCGATTGAGCACGGGCTGGTCGCGGTCTTTGGTGTGGCTTCCTGCTTGGTCGTCTACGCGCTCTACATGCGCATGCGCGCGCATGCGCCTCATGGGCTCGACCGCACCCTGGGCGCGCGCACCTTGCTCTACATCCCCTGGCTGCTGAAGGAGATCGTCACGTCGAACCTGACGGTGGCCCGCATCGTGCTCGATCCGAAGCTGCCGATCAGCCCCTGCATCGTGAAGGTAAAGGCTACCCAGCGCGGCGAGGGCGCACGCGTGCTGTTCGCGAACTCGATCACGCTCACGCCGGGAACCATCTCGCTGGAGGTGCGCGACGACACGATCTGGGTCCACGCCCTGACGAAGGAGTTCGCCAAAGACCTGCAGGGCGGTGAGATGGACCGCCGGGTCAGCGCCCTGGAGGACAAGCCGTGAACATGTTCGCCGTGGCCATGCTCGGCATCGTCGTGACGATGCTGATCGCGCTCGTGCGCGCGGTGAAGGGCCCGACGGTCTTCGACCGAATCCTGGCGGCCAACACCTTCGGCACGAAGACGATCCTGCTGATCGCGGTGGCGGGCTTCCTGACGGGGCGCCCGGACTGGCTGGACCTGGCGTTGGTGTACGCGCTGGTGAACTTCGGCAGCACGATCGCCGTGCTCAAGTTCGTGCGCTTCGGCGACCTGGCCCACGGCGACGAGGACGAGGGCGCACGCAGCGTGCCGCCCGCGGGCGGGGGCGCGGACTGATGGAGCTGGCACTCGACGTGGCTAGCTGGTTCTGCCTGACCGTGGGCGCCGCCCTGTGCGTGATCGGCGCCATCGGCACCCTGCGCCTGCCCGACCTCTATACTCGCACGCACGCGGCGTCGATCACGGACACGCTGGGCGCGGGGCTGGTGCTGCTGGGCTGTCTGCTGCAAGCCGGAACGCCGCTGGTCGCGGTCAAGCTGGTGATGATCTACGCCTTCATGCTCTACACCGGCCCGGCCGCGGGCCACGCCCTGGTTAAGGCCGCCTACGCCCGCGGCGTGCTGGCGGCCGGCATTCCGGAGGAGGCGCAGGAGGGCGAGCGCCCCTCCGAGTCCGACCTCCCCGAGGAACCCTGAGCGATGGACTTTCCGGTCGAGGTCATCCTCTTCCTCTTCCTCCTCGCGACCGCGCTGACCGTGGCCCTGCTCGAGGACCTCTTCGCCGCGGCGATGATGACGGGCATCTTCAGCCTGCTGTCCGCGTGTCTCTTCACGCTGATGGACGCGGTCGACGTGGCTTTCACCGAGGCCGCGGTGGGGGCCGGTGTCTCCACGGTGTTGTTCCTCAGCACCCTGGCCCTGACCGCCCAGCGCGAGAAGCAACACCCCTTCACCTGGTTCCCGTTGCTGCTCGTGATCCTGACGGGCGCATGTCTGGTGACCGGGACCCTGGACATGCCGCACTACGGCGACCCGAAGGCGCCGATCCACGTGCACGTGGCGCCCGAATACATCGCGGGCGCAGAGCGGGACTTCGGCATCCCGAACATCGTCACGAACGTGCTGGCGAGCTACCGCGGCTACGACACCTTCGGGGAGACCGTGGTCATCTTCACCGCCTCGGTGGGCGTGATGCTGCTGCTCGGCCACCGGCGCAGGCGCCCGGGCCCGGCCCACCGCCCGACCATCACGCCCGAAGGCGCGGCGCGCATGCGCGACTTCGCGATCGTGCGCGTGGTCTCGATGGGCGTGATCCCGCTGATCGTGCTCTTCGGTCTCTACGTGCAGTTCCACGGAGACTTCGGCCCTGGCGGCGGCTTCCAGGCAGGCGTGATCATTGGGGCCGCGGTGATCCTCTACGGACTGATCTTCGGGCTCTCGACCCTGCAGCGCGTGGTCCCGAGCCCGCTCCTGGAGACCGGCATCGCCCTGGGCGTGCTGCTCTACGGCGGCACCGGCGTCGCCTCGCTCTTGATGGGCGGCCACTACCTGGACTACGCGGTCTTCGACAGCGACGACCCCAAGCACGGCCGCCACCTCGGTATCCTGCTGGTGGAGGGCGGCGTGGGCATCGCCGTGACCTGCGCGATGATCTTGATCTTCTACAGCTTCGCCGGGCGCGCCCTGGCACGCGAAGCCTTCGACGAGGGCGGAGGCGGGCAGTGAGCGAGGTGCTGGGGCTGTGGAACTATTGGGTCGTCATCGTGCTGATGATGATCGGCCTCTACATCATGATCGCCCGCGACAGCCTGGTGAAGAAGGTCATGGGCCTGAACATCTTCCAGGTCTCGGTGATCATGTTCTACGTCTCGATGGGCAAGGTGCGCGGCGGCACCGCGCCGATCCTGCCGGAGGGCGGCGCCGAGGGCGTGCTCTTCAGCAACCCGCTGCCGCACGTGCTCATGCTGACCGCGATCGTGGTCGGCATCGCCACCACGGCGCTCGCGCTCGCGCTGGTGGTGCGCATCAAGGAGGCCTACGGGACGATCGAGGAGGACGAGATCCACGCGCTGGCCGGCGGCGATGGGATGGACGGTCGCAGCGCCGTGCAGGGGGAGGCGGAGTGAACGCCCACCTGCTGGTGTTGGAGGTGGTTGTGCCGCTGATGGCGGCCCCCCTGTGCATGCTGCTGCCGAGCAAGCCGGCCGCACGCATGTTCTCGATCGCCGTCGCCTGGATCACGCTCTACCTGGCCTGGAGCATCCTGGGCGCGCTGGGCGCGACCGAGCACGGCGTGATCGCCTACGAGCTGGGCGGCTTCCCGCCCCCGTTCGGGATCGAGCTGCGCGTGGACTGGGCCAACGCCTACCTGCTCTTGCTCGTGAGCGGCATCGCCGCGGTGGTGCTGATGTTCGGCCCTGGCAGCGCCGGCGCCGCGGTGGCCGAGGGGCGCCACGCGTTCTTCTACACGGCGGTGCTGCTGGCCCTGGCGGGGCTGCTCGGCATCACCGTCACCGGCGACGCCTTCAACGTCTTCGTCTTCCTCGAGGTCTCGTCGCTCGCCTCGTACTCGCTGATCGGCCTCGGTCGCGGCGCGCGGGCGCCGATGGCGGCCTTCAGCTACCTGATCATGGGAACGATCGGCGGGACGCTCTTCCTGCTGGGCGTGGGCCTGCTCTACCAGATGACGGGCACGCTCAACATGGCGGACCTGACGACGCGCCTGCCCGACGTGCTCGACACACGCACGATCGTGCTGGCCCTGGCGCTGCTGATCGTGGGCGTCGGCATCAAGCTGGCGGTCTACCCACTGCACCAGTGGCTGCCGAACGCCTACAGCTTCGCGCCCTCGGTGGTCTCGGCCTTCCTGGCGGCGACGTCGACGAAGGTCATGTACTACGTGCTGGTACGGATCATCTTCACGATCTTCGGCGCCGCCTTCGTCTTCGAGACCCTGCACGCGGACTATCTGCTGCTGCCCCTCTCGCTGATCGCGATGTTCGGCGGTTCGCTGGCGGCGATCTACCAGCACGACCTGAAGCGCCTGTTGGCCTATTCGTCGGTCGCGCAGGTCGGCTACATGATGCTGGGCCTGACGCTGGCTTCGGCGACCGGGCTGACCGCCGGGCTGGTGCACGTCTTCAACCACGCCCTCATGAAGGGCGGCCTCTTCCTCGCGGTCGGCTGCATCACCGCCCAGGTGGGCTCGTCAGCGATGGGTGACCTGCGCGGGCTCGGCAAGCGCATGCCCTTCACCTGCGCCGCGCTGGTGGTTGGCGGCTTGGCGCTGATCGGGGTGCCGTCGACGGTCGGCTTCGTCAGCAAGTGGTACCTGGTGCAGGCCGCCCTCGAGCAGGACCTGCTGTCGGTGGCGGCACTGATCCTGCTGAGCTCGCTGCTCGCAGTGGTCTACGTCTGGCGCGTGGTCGAGCTGTGCTACTTCAGCGAGCCCGACGCCACCCAGGTCGAGGTGACCGGCCGACCGCCGGTGCGCGAAGCGCCCCTTGGGCAGCTCCTGCCCACCTGGATCCTGATCGGCTCCACCATCATCTTCGGCCTCACCACCGACCTCACCGTCGGTACCGCCAGCAAGGCCGCCGCCCAGTTGATGGGAGTCGGGCCGTGAGCGCGGAGCAGTTGATCGCATGCTCGATCCTGGCGCCCCTGCTGGGCGCCTTTGCCGTGTTGCTGTTCGGGCGGGTGCCGAACCTGCGCGACACCGCCTCGAGCGCCGCCACGCTGGTGACGTTCTCGCTGGTGATCCAGCTCTACCCGCAGGTGATGGCCGGGGATCGGCCGCGCCTCGACGTGCTCGAGGTGATGCCAGGCGTGATGCTCGCCTTCGAGGTGGAGCCGCTCGGCATGCTCTACGCGCTGGTCGCCTCCGGCCTGTGGATCATCACGGCACTCTACGCGGTGGGCTACATGCGCGGGCACAGCGAGGGCAACCAAACGCGCTTCTTTTTCTTCTTCGCGCTGGCGATCTCGGCCGCGCTGGCGATCGCCTTCTCGGCGAACCTCTTCACCCTCTTCCTCTTCTACGAGGTGCTGACCTTCTCGACCTTCCCGCTGGTCACCCACCACGGCACGGAGAAGGCCAAGAAGGCCGGGCGCGTCTACCTCGGCATCCTGGTCTCGACCTCCGTGGGGTTGCTGCTGCTGGCGGTGCTGTGGACCTACCACGCCACCGGCACGCTCGACTTCGAGCAGGGCGGCATCCTCGCAGGCAAGCTGGCGCCGGCCCAGATCCCGATCCTGCTCGCGCTCTACGCCTTCGGCACCGGCAAGGCCGCGCTGATGCCGTTCCACCGCTGGCTGCCGGCGGCGATGGTGGCGCCCACGCCGGTCAGCGCGCTCCTGCACGCGGTGGCGGTGGTCAAGGCCGGCGTCTTCAGCGTGCTCAAGATCGTGGTCTACGTCTTCGGCATCGACACCCTCGCCGCCGGGGACCACTCCAGGTGGCTGATGTACGCGGCGGCCTTCACCATCCTGTCATCGTCGATCGTGGCGCTGTCCAAGGACAACCTGAAGGCGCGCCTGGCCTACTCGACGATCAGCCAGCTGGCCTACATCGTGCTGGGCGCGGCCTTTGCGACTGCCGCCGGGGTTATCGGCGGCGGCATGCACATCGCCATGCACGCGGTCGGCAAGATCACCCTCTTCTTCTGCGCGGGCGCGGTCTACGTGGCGGCCCACAAGACCGAGATCAGCACCATGAACGGCATCGGCAAGCGCATGCCATTCACCATGGGGGCCTTCTTCATCGGCTCGCTCTCGATCATCGGGCTGCCGCCCCTCGGGGGATCCTGGAGCAAGTGGTACCTCGCCCTCGGCGCGGCGGAGGGCGAGAACCTGATCTTCGTCTTCGTGCTGATGGCGAGCTCGCTGCTGTCGATCGGCTACCTGATGCCGGTGGTGATCCGAGCCTTCTTCTACGAAGAGGGCAAGCCCGAGGGCGCGGAGCCCGGGCACGCGCACGAGCACGGGGAGGCGCCGCTCCTGTGCGTGCTGCCCCTGTGCCTGGCCGCGGTGGGCTGCGTGCTGCTCTTCTTCGGCTCGGCCGAGCTGCAGGCGCTGATCGCGCCGATCGTGGAGGCGCGGTGATGTCGAAGCGACCCGAGGGAGAGGCGCCGCGCTGGCTCGACGACCGCAAGAACGTCGACAAAGTCTTCTACGCCCTGGTCGCCGTCTGCGCGCTCGTGGTGCTCGCGGACCTGTTCTACGAGAAGAAGGCGCACTTCGAGCTCGAGGGGTGGATCGGCTTCCACGCCGGCTTTGGCTTCCTCGCCTACGTCGGGCTGATCACGCTCTCCAAGGGGCTGCGCAAGCTGGTGATGCGGGGTGAGCGTTACTACCCCGACGCTCCCGAGCCCAATCCCGCTGACGCGGAAGTCGACGACGAGGGGGGCCGCGATGCTTGAGCAGCTCCCGCCCGGTATGCTGCTGATGCTCGGCGGCCTGCTCGTGCCCCTGCTGCCGCGCCGGTTGGGCCAGGCGCTGATGCTCGCGCTGCCGCTGGCCGGCCTCGCTCACCTGTGGATGCTGCCCCAGGGCCTGGTGATGACCATGGAGCTGGGCGGCTACGTGCTCGACGTGGTGCGCGTGGACAAGCTCAGCCGCGTCTGGGGCACGATCTTCCACATCGCCGCCTTCCTGTCGGTGATCTACGCGCTGCACGTGGACGACAAGGTGCAGCACGTGGCCGGGCTGATATACGCCGGCAGCGCGATCGCCGCGGCCTTCGCCGGCGACCTGGTGACGCTCTTCTTCTACTGGGAGATCACCGCGATCTCCTCGGTCTTCCTGATCCTGGCCTCGCGCACCGCCCACGCCTACAGCGTGGGGCTGCGCTACCTGGTGATCCAGGTGGGCTCCGGCGTGCTGCTGCTGGCCGGCACGATCGTGCACTACCATCAGACCGGCTCGATCGGCTTCGACCACCTGGGCCTGACGGGCCCGGGGCCGTGGCTGATCTTCATAGCCTTCGGCATCAAGGCTGCGTTCCCCCTGCTGCACAACTGGCTGCAGGACGCCTACCCCGCCGCGACCCCGACCGGGACGGTCTTTCTCTCGGCCTTCACCACCAAGCTGGCGATCTACGCCCTGGCTCGCGGCTTCTCCGGCACCGACATGCTGATCACCATCGGGGCGATCATGACCGCCTTCCCGATCTTCTTCGCCGTGATCGAGAACGACCTGCGGCGGGTGCTGGCCTACAGCCTGAACAACCAGCTGGGCTTCATGGTGGTCGGCATCGGCATCGGCACCGAGCTGTCGATCAACGGGACCGCCGCCCACGCCTTCGCCCACATCCTCTACAAGGCGCTGCTCTTCATGGCGATGGGCGCGGTGCTCCACCGGGTGGGCACGATCAAGGCCACCGAGCTGGGCGGGCTCTACAAGAGCATGCCTCTGACCACCGCCTTCTGCATCGTGGGCTCGATGTCGATCTCGGCCTTCCCGCTGCTGAGCGGGTTCGTGACCAAGTCGATGATCATGACGGCGGCGATCGAGGAGCACCACACCTGGGCCTTCATGGTGTTGCTCTTCGCCTCGGCCGGCGTGATGGACCACTCCGGCATCAAGATCCCGTTCTTCTCCTTCTTCGCCCACGACTCGGGCAAGCGCCCGAAGGAAGCGCCCGCCAACATGCTGCTGGCGATGGCGCTCACGGCCTTCGCCTGCATCTTCATCGGCGTCTACCCATCCGCGCTCTACGCCATCCTGCCCAACGACGCGCCCTACAACGCCTACGACGCGACGCACGTCGTGACGCAGCTGCAGCTCCTGCTGTTCGCGGCGCTCGCCTTCGGCGTGATGCTGCGCACCGGCGTCTATCCCGCCGAGGTGCGCTCCACCAACCTGGACTTCGACTGGACCTACCGCCGCGCCCTGCCCTGGCTGGTGGCGGTGATCCGCAAGCACGGCGGCCGCGTCTGGCAGGAGCAGAAGGATCTCGGCCTGTGGGCCGCCCGCGGGGTCATCGGCCTCACCCGCCGCGAGTACAGCCCGGAAGGCACCTTCGGCGAGCCCTGGCTGATCGGCCGGGCCGCGGTCTGGACCGCCTTCGTCCTGGTCGCCTTCCTGCTGCTCGAGATGTGGCTGCGCGTGAGCGGCTGAGCGCTCCCCAGGGATTTCAACGGGTTAGGAATTCGTTGAATCCATGCGGCTCGCTGCGCCCCCTGTACTCCCGCACACGGAGCACACACCTCACCCGAAATCTTACGGGATATCCGATGGACCTACAGAGACTTCTGACACTCGCCGGCGCGTTGCTGGCCCTCGGCCTGGGTTCCTGCTCCGGCGACGACTCGGGCCGCGACGCTGCGGACGACCCCTTCGGCAACGCCGGCTCGACCGACGGCGCGGATGACGATGCCTCCGATCGACAGGATGGCGACTCGGGCGACAGCGCATCCGGGGACGGAACCGGCGACGGGAGCGCAGGCAGCGCGAGCGATCCCGCCGTCGGCGGCGCGAGCGGCGACAGCGCCAACTATGTCCCCCAGTTCCCGGGCTCGGGCACGGCCGCCGACACCGCGCCGCTGCAGGGGGGGATGCTGTGCGACTCGGTCGGCGGCGACGCCCCCCCGATCCCGCCGACGGTGACGCGCTGCTTCTTCGGCCCCGAGGGCGAGCACCCGGCGGCCACCATCGAGCAGGCCCTGGAGTGCGCCGAGGGCAAGAACACCGTGCACCTGCGCCTCACCTTCGACCCAGGCTTCAACGACAACACCTTCGGCGATGGCTCGATCGGCTGGAACCCGCGGCGCGGGCACCGCTTCCGGGATCTGACCGGCAGCGACCACGCCGAGCTGGTGCTGGTCGACGGCAACGGCGAGATCGCGATGCAGTTCAAGATCGACTACCTCACCGAGGACGACAGCGCGCCCTCGGGCTACGCCTCGCTCGGCGTCAACGGCGGCGACGGCGAGGTCAGCATCGGCGACCCCTCCCACGTGATCGACCACGCGACCTCGCTCGACCGCAACCTCAACGAGCGCGGCTACTCGGAATACGTGGAGCACTCGCCCGCCACCGACGAGGCCTACACACCCAACCCGGAGACGCCCGAGTGGGACTACCGGCTGGTCTTCGAGATCTGGATCGATCTGGCTGCCTTCGGCGACGCGGGCTTCGCCGGCGCCTTCATCGACTACGTGCACGCCTCGCCAGCCAAGCGCAGCTCGGACACGATCGAGGTCGAGCCCGACGACTGTCCGCCCTGCGACGACCCCGAGGGCTGCGACCCCTGCCTCGATGGCGACCCCGACACCGTCTGCGGCGAGAACGACCCGCCGGGCCAGGACGAGGACGACCCCTGCTGGGACGGCGACCCGGACACCTTCTGCGAGGGTGGCGAGCCCCCGGGCTCCGGCCAGCCGGCCTTCTGCGACCTCTACCCGACCGACCCGAGCTGCCGCGTCGACTGAGAACGGCTCCTCTCAGTCGATCGGGCGTCGTAAGGCGCCCGCACGCAGCCAATCCCTGGGCATTGCTGTGAAGCGTTCCACACGGTTCGAGCTCCGAGCTGTGGGAACATCGACCAAATGTCCCTCAAACCGCCACTGCTCCGGTGCACCCTGCCAGAAGCAGCGGTACCGATGATATCGTTACGCTCGGTGGCTGACGCCCGCCCCCACGGTGGACGACCGCGCAACCGCGCCCCATGAACCAAGCCATGCCGACGCTTCCGCGCTTGAGCGCCGACCTCCTGCTGCTCCATCCCCCGGCCTACTTCGAGTTCCGGGACCGGCGGGACATCTACTTCCCCTTCCTCGAGACCTCGGGTGCGCAACCGATCACGCCGCTCTACGAGTACTTCCCGCTCGGCTTCAAGTCGCTCAAGGCCTATCTCGAGGAGCGTGAGCACTCGGTCCGCATCATCAACCTCAACACCATCCTGCTGCGCTACCCCAAGCTGCCGCTGGACGCCGTGATCGAGGCGCTCGACGTACGCGTGGTCGGCATCGACCTGCACTGGATGGTGCACGTGCAGGGCGGCCTCGAGATCGCGCGCCGCATCAAGCAGCTGCGGCCCGACATCCAGACTCTCTTCGGCGGCATCTCCGCCACCTGGTACGCCGACGAGCTCATCCAGTACCCGCAGGTCGACATGGTGATGCGCGGCTACGACACCCACGCGCCGATGGGCGAGCTGCTCGCACGGCTCTCGGGCGACGGCGCACTCTCGGCCGTGCCGAACCTGCTGTGGAAGTCGAGGGACGGCGAGGTCCGGGACAACGGCTTCGGCTTCCTGCCCGATCGGATGGGCCACGGGATCGACTGGCAGGTGCTGCCGAGCATGGAGTCCAAGAGCCTGCCGATCCTCGAGGTGATGACCGCGCACAACGCCGGCTGCAGTTACAACTGCGGCTGGTGCGGCGGCTCGCGCGAAGCCTTTCGGCGCATCTTCGGTCGCAAGCGCGCGATGGTGCGCAAGCCCGCGGACCAGGTCGACTACGAGTTCAGCACGCTCGACAAGATCCCACACGTCGAGCGCTACCACTACTTCGTCAACGGCTCCTACAACGAGTCGGCGAAGAGCTTCACGAGGTTCGTGGACCGCGTGGGCGAGACGCCGTTCCGGTCGATCAGCTACGAGGCCTTCCACCTGCCCTCCGATGCGTCGCTCGCGCAGATGGCCCGGGCCAACAGGCGCACCAGCATCACCCTCTCGCCCGAGAGCCACGACCCGGAGGTCGCGCGCCTGTCGGGGCGGGGCGTCTACAGCAACGAGGAGATGGAGGCGTGGATCGGGCGCGCGCTCGATGCCGGCATCCAGCAGATCGACATCTGGTACTTCGTCGGCATGCCCAGGCAGGACGCCGCGTCCGTCCAGGGCACCGTTGAGTACTGCACGAAGCTGCTCGAGAAGTTCGCGGGCAAGCGCGTCAACCCGATGCTGTGCGTGATGATGCCGTTCCTCGACCCCGGCTCGACCTTCTTCGAGCACCCCGACGAGCACGGCTACCGCATCTACCATCGCACCCTCGAGGAGCACCGCGCCGGGATGGAGCGCGCCTCCATCATCCACCGCACGAACTACGAGACGAACTGGCTGACGCGGCGCGACCTGGTGCAGCTCGGTTATCGCGGCGTCCGCACGATCATGGAAGCCAAGGCGGCGACCGGGCTGTTGCCGCGCTTCGCGGTGCGGGACTACGTACGCGCCGTCACGGACGCGCTCGAGTTCATCGACGTGGTGCACGAGGCCGACTCGATCGCCGATCCGCGGTCGCGGGCGCGGGCGATCGATGCGCTCGGCGACGAGATCCTGATGCGCAACGACCGCGTCTTCTTCTCCGGGGTCTCTGCCCAGGGCTTCCCCGTGAACCGCGAGATCGGCGGGCGCTGGTTCGACGAGATGGGCTGGGAGGCCGAAGTGCTTCAGGCCGCGCTCGAGGGCGGGCCCGAGCGGCCACGCGAGCCGGCCGACGCCCAGTAGCTCACCCCTCGGGCGGGGTCGAGCTCGCACGGTGGGGGACTGGCGACCCAAAAAAAGCGTGCCGGCCCAAATTTGATCGTTACGCATCTCCCACTCACCCGTACAGAAGCTCCGGCCGGGAGGTCGCGTCGTGGGACAGCGACGGAAGCCCGGTCCGGGGAGCTCCGTTGTCAGCCCTCTTTGATCGCAAACAACCCCAATGGCTCGATGAGGCCTGGTTCCCTTATCGGAAGCGCTTCCTTCCGTCGCTCGGCCACACCGTGCACTACGTGGACGAGGGTCGCGGGCCGGTGCTGCTCATGCTGCACGGCAATCCGGGCTGGTCCTTCCAGTACCGCGGAATGATCCATGCGCTTCGCGGGCGCTTCCGCTGCATCGCCCTCGACTACCCCGGGTTCGGCCTGTCGGAGGCGAGCGAGGGCTACGGTTTCAGCGCGGCCGAGCACGCGCGGATCGTCGCCGACCTGGTCGAGCAGCTCGGGCTGCGCGAGGTCACGCTGCTCGCCCACGACTGGGGTCTGCCGATCGGGCTGATGGCCGCCTGCGAGCGGCCCTCGCGCTATCGGGCGCTGGTCTCGATCCACGGTTGGTTGCGGCCGCGCGAGGCCAACGAGCTGTCGGACGTGGCGCGGCAGCTGGCGCAGGACACCCTCGGGGGACTGCTGAGCCGGCACTTCAAGCTCTACTCGGATCGCGTGCTGCCGCCGCAACAGCTGCAGCCGGGGCGCCGGGCGATCGAGCTCGAGCACTACCTCGGCCCCCACGCGGACGGGCGCAGCATGGAGCGGGTGCACCGCCTGTACACGGAGCTCCACCGCGCCGACGCGCTGCGCGACCTGCAGGGCCGGCTGCGCGCGCTGTCGCACCTTCCGGTGCTGATCATGCGCGGCCGCGGCGACGATGCGCCCACCGCCACTGACGCGCGGCTGCTGCAGCGCTTCTTCCCGCAGCACGTGAGCCGCTCCCACGATCACGAGGGGCACTACATGGTCGAGGCCATGGACGACGCCCTGGTGGCGGCGGTTGTCGACTTCCGCCGACGCGAGCCGGCGCTGCACGGGCAGCGCTGGTCCCAGAACTGAGCGCGAGCCTCGGCGGGCACGTCGGCTGCGCCCCACGGTTGACGGGCATGGCCGAACGTGGAAGCTGGTGGCCGCCATGGATCGAATCGAGCTCGGCGGCAGTGGCGTGTCGATCACACGCGTGGTCTTCGGCGCCATGGCCACCCGCGACAACTCGCGCGAGCGCCAACGCGAAAACCTGCATGCAGCGCTCGAGGCGGGCGTGACCGCGATCGACACCGCACCGCTCTACGACTTCGGCGTCAGCGAACGGCTGGTGGGCGAGGAGACGGCGGGCCGCCGTGACGCGGTGCAGATCCTGACCAAGGTGGGCTTGCGCTGGGACGGCAACCACGGGCGCGTACTCTTTCGCGGGCCGGGCACCGACGGCGTGATGCGCACCGTGCGCTGCGACAGCAGGCCGCTGGCCGTGCGCCGCGATGTAGAGGAGAGCCTCGCGCGTCTCGGGACCGACGTGCTGGACCTGGTCCAGGTGCACCGGCCGGATGAGGACACGCCGATCGCCGACACCATGGGCGAGCTCTTGCGCCTGCGGCAGGAGGGCAAGCTGCGCGCGATCGGCGTCTCGAACTACAGCGCCGAGCAGGTGCGCCTGGCCCAGCACGCCCTGGGCGAGGTACGGCTGGCCAGCCACCAGCTCCACTACAGCCTGCTGGAGCGCAGCGCGGAGCGGGAGCTCGGCGCGCTCGCCGCCCAGCTCGGCCACCGGATACTGGCCTACTCGCCGCTGGAGCGGGGGCTGCTCGGCGGGCGCGAGCCGGAGCGCGCACCGCGCGATCTGCGCGACGCGCTCGCGACGCTGCGCGCGACGGCGGCGCGGTGCGACATCAGCCCCGCGCAGGCAGCGCTGGCGTGGTTGCTCGCCCAGCCCCGTGTCGGCGGGGTCATCGTCGGTGCGGGCACCCCCGAGCAGGCGCGCGATGCCGCCGGCGCGGGCGCCATTGCCCTCGAGCCCGCCGACCTCGCGGCGCTCGATCGCGCCTTCGCCGGGGTGAGGGCACCGCATCGATCGCGACCCGGCCTCGCGCGACGAGCGCTGCGCAAGCTGCGCCGGGTCGGCACCCGCGCACGCGGCCTGCTGCGCTGACGCCCGGCTTCATGCCCACCGCCGCGCCCGTGCTATGACCAGTGTGGGGCCACGGAAACGTGGAGGACAGGATGTGCGAAGGAAGATGCGCGCTGGCGGGGCTCGCGCTCGCGAGCAGCCTGGCGCTGTGGGCGTGCTCGGACGACGGGGGGCCGAACGGCGATGACGGCCCCATGGACCCCATCGCGATCGGCGACGGAGATGGTGACACGGGGATGGACATCGACGTCCCGGTCGACTCCGGCTCGCCGGACGACCGCGTGCCCGGAGACGGCGACACCGCCGAGCCGGATCCCTGCGACGAGGACAGCGGACTGACGGGCGCCGCCCTGCACGACGCGGTGCTCGACTACGTGACGCCCGCCCCTGGCTCCTGCAACGCCGGCCCGTGCCACGACGCCATGGGCCCACCGCGCGCAGCGCTCCAGCTCGAGGGCATGACCGACCTGAGCACGCTGGTCGGCCAGGCCTCCTGCGAGGTGCCGTCCATGCCGCTGGTAACCGCCGGCGACCCGGGCCAGAGCTGGCTGTGGCTCAAGCTCTGGGCGGCGCCGATCGACGGCAGTGGCGTGCTCCTGGGCGATCCGAGCTGGGGCGAGATCCAGGCCTGCAACCAGGACCCGGGCGCGCCCTTCGGAGTGCGCATGCCATGGGGCTCGGGCGCGAGCTCGGCCGCGCCCGAGCGGTTGATCGCGGTGTGCGACTGGATCCAGGCCGGAGCACCCGGACCGAACTGAGCGGCTCGCTCACTTCCCAAGCGTCACGCTGTCGCGGATGCTCTTCGCCTTCTTGGGATAGAGCGGCTTCTGTACCCGAACGGCGCGATCGACCGAGCGCTCGATCGCGCGCGCCGCATCCGGATCGGCCTTGGCCAGTTGCTTGGCCACGCGCATGGCGTCCTCGTAGTTGCCCGAGCGCAGGTAGGCGCGCGCTAGGTTCCCAAGCGGCAGCCGGTGGCCGGGCTTGAGGCGCAGGGCCCTCAGGAAGAGGGCGATCGCCGCATCGTAGTTCTTGCGCTCCAGCTCGAGCACACCCAGGTTGTTCACCGCCGCCATATAGGTTGGGCGGTGCCGCAACGACGTCTTGATCAGCTTCTCGGCCTCGCGCCAGCCCTGATCGGTGGCCGAGTCCATCAGGATGCGCCCCAACGAGTTGTAGGGCGGCGCGTAGGTGGGGTCCTTCGCGATCGCGGCCCGGTACTTGGCTTGGGCCTCCTCGATGCGACCCGCGTTGTAGTGCTCGTAGCCCTGACGCCAAAGCCGCCGCGCCGCGGTGTTGTCCCTCCGTGGCGGCGGCGGGTCGGCCTCGTCGGCCTCCACCACCGCCACCTGCTGCACGACCTGGGCCACGGCCTGCTCGTCGCCCGCCCGCGCGTAGAGATCGCGCGCTCGCTCGAGGGCCTCTTGCGCGTCCTGGGCCTTGCCCACCCGCGCCTCGAGCGTGCCGGTCAGGCGTTCGACGCTGGCCTGGCCACGCAGGTTGGCGGCTTTCGTATAGATCGCACCGGCCTCTTGCAGGCGGCCGCTCGCGCGCCGCGCTTCATCGGCCGCGATGTCCAGCTCCGCCAACCCGAGCAGCGCGTTGGCGCGCCCCACCGGCGCCTTCGCCTCGCCGTAGGTGCGCGCGGCGGCCTCCAGGCTCTCGCGCGCGGCCTCGAGCTTCTTCTCCCGCGCGAGCAACTCGCCGCGCCGCAGCAGCACGTTCGCATGGCCCACCCGATCGTCACCGGCTTCGTACAGCGCGACGGCGCGGTCGAAGTGCTCCGAAGCCGCACTCCAATTTCCGGCCAGGCTCTCCACGTTGCCGAGCTCGGCCTGCAGGCGCGCGCGGGTGGAGTCGTCGTCGGCCAGCGCGAGGGCCTGCCCATAGGCGAGGCGCGCCGCCTCCTGATCCGAAAGGCGCAGGGCCGCATCGCCGATCCCGGTGAAGGCCTCCACGCGCGAGACACGCTCGTCCGGTTCAAGCTGGGCAGCGGCCTCGTGAAAGAGCGCCCGGGCCCGGGCCGGAGCGCCCGCCTCGAGGGCACCATGGGCCTCCTTCAGGGTCTGGCGCCCGGCCGTCGGCGCCGTGGTGCGCGGAGTAACAGCGACGACCGAGGACGCACCCGGCGCCCGCTCGGGCACGAGCATCAGATTTGCGGCACCGAATACGAGCGCGGGCGTCACCACGATCAGCACCAAACCGAAGCCGCGGCGACGCCGCACCAGCCGCAGCAGCAGGTAGCCAGTCGCTGCCGCCAGCGCGCTCGACGAGGCCAGGGCGAACAGCCCGCGCTGACCCGAGCTCGGCTCGACGAGGAAGGAGCTGACACCGACCGCGAGGGCCAGCACCACGAGCACCGCCACCGGCAGCAACACGGGCGGATGGGCGCGACGGTCGATCGCGTCGGTCGTCATGGTGGGTCCCCGGCGCTGACGCCGTCCTCCGGCTCG
>JAPPOT010000665.1 GCA_028817855.1 Myxococcales bacterium
GTCGCGCCCCAACCCGCCGCGGTCGTGGAACCCACCCTCGCCCCCGAGCCGAGCCTGCCCGCGGAGCCGCCGCCGGCGGCCCCCTGCGCCTTCGGGGAGCTCTGCCTTGGACCCGTCTTCACCCTGGGCGGCTTCAATCCCTTCGGCATCGGCGTGCACGCGCGCTACGGCGAGCTCTGGGGCTTCGGCTTCGACTACCAGTTCCTGCCTGACGTCACCATCAAGGACTCGTCGCTGGGCATGTCTCTGTTCACCATCGATGGTCGCCTGTACCCCCTGAAGGGCGCCTTCTTTCTGAGCGCGGGGCTGGCCTTTCAGGGCATCAACGGCACCGCCACCGGGACGAGCATCGACACCTCGACGGGCGAGACGATCGAGATCCGCGCGGAGGGTGACGTGACCATCCCCATGCTCAAGCTCGGCATCGGTCTGCTCGGCCATGACGGCTTCGTGGTCGGCATCGATCTGGCGCTTGGCATTCCCCTCGGCGGCACCGCGGTCGACTTCGAAGGCAATGGCACCGGTACGGAGGACGACATCCAGGTGCTCGAGGACAACGTGCAGGACGCCGCCGACACGCTGATCGACATCCTGCCCGTGATCCCGCAGCTCAACCTGCTGCGCATCGGCTACATCTTCTAGTGTCCTGAGTCCGTAGTTCGTGAAATATGTTCGAGGCGAGTTTCGGGTTCTCGCAAGGCGCCAAGCGCAGGCGATGCAGCGCATTGCCGAGCATTGGCAACGCCGCGAGGTTCCGGAAGGCGCCCGAACATATGATGCGAACTACGGACTCAGGACACTAGCGGTCCCGGTCGCCCTCGCCCTACAGCAGGTGACGGTTGGCGAGCGCGAACTCCAGCAGGCGGTTCGCGCCGCGCAGGCCGAGCTTGGAACAGATGTTGGCGCGGTGGTTCTGCACGGTGCGGAAGCTCAGGTTCAGCCGCTCTGCGATCTGCTTGCTGGTCAGGTTCTCGCCCAGCTCTCGCAGCACGGTGCGCTCGGCGTCGGTGAGGCTGCGAACGTCGACCGCGTCCACACCGTCACCGCGCCGGCTGTGCTCCATCGCCGGGCTGACGAAGCGCCCACCGTTGGCGACCGTGTCGATGGCCTCGACGAAGTCCTCGGTCGCGCTGTCCTTGAGCACGTAGCCCTCCACGCCGAGCTCCTTGGCGCGGTCGAGGTAGGCGCGGTCGTCGTACATCGTCAGGATGATGAAGCGCAGCGACAGCCCCTCGGTGCGCGCCGCTGCCACCACCTCCAGCCCTTCCATCCCGGGCATCGAGATGTCCAGCACGGCGATGTCGATGTCGCCCTCGCGCAGCCGCTCGAAGACGCTGTTGCCGTCCGAGTGTCGCGACACGACCTCGTAGCGAGGCTCCTGCTCCAGCAGCTGGCGCACGCCCGCCGAGAAGATCGGATGATCGTCGGCGATGAGCACGCGTAGGGGCATCGCGGGTGTTGGCAACACTAGCACGCCCCCCCCACCGCGCCTGAGCACCAGTACTCACGCGCCTGCTATCCTCGCGCCACCGTGCTGCGCAGCGCCTATGGTTCCTGCATCTTTCTGAGCGCCTCGCTGCTGTTCCTGATCCAGCCACTCTTCGGCAAGGCGATCCTGCCCTGGTTCGGCGGCAGCCCGGGGACCTGGACGACCTGCATGTTGGCGTTCCAGTCGCTGCTGCTGGCCGGCTACGCGGGTGCGCACCTGTTGTCGCGGTCGCGCCTGTCGGTGCAGGTCCTCGGTCTGGTCGGCGTGGCGACGCTCGGCCTGTGGCTGCTTCCGGTGACGCCCCCGCTCGATGCGCGCCCCGATGGCGCGGCCGCGCCGATTCCGCAGATCCTCCGCCTGCTCGGCGCGCACGCCGCGGTGCCGTTCCTCGCGCTGGCCGCGACATCGCCGCTGCTGTCGAGCTGGTACGTGCGCGCCAGCGCGCGCGAGCCCTACTTTCTCTACGCCTTCTCGAACGCCGGCTCGGTCGTGGGCCTGCTCGCCTACCCCTTCCTGCTCGAGCCACGCCTCGAGCTGCCCGCCCAGGGCGCACTCTGGGCTGCGCTCTTTGCGCTCTACACCGCGGCGCTGCTCGCCTGCGGCCTGTTGGCTCGGCGCGCGCGCGGCGGCGCGCCTGCCCCGGCGCCCACGGCCGCGCCCGGCCCTGCGCCGCGCGCGCTGTGGCTGCTCCTGGCGGCGGTGCCGAGCGTGTTGCTGCTCGCGATCACCAACCACATCACGGTCGACGTCGCGGCCGTGCCCTTTCTCTGGGTCGCGCCGCTCGCGCTCTACCTGCTGTCCTTCATCCTGGTCTTCGGCAGTGAGCGCGTCTATCGGCGCTCCATCTTCCTGCCCGCCTGGGTGCTTGCGAGCGGCGCGCTCGCGCTGGCGCTCGTACGCGAGGCACACGCGGGGCTCGCCCTGCAGCTGGGCAGCAGCCTGGCGGTGCTCTTCACGGGGTGCATGATCTGCCACGGCGAGCTCGCGCGCTTGCGCCCCGAGGGCGCGCGCGTGACCGAGTACTACCTGTGGCTGTCGGCCGGCGGCGCCCTCGGCGGCATCTTCACCGGGCTGATCGCGCCCGCGATCTTCGTCGGCTTCTTCGAGCTGCAGTTGGCGATCCTGGCGACCTACCTGCTTGCCCTGCGGGTCGCGGTCGATCCCGGTGCCGCGCCGCTGGTCCAGCAACGCCAGCGGCGCGACGCCTGGCGTCGCCTCGGGCTGGGCGTGGGCGCGGTCTTGCCGCTGCTGCTCTTCGGTGCCTGGGCACAGCTCTTCGGCTCCGGTGGCGACGCCGAGGTGCTGGAGCGCCGCCGCAGCTTTCACGGCACGGTGCGCGTCACGCGTCTGCCCGACGTCACGATGCTCACCCACGGCCGCATCGGGCACGGGATGGAGTTTCGCGATCCGGCGCGCCGCGCCGAGCCCACCATGTACTACGGAGACACTAGCGGCGCCGGGCTGGCCCTCGCCCGCCACGGCGCCGGGCGCCCGCGCCAGGTCGGGGTGGTAGGCCTCGGCGTCGGCACGCTCGCAGCCTTCGGCCGCCCGGGCGACCGCCTGCGCTTCTACGAGCTGAGTCCCGACGTCGTCGAGCTCGCGCGCAGTCACTTCGGCTTTCTCGAGCGCTGCCAGGCTCGGCTCGAGGTGGTGCTCGGCGACGGTCGCCTCTCGCTCGAGCGCGAGCCTGCGCAGGGCTTCGATCTCCTGATGCTCGACGCCTTCGCGAGCGACTCGGTGCCGACCCACCTGCTGACCCTGGAGGCCTTCGCGATCTACCTACGTCACCTCGCCGCCGATGGGCTCCTGCTGATCAACGTCAGCAACCGGCACCTACATGTAGAACGCGCCGTGGCCGGCAGCGCCCGCCACCACGGCCTTGCGATGCGTCTGCTGGAGAGCAGGAGCGACGTTGAGCGTGGCTTCGCGCGCGTGCGCTGGGCGTTGCTCGCGCGTGATCCCGCGATCGTCGACGCAGCCGTTGGCGGCGCGGTGCCGAGCCCGCTTTCCGGGGCGCCCGTGATCTGGAGTGACCACTACAGCGATCTGCTCTCGGTTTTGCGTTGACAGCGCCGGGGGCGATCCCGCAGCTTGGGCCGCCTTTCCATGGCGCAGCTCAACGCAGCACAGAAGCGCGCGGTCGAGCACGGCGACGGCCCCCTTCTGATCCTGGCCGGCGCGGGCAGCGGCAAGACGCGGGTCGTCACCCAGCGCATCGCATCGCTGGTGCGCGGAGGCACGGCGCCCGAGCGCATCCTCGCGGTGAGCTTCACCAACAAGGCGGCCGAGGAGATGGGCGAGCGCATGGTGCCGCTGATCGGGCGCAGCGCGGCGGCGAAGCTGTGGCTGAGCACCTTTCACAGCTTCGGCCTGCGCTTCCTGCGCGAGGAGCACCGGGCGCTTCGACTCGGCAAGCGCTTCGTGATCTTCGACCAGGGCGACAGCCTGGCGCTGGTGCGGGACATCCTGCGAGAGCTGCGCGAGAGCGGCGCGGCACGCCGGCTCGATCCGATGGCAATCCTCGCGCGCATCTCCACCTGGAAGAGCGCTCTGGTCGCCCCCGAGCAGGTGCCGGAGTCCGACTTCGAGTACGACGACGTGGGGCGCGACGTCTTCCCCGAGTACGAGGCGCGCAAGCGCGCGATGCAGGCCGTGGACTTCGACGACCTGTGCGTGTTGCCGGTGCGCCTGCTCCAGCAGAGCGAGGATGCCCGCGAGCGCTGGAGCGAGCGTTTCGACCACCTGCTGGTAGACGAGTTTCAGGACACCAGCGCGGTTCAGCTCGAGCTCGTGCGCCTGATGCAGAATCGCCGCGGCAACGTCTGCGTGGTGGGTGACGACGACCAGTCCATCTACGCCTTCCGCGGCGCGGTGGTCGGCAACATCATCGACTTCGACAAGCACTTCGCCGGCACTTCCATCGTCAAGCTCGAGGACAACTACCGCTCGCGCGCCGCGGTCCTCGAGGTGGCCAACGCGGCAATTGCGCAGAGCGCGGGTGCGCGCCACGGCAAGACCCTGCGCGCGGCGCGTGGTCCCGGCGACCGCGTGCGGCTGTGCGAGTGCGAGGACCCGGCCGCGGAGGCCAAGCTCGTCGCGCTCGAGATTCTGGACCTGCACAAAGAAGGGCGGCCGCGCGCGGAGATGGCCGTGCTCTACCGCTCCAACCTGCAGGCCCGGCTGATCGAGGAGGAGCTGCGCGCCCAGGGGGTGCCGTACCGGCTCTTCGGTGGCACCCAGTTCTTCGATCGCAAGGAGGTCAAGGACGTGGCGGCCTACCTGCGGGTGCTGATCAATCCGCGCGACGAGGTCTCCCTGCGGCGCATCCTCAACTACCCTCCGCGCGGAATCGGCGCAAAGACCGTGGAGCGCATCGACGCGCGTGCCCAGCAGCTCGAGCAGCCCTTCCCGAAGGTGCTCCAGCGTGCGGTCGAGGTCGAGGGCGTGCCCGACAACTCCCTGCGTTCGATCGACGCCTTCCTGACGATGCTGGATCGCTACCGCGAGCGGATGAGCTCCGGCCAGTCCCTGGCAGCGCTGGCCCGCGAGCTGGTGGCGGAGGTCGGGGTGCGTCAGGACCTGGAGGCCGCGGCCGACGGCAAGGAGCAGGGCACCCTGCGCTGGGGCAACATCGAGCACATGATCGGCTGGCTCGACCGCTTCGAGCGCGAGGCCCCGCGCGAGCGCCGGGAGCTGGGCGCCTTCCTCGAGCGCGTCACCCTGCGCGGCGATCCCGCGGACGACCAGCAGCCCGGCGACCAGGTCGTGCTCTCCTCGCTTCACGCCTCCAAGGGCCTGGAGTTCGACGTGGTATTTCTGATCGGGTGCGTCGAGGGCCAGCTGCCCCACAGCCGCACGCTCGACCCCAAGGTCACCGAGGCCGTCGTCACGGACGTCGACGAGGAGCGCCGCCTCTTCTACGTGGGCGTCACCCGCGCCCGCGAGCGGCTCTACCTGTGCCGCCCCCGCCGAAAGCTGGTGCGCGGCAAGCCCACCGAGCTCGCCCCCAGCCGCTTCCTCGAGGGTCTGCCCGAGGAGCACCTCGAGCCCTACGAGCGCCCCGAGGGCAAGGAGCTCGACTTCGACGAGATCGCGGAGCTCGGGCGGGCGTTCCTGGATCGGGCGCGGTCGCGGGTGGCGGAGTAGGCGTCGGGGCGGTCTCGGTGTCGGCCTCGGCGTCGGTGTCGGTGTCGGTCTCGGTCTCGGTCTCGGTGTCGGTGTCGGTCAAGAACGGATGAAGTGGCCGGTCTCCCTGTAGACGTGGTCAGGCTATTGCTTGCCA
>JAPPOT010000712.1 GCA_028817855.1 Myxococcales bacterium
GCCCCCACCCAGTGGTGCGTCCCACCCCCGCTGAACCAGGACGCCATGAGCAGCGGCGAGCTGCTGACGCCGTTGCCGAATGGCGCATCCGCAGTGTGAATCCCGAAGGCCTCCTCGACCGCGAAGAAGGCGTGGGTGACGTCGAGGGCCACGGCCCATCCAGGCGTCAGCCGCAGACGGGTCGAGAGCGCCACGTCGTGCGCGATGCCAGCGTGGGTATCGTAGGTGAGGGACATGTCGAGCCCCTCCGTCACGCCCGCCGTGGCCGCCAGGCTCAGCGTCGGCACGTTGGTGTTGAGCCCACCGGCGAGGGAGAGTGAGCCCTGAGCTCCCGGCACGAGCGCCGCGCCCTGGGCCGGACTACTCGCGTACGAGAACGCCCACAGAATGAATGGCGCTGCTGTCATAGGGGAATCCGCGCTCTTTCGTTTGGCCACGACCGGTCCTGTCGAAGGCCCGCACCGCGAGCGTGTGACGCCCCACTCGGCCGGGCACCCAGGGTAGGCGCCAGAGGGTCCACAGATGCGGCCCCGTGGGTGCGCGCACCGTGTTGAAGCTGAGCTCGGCGTCGCGCCACTCATCGTTCACGCGAACCTGAACGGCATCGACGCCGACTCCGGGGGTCAACGCCAGACCCGTGAGCATGACTTCCTCGCCTAGCCTCACAGTGCGCACATCGTCGACGAACACCTTGCTGCGCACGTCGGTCCGACCGTCGATGAAGCTCGATAGCTCCGCGAAGGCGCCGTAGGTGTGGTAGGTGCGAGTCGCCGTGATCGAATCGAGCCACTTGATCGAGAACATGCCGTAGCGTCCCGGGAAGAGCACTCGCACGGGAGCGCCGTGCACGTCGGGCAGCGGCTCACCGTTCATGCCCCACACCAGCAATGGCTCGTCCTCCCGCGCCGCCTCGGACGAGAGGTAGGACGGATAGCCATCCAGCCCGAGGAACTGGAGCCCCCTGGCGCGATCGCGCAGCCCCGCGCTCTCCATGACGTCCCTGAGCCGCGCGCCGGTGAAAGCGGCGCTCGAGATCAGGTTGCCGCCGGGAGAATTGCCGACGCACTCGAGGGTGACCTCCGCGGTGACATGCTCGAAGGCTTGGAGCTCGTCGAGTCCCAGGCTTTCTTCCCGATCCACCAGTCCACGAACGTGCAGCCGCCACTCGCGTTCGACCGGGATGCGGGGCATGCCGTTGTTGTAGTTGATGTAGAACTGGTCGTTGGGCGTCAGGTAGCCGTCGGGTGTGGGAACGAAACGGGAACCCACGACGCGCGTGTCTCCGCAGCCGAAGTTGAGCGGGACCAGGCCGGCCCCCGCGGCACCGCCCAGTAGACGAATGAAGCGACGACGGGAAGGCTGGCGCGGCGACTCCATGTTGGCTATGACGGTGAACCGGTGCGACGCCTCGCCGTCATCCTGGTCATCATCCTGATAAACCCCGCCCTTGCCAAGGCGGGAGGCTGGGGACGCGACGCGGGAGATGTCTATCTGCGCGCGGGCGCCGCCTGGTTCGAAGGTACGGCGGCCTTTCAGTTGCTGGACGATGCCGCGCCGCTCGCGGAGTTCTCGTCCACCAGCGCGGAGCTCTACTGGGAGGTGGGCGTCGGCCGCCAACTGGAGCTCGATGGGTCGCTGCGCTGGGTCGACAATCGTAACGATCTGCTGGGCGCGGGCACGCATCGGAGCCGGGGCCTGGAAGACCTGGAGGCGCTCGTGAAGTGGACGCCGGTCAGCGGCAGTCGCGCTCTATCGCTGCTCGGCGGGGCGCGGCTGTCGCTCTACGAACGGCTGCCGGTCGAGCGGACCCTGGTCGGCGAACCCCAGCGCGGGCCGGGAGGCACGGACGTCTTGATCGGGGCGTCCCACGGGCACTCCTTTCACCCCACCGCGGCCTGGTTCAATCTGGACGTGCTGCATCGCCTGCGGGTGTCGGGAGTCAGCAGTGGAGTCCTGATCCGTGCCGAACTGGGCGCGATGCTCGCGCCCGTGGGTGGCGCGCTGGTGTTCGAGGTGCAGCCGGCCTTCGGCCGCGACATCGATCAGGCCGAGGGCGATCCATCGCCGGTCCCCAAGGTGCTGGGACTGGGAGCCAAGCTCTTCCTGGACATTGCCGCCGGCTTCGGTCTCACCGCCGACGGGATGTGGCTGCCCGACGTGATCAACGACGGGCCCGGACACCGCATCGCTCTCAGCGCGACCTACCAGTCGGATCCGGAGTAGAGCACTCGGCCTCACCGAGCTCGCCACATCATCGCCACATTTACTCCTCGACATCTCCTTGCCGTATCCGCGGCCACGCCCTATCGCCGGATCAGGATGGGGCCATGGACAACACTGCACTGGGACGCCTGCTGAGCTGGTGGGGCGCATCTCGACTGGTTCGCGTACTGGCTCTCTCCCTGTTGGTGCTCCTGCTCCTGGTCCCGATCGCGGTCATCAGCGACCTGGTGCGCGAGCGGGAGATGACGCGGGACGAGGCCCTGGCCGAGGTGGGGCAGAAGTGGGGGGGCGCCCAGCGGGTGGCGGGTCCGTGGCTGATCATCCCCTACGTGCGCCACATCGAGCGGCGCTTGGAAGACGGCACGGTGGAGCGACGCAAGGTGACCCACCACCTGCGCCTTCTGCCCGAGGAGCTGAAGGTGCGGGGCGAGGTGGACACGCAGGTGCGCCACCGCGGAATCTACGAGGTGCCGCTGTACCGCTCGGCGCTCGTCGTCGAGGGTGAGTTCGCCTCCCCCGATCTGTCCACCTGGGACATCGCCGAGCAGGATGTGCTCTGGAGGCGAGCCCACCTGGCGGTGGCCGTGAGCGACGGCCGGGCAATCGACTCGGAGACATCGTTGACATCACCCTGCGCTCCGCTGGAAGGGCGGCAGCGGTGGCGGCGGTACTCTCGACCCTGTACGGATACCTCTACGTCGTGCTGGAGCAGGAGGACTATGCCCTGTTGACCGGCACGCTGGCGCTCTTCGTGGCCCTGTCGACGGTGATGTTCGTGACCCACCGCGTGCAGTGGTAGCGGGGCGCTGTTGAGACGGAGCAGTCCACGAGCTGTAGGCCCGCGAACCTGGCGGGGCCTTCCGGCGATTGCGGGAGCGTGGCGACCGCCGGCAGCAACTCGTTCCTACATGTTGGACGAGCCGAGCATGTTCCAGCCCGGGTCGCTGCAGATGCCGCAGCCGCCGGGGGTGCCGCCGTAGAACATGCCGCAGGCGACCTGGTCGTCGCCGAGGAAGCAGCGGAACCAGGCCGCGTAGAGGCGCTGCATCTGGAGGGTGCCGGGATCGCGCGCCACGTAGCCGGCGAGCGTTTCGGTGACGAAGTGATCGCCGCCCTCCCAGCTGGCGACGAACATCGGCCCGCCGGCGCGGTCGAGGCCTGCGAAGGCGCCGGCGCCGATGTCGTTGGTGCCCGTGAGCACCAGCACCGAGACCTTGTCCGTGGACGTGCCGGTGGCGCCTACCGTGACCGCCGCCTGGACGTTGGGGTGCGCGGAGCCGCGCATCGCGCCGAAGCCGCCCTGGGAGTGTCCGGAGGTCCCGACGCGGGTGCTCAGCTTCTGGAAGAAGATGCTGCTGGAGTCCTCGTTCTGAGCCAGCAGGTAGTCGGCTGCCTCGTTGTGGAAGGTGCCGCTGCCGACGTTCGCGTTGTGCGACGCCGCGACCACCATCCCCCAGCTGGCGGCGTTGTCGTTGAAGAAGGCGTACACGCCGGAGCCCTCGACGGCGGTGCCGTTGCCCCAGACCACGATCGGGTGCAGGCAATTGTCCTCCAACGGCTGCGGATAGAAGAGCGTGTACATCCCCGACGAGCCGATCGAGACATCCATCGTCCCGATCTCGTAGGGGCCGCGCTCTTCGTAGCTGCCGTTGCCGGGCTGCAGGCAGGTATCGCCCATCGGCGGCGTTGGCGGCGGCGCGTCCTGGCCTCCACCGGCACCCGCCTGACCCGGATCGTCTGTCGAACCACCTGGTGGGTCAGCGGGTGGCTGGGATGGCAAGTCGCCTGCCGTGCCAGGGGTGGCCGCGCCCTGGTTCGGCGGCGGCGGCGGGTTCCCCGGTGAGCCGCCCTGCGGGCCCGGCATCCCGACCTGCGCGGCAGCTTCACCACCCGATGGGGCGTCCATGGCGCCAGGCACTTCCACCTCGGCCCGAACCGCCTGCATGTCGCTGTCGGCATCCGTCGATGCGCACCCTGAAACCGCGCACATTGCAAGCGTGCCCAGCCACGCGCCCTGTCGCTGCACTCGATTCATCAGACACCTCCGTCCCATCGTCGCCGTGCCCGGCCGCCACCCTCGGCGCAACCCAAGCCGGCGCGCCACGACCAGCCCCGAACGCGGACACCACGCGTTTGGGGCGCCGCACGCGTCGACGCCACCGCCGTGTCCGTTGTCTTGGCACGGCGACGACAGTGGGTGGATGGGAGTTTCGGAAAAAGAACTGTGAGCTTCGGCAAAGCGAGTCGGTCTTGCTAGGTTCAAGCGGACCGCACGGAGGAGCTGCCATGCCTCACTGGACACTGCCCCGGCCCGCCGGTAGCGCGCAACTGATGATCACAGTCGCGCGACAGAGGTACGGGGTGCCGCTGTCGGACTGTCTCGAGAACACGTCGCTGGGTGACTCGGAGCTGACCGATCCCGCGCGCGAGATCTCCGGACAGCAGGAGCTCATCGTGCTGCGCAACGTGCTGACCGCGTTGGGCCCGGACGTGCCCTTCGGGCTGGAGGCGGGCCTGAGCTACCGCGCCACCACCCACGGGATGTGGGGCTTTGCGGTGATGACCAGCGCCAACGTGCGCGAGGCGATCGACGTCGGCGTTCGCTATGCCGAGTTGACCTACTCCTTCAACCGCCTCGAGTGTGAGCACGCTGCGGACCACAGCACGCTGCGCTACGACGAGCGCGACAACCCGGACGACGTGCGTCCCGCGCTCGTCGAGCGTGACCTCGGCGCCCTGATCGCACTCGAGCGCGACGCGCTGGGGTGGACCACGCCGTTTCGCGCGCTGCGCCTGCGCGCACCCCGACCGAGCTACGCCGCGCGCTTCGTGGAGCTCTTCGGCGTCGAGCCCCAGTTCGACGCGCCCGACAACGCCGTCGTCTTCGACCTGGCAGGTCTCGAGGCCTCGGGACCGCTGGCGGACGAGCTCGCCTTTCGCACGGGCGTGGAGCAATGTCGCCAACTCCTCGAGCTGCGCCGCGAACATGCCGGCACGGCGGGCCGCGTACGCGAACGCATCCTGTCCACCCTCGAGACGGCACCGGGGATGGAGTCGATCGCGACCGACCTGGGGATGAGCGTGCGGACGCTCCGCAACCATCTCGCGCGCGAGGGCACATGCTACCGCGAGCTGGTCGAGGGGCTCCGCGAGGCGCTCGCGTTGGAGCTGCTCGCGTCGCCGCGCCTGAACGTGGAGCAGATCGCCGCAAGGCTCGGCTACACCGACACCTCCTCCTTCATCACCGCCTTCAAGCGCTGGAAGGGCGTGCCGCCGAGCCACTACCGCCGCGATACAGCCACCGCGGAGCCGCGCGCACCCACGACAGCCGCAAGTCCCCGCCGCGGCCCACCTTGACGCCACCTTCTCACGCGGAGAAAGTCCCCGACAGGGCTTCCGGGATCGGTTGAACGGAAGCCATCGAAGCGCCCGGGGGGGTCACCTTGTCGTCGATTGTCTTCGTCACGTTTCGCGTCGTGCGTGCGCGGCTCGCGACCGCGGTCCTGCTTGCCTGCACCCTGGGCAGCTCGGGGTGCTCCTGGATCTTCACCAAGGACGGCCCGCCGCACCGCTGCAGCACCAGCCCCGTGCCACCCGTCGCGGATACGGCGCTGGCGATCACGCAGCTCACCCTCACCCTGACCCTTCCGCGCGGCACTGGAGACGCCGACGTGGTCGGCGATCGGGTGGGGCTGTTGCTCGGCCTCGGCTTCTCCGCCATGTTCGTCGCCTCGGCGGTCTATGGCGCCACCACGATCTCCGACTGCAAGAGCTCGCGCGAATCCATGGACCGCGCTCTCGACGCCGCCCGCGCGGCCCCGAAGCGCCAGGGCTCGCTCATGCCGCCTGCGCGCCGCGTCGTCCGCGAGCGTTTCGAGCTCGAGGGCTGGCAGCTCGAGCTGGTCGGTGTGCCCGAGGTCGAGCCCGACACCGCGGCGCTGCGGATCGAGACCCGCGCCGACGCATCGGCGCTGCAGGGCTGCGAGCGCCTTGCCATCGAGGCCGATGGCACCACCAGCATGCATCCCGCGCGCGTGCGCAGCAGCGCCTCGAGCGGCGGGGTGCGCGAGACCGTCGCGGCGCGCGTCACCGTCGGCACGCTCTCCGCCCTCGGCCAGTCGATCGCCGGCAAGCTGGACCTGTGTGGCCAGTCACGTGCCATGTCCCCCGACGCCCTCGCCGCCGTGCGCGAGTTCACGGCGGCGCACGCCGCGGCGCGCCGCGCGATGGACCCGGCGAATGCACGCCCGGTGCCGGTCGAGCTCCACGAGACGCTCGTCCTCGGCGGCATCCCCGTGCGGGTGCTCGCACAGCCCGCCCAGCACGCGGGCCACCTCTTCCTGCTCTTGCCCGGCGCCAACCCCGAGGCGCGCAGCTGCACCGAGCTCATCATCAGCGTGGATGGCGCTCCGACGCGAATGAAGCTCGGCCGGCGACCGGGCGACGATGACACCCCCTATGCCGCCATCGAGCTCGCTCTGGCGAAACGCATCGTCGCCGCCACCGAGGCTACCCTCGACCTCTGCGGGGAGCTGCGCCGTCTCGGCAGCAACCACCGCAAGCGCATCGGCTCGCTCATCGATCGCCTCGAGCGGGCCCGCCCTGCACCCTGAGCGCTCGCGACGCGGCCATTCGGTCCCCGTCCGTGACACGGACGCGACGCGCTCAGCCGCCGGTGGGCTCGCCCCAGAGGCGGTCGATGGTGCGGCCGAGATCGAATAGGTGGGTGACGGTCCACAGAGCCACAGCGGGAGCCAGCTGACTCGAGTCCGGCCCTCGTTCGACACCCGCCTCGACGATGGCGACCTGATCGGCGGGATCGGGCTGAAGGCGCAGGCCGTAGATGCCGAAGGACGTGTCGTGCACCCTCCCGTCGCTCAGAGGCTCGCCGCGGGTGCTGGCACCGCGAAGCTCCTCGATGGTAGGGGGGTGCCCGTAGACGGCGTCGTAGAAGCGGAGGATCGGCTGCGAGCCCTGTCCGTCCTGGCTCACCTTCCAGGCATGGGCGGCGTGATAGGAGTCACGGAGACGGATGGAGAGGACGTCGCCTTCTCGAAACTGCGTCCACCCGCGCTTGACCGCCGGGCGGCGTCGCAGGGGTTGAGGCTCGGTGGTCAGCAGCTCGCGTAGCTTGGGGGCGAGGCGCTCCACGGCCCGGGGTTGGACCCGAGCGACGAAGGCCTGCATCGCCAGATCGGCAGACTCGGCCAGGTCGGCCACCGCCCAGCCGTAGCGATGCAGCGTGAGCGCGATGGGAAGGACCAACTCCTGTCGCGCCGGGTCGTCGAAGCGCCACCGAGCACGCAGTGCATCCAACAGGCGTGCTCTGGCATCCTCGACACTCTCGCCGCTGTGCTGTCGCCTGATGAACCACAGTCGAGAGAAGTCGGAGACCTCCTCGTCCAGGGCGCTGACGACCGGGGTATGGAGGTGTTTGAGGAAGCGCTTTGGCATGGCCACGAGGGCGTTCGTCGAGCGCTTGCGGGCCTCGGGCCCGTGGGGTGGCACCGGGCGGCGCAGGCCTTCCCATGGTACTCCGCTTTCGGCAATCTCGGTCGGCTTCGAGTCCTGCCTCGTCAACCTCAGCCCTCCGGCCGAGGTCCCGGAGAAGCTGCATCTGTTGGTGATCCAGGCGGGCAGCGAGTCGGACGTGCCTCACGAGTACGACACCGGCGAGGCCGCGTGGACGGTCAGCGACGACGGCGCCGCCGTCGAGCTGCTCGGCAACACGTGCGCGGCCGCCACCTCCGGCGCCTACGAGTCCATCCGCTTCGAGTTCGGATGTGTCGAGCTCCCACCGGCGTCGCCGCACCGCCCGTGGAATAGGGCAGGGCTCCTTTGGCCATCGCCACTTCGGTGGGCGACCCCCGATGTTGGGGGCGCTCGCCCGGCGCGCGGGGGTTTTCGCGCGGTGATCCGCGGAGAAACCAGGAATCTCTCAACCTGGCGAGCTCTTTGAGCCCGGACGCGCACCTTGCGGGTCCTATATAATACCTAGGCGCGCGCCGCCGCCGGCCTGCACCCACCGCTGCCTACACGGAGCCCGATGACGCCACCTCCAGAACCCCACGAAGTCCGCCACCCCGCGATCAGGAGGATCGCGCCGTGGCTGCTGCCCGCCCTATTGGCCTGCTCGGGGGACATCGGCGGCGGCGATAACCCGGCCGGCGGGCCCGACGATGCTCCGGGTGCCGGCGACAGCGACGGACCGGGCGGTGACGATGGCGCCGGACCGGGCAGCACCACGCCGGGCGACGGTGACACCGGTGATGACCCTGCCACCGCAGACAATCCCCACGGTGAGGATCTCGGCGACCTGCCCGATGGCGTGCCGCTCGGCACCCGGCTGACTCGGCTCACCCATGCGCAGTACGACAACACCGTCCGCGACCTGCTCGGGCTCGACGCCGACAAGTCGGCGGCCTTCCTCGGTGACCCGACCTTCGCCGGCTACGACAACAACGCGGAGGCCCTCGCCGTGACCGGGCGCCTCGGTCGCGACTACCGGCGCGCCGCCGAGGAGCTCGCGGTGGCCGTGCTCGCGGACTCGGGCGCTTACGAGCGCGTGGTTCCGTGCCAGAGCGCAGACACGGCCTGCGCACGCCAGTTCATCGAGGAGTTCGGCGCGCGCGCCTTTCGGCGGCCGCTGAGCGACGATCAGGTCGACCTCTACCTGACCCTCCACGCGCGTGGTGCAGAGCTGGTCGGCAGCGGGGACGCCTTCCGCGACGGGGTCCAGCTGACGCTCGAGGGGATGCTGCAGTCGCCCAACTTCCTCTACCGGGTGGAGCTCAGCCGCGAGGAGAACGACGAGGGGCTGATTCCGCTCGACGGCTACGAGCTCGCGTCGCGCCTGTCCTACATGCTGTGGAACAGCATGCCGGACGACGCGCTCTTCGCCGCGGCGGCGGACGGAGAGCTCGATGACACGGCAGGCATCGCGGGCCAGGCCACGCGCTTGCTCGACGACGACCGCGCGCGCGGCGTCGTCGCGGACTTCCACCACCAGTGGCTCGACCTGGACCACTTCCGCGATCTGACCAAGAGCGAGACGCTCTATCCCGAGTTCCAGAGCGACCTCTCGGACGCGCTGCAGGAGGAGACCCGGCGCTTCATCGAGCACGTGGTCTTCGAGCTGGAGGGGGGGCTGACCCCGCTGCTGCGCGAGCCCAGCACCTTCGTCAACCAGGACCTGGCGCCCCTCTACGGCCTCGACGGCAGCGCATACGGCCCCGACTTCGTGCGGGTGGACCTGGACGAGCAGACGCGCGGCGGCGTGCTGACGCAGATCGGCTTCCTCGCGTCGCACGCCTACACGACCAACACCTCGCCGATCCATCGCGGGGTCTTCGTCCTGCGACAGATCCTCTGCTACCCGCTGCCCGATCCCCCGGGCGACGTGGACCTGACGCTGCCGCCGATCGAGGGCGCGATTCGCACCACGCGCCAGCAGGTCGAGGTGCACACCTCGCCGGACAGCTGCCAAGGCTGCCACGGCATCATCAACCCGGTGGGCTACGCCTTCGAGCAGTTCGACTCGATCGGACGCCACCGCACCGAGGAGAACGGCGAACCGCTCGACACCAGCGGCGCCGTGCGGCTCGACGGCGCCGACACGAGCTACCAGGACTCGACGGAGATGCTCGACGCCATCGCCGCCAGCGAAGACGCGCGCGACTGCTACGCGCGCAACTGGCTGCGCTACGCCTACGGTCGCGACGATCGCGAAGCCGATACCAGCACCCTGAGCGAAATCACCGGGGCGCTCGCCGACCCCGACTACTCGGTCAAGTCCATGCTCGCCGCCCTCACCCAGAGTCGTTCATTCCGATTCCGCGCCCCCAACACGGTGTACCAGCCATGAAGCGCCCCGACTTCCTCTCCCGTCGCAACTTCCTGAAGGGCCTCGGTGGCGTCACCGTCGCCCTGCCTTTCCTCGAGAGCTTCGGCGCGCCCCCCGCGGCCGCCCAGGCCGGCGGCTCCAGGCTGGTCGTGTTCTTCGAGTGCAACGGCGTGAACATGGCGGAGTTCTTCCCCAGTACTCCGTACGGCGCGCTCACTGCGGCCTCGTTCACCGGCCGCTCGACCGAGCCGCTCGCGCCCTACGCGGACAAGCTCCTCATCCCGCGCGGCATGCACATGGTGCCGCGCGGCTTCGGCTGGGATCCCGGCGGCGGGGACGACCACGCCAAGGGAATGGGCTGCAAGCTCACCGCCACACCGCTGGCCGAGGGCGGAGACTCGTATGCCACGGGCATCAGTCTCGACCAGTACGTCGCCAGCGCGGTGAACCCGCCCGGACGCGACCCGATGACGCTCCTCGTGGGCCGCCAGAATGGAGGCGTGCTCGGTCACATCTCCTACCGCGGTGACAACCAGCCCGTGACCGGCGACAACAACCCCTGGCTCGTCTACCAGGACTTCATGGGCGTGGCCGACGCCGGCGACGAGGCACAGGATCGCGTGCTGACGCGGCGCCAGAGCGTGCTCGACCTGGTGCGCGGCGAGATGCAGGCGCTCCAGTCCCAGGGCCTGAGCCGCGCGGACTACGACAAGCTCGAGATGCACTACACCTCGATCCGTGAGATCGAGCAGGCGGCCGCGGACGCGGGGCTGATCTCCTGCAACCTCGACGCCGGGGTCGAGGCCGAGCTGCAGGGGCTGGACCCGAACACCATCGCCAACGACTCCGAGTTCACGACCGTGGGACGGCTGCAGATGGACGTGATGGCGCTCGCGCTGGCCTGCGGCCACACGCGCGTGGCGACGCTCCAGTGGGGTGGCGGCGCCGGTGGTCCGATCTTCCGCTGGGAGGGCATCAACCACGACTACAACCACCACAAGATCTCCCACGGCTCCACCACCGACAGCGGTGGCGAGGGCAGCCTCGTGGGCTACGAGCAGATGCTCTTCGACATCGACAACTGGTTCGCCAAGCAATACGTCTACTTGCTCGATCGGCTCTCGGCCTACAGCGAGGGCGACGGGACCGTGCTCGACAACAGCGCGGTGGTGTGGGCCAACGAGCTCTCGGACGGCCGCGAGCACAACTTCATGGACCTGCCGATCATCATCGCCGGCGGCGCCTCCGGCTACCTGAAGACGGGCGAGTACATCAAGGTCACCGCCCAGCAAAACACCAAGAACGACCAGGACGCCCCGCACAACAAGCTGCTGACCACGCTCGCCAATGCCTGTGGCGTCCCGACCGACAACTTCGGCACCTACGGCGAGCCCGGCCAGTTCGACGAGCTGCTCGCCTGAGCGGGGACCGGCTCGGTTGCGATCACCCCGAGACGCGGCCGGACGCGATTGCGGTAGGCTCCGCCTGGGCTCGTAGCAGGCCCTGAGGCCCCCTCCGTCAGGGCGGTGGGATCAGCCCCGGGTAGACGCCCGCGATGATGTAGCGGGGATCTTCGACACCCGCCGCGTGCAGGCGCGCGGCGGCTTGCGCCTTCGCCTCGGCGGCCTCGGGGCCGCGAAGGTGGGCGAGCGCGTAGCGGTAGCTCTCGCGCTGGCAGGTCGAGTCCGCCACGCAGCACTCGATCGCCATCGCGATGAGATGCTGGGCGCGCTCGCCATCGCCGCGAACGTTCGCCAGCCCGGCCTGGGTCGCGAGCAGGACGGGTTCGAAGCGCGGCACCGTGAGGACCTTGGCGCGGTCCAGGTTGCGCTCCGCCGCCTGGAGCAGCACTTCCCATGCTCTTCGAGCAACTCGTAGAAGCGAACCAGGTTCTTGTGCCGCAGGCCCGCGAGGCTGCGGAACACCTTCTTCAGGCGGTAGATGCCCTGGGGGGCGACGCGCCTGAGCGTCTTCAGCGCGACCCAACGCTGCTGTCGATCGTAGGCCAGGTGGTCGACACCCATGCCGCCTTCACCGAGCTGCTGATCGAGTCGAAAGCGCTCACCGCCACGGGTGTTGCGTGTGCCTGGAACGCGGGCTGCTTCCGGGGCGCCCTCATCTACGGTGTCCAACCGCGCTCCCCCTCCGGCATCAAAATTTGATTTACCAGCTGGATCAGGCTCGCGCATGCCACCGTTTTTCCTGCCAGGATGTCGATTCTGGGCGGTCCCGCACGTCTCCTCTGCGTGGCGACCGCGGTGGCCGCCCTTCGATCAGGAGAAAACCGATGAAATATCTCGCGCTTATCTATGACGCTGAAGATCAGGGCCCGACGCCGGGGACGCCGGAGTTCGAGGCCTACATGGCGCGCTGGATCGCGGCCGACAAGGCCTTCAAGGATGCGGGCGTCCTGGTCGGGGGCGAGGCCCTCGAGCCGTCCTCGACCGCGACCCGGGTACGGGTGCGGGGCGGCAAGACCGAAACCATGGACGGGCCCTTCGCCGAGACGAAGGAACAGCTGGGGGGCTACTACGTCTTCGAGTGCGAGAACCTGGATGAGGCGATCAAGTACGCCGCGATGATTCCGGTCGACGAAAGCGGCACGCTCGAGGTGCGTCCCATCATGGACCTCTCCCACGTGGGCTGACGAGGTGGAGCGCCTCCAGGCCGAGCTCGCCGCCATCATGCGGGACGACTGGGGGCGGCTCCTCGCCGTTCTGATCGCGAACCTTCGGGACTTCCAGCTCGCGGAGGACTGCCTGTCGGACGCGTTCACCAGCGCGCTCGAGCACTGGCCGCGCGGTCGTCCGGGCAATCCCCAGGGGTGGCTGCTGCAGGTTGCCCGCCGTAAGGCCATCGACCGTATCCGGCGCGCCAAGACGCGCGCCAAGCTGCAACCCGATCTCGCCTACCTGATGGCGCTCGATGCCGAGGGGGTCGAGGCCACACACGCGATCCCGGATGAGCGACTGCGCCTCATCTTCACCGCCTGCCACCCCGCCCTGGATCCGAAGACGTGCATCGCGCTGACCCTGCGCACCCTGTGCGGACTCTCGACGCTGGAGATCGCGCGCGCCTTCCTCGACAAGGAGGCGACCATGGCACAGCGGCTGGCGCGCGCGCGCGCCAAGATCGCGAAGGCCGGGATTCCGTATGCCGTCCCCGAACCACAAGCGTGGGAGGAGCGGCTGGCCTCGGTGCTGACCGTGATCTACCTGATCTTCAACGAAGGCTACTCGGCGAGCGCCGGCGAGGCTCCGATCCGCCACAGCCTCTGCGATGAGGCGACGCGTCTGGCGCGTGCGGTCGACTCGCTGTGCCCCGGGGATCCCGAGGCTACGGGCTTGCTCGCGCTGCTGCTGCTCAACCACGCGCGCAGCCCGGCCCGTCTCGACGCCGCGGGCGCCGCCATCCCGCTCGAGGACCAGGACCGCAGCCGGTGGGACCAGGACCGCGTGCGCGAGGGACTCTCGCGGATCGAGACCGCCCTGAGGCGCGGCCGCCCCGGCCCGTTCCAGCTTCAGGCCGCCATCTCCGCGATCCACGTGGAGGCGGTCGACTTCGAGTCGACCCACTGGGACGAGATCGCGCTGATCTACGATCGGCTGCTCGAGCTCACCCCGAACCCGGTGGTCGCGCTCAACCGTGCCGTCGCCCTGTCCTTTGCGCAGGGGCCGGCCGTCGGCCTGACGAGCTTGCCGGGCGGGCTCGACGACTACCAGTCGTTCCACGCCGCGCGCGCCGACATGCTTCGCCGCCTCGATCGGGCCGCCGAGGCGCGGCTCGCCTACGACCGCGCCCTGGCCTTGACCGGAAACGACGCCGATCGCCTGCTGCTCACGAAGCGCCGCGATGGGCTCGACGCCTCCTAGGCCAGGGTGTGCCCGGGTTGCGCTTTGCCTCGACCGCCATCAGAGCATCGACGAGCGCGGCGACTTGGCGTCCCGCACGACCAGGCGCGGCTCGTATACCTCGCCGAGGCCCTCGATGGCTGCGAACACCTGCGCGGCCGGTTGCTCGGGGCTTGCGTAGACGTAGACCGACATGACTTCCATCGGCTCGCCGGGATGTCTCCGCACAGGACGTGGGTGTTGCCGACGCGCGCACTGCTGCCTAGCCCTTGTTGCCCTCGTCGAACAGGCCCGCTTCTGCTGGGGCCGCATGGTCCGCGCAGTCGAGGCAGGCCGCCATCGCCCCGCCTTCGCCGAAGCTTCGGACGTGACGCATGCTGCCACAGAACGCGCACTCGAAGCTCGCGGGCAGCGCGTGTCCGGGTGGCAGGCTGCGGCGCACGTCGCGCCGCGTCACCACGCCAACCAGGTCGTCTCCATCGCAGACGGGGAAGCAGGAGATGCCCTTCTGCACGAATTGGTCCGCGGCTTGCTCGAGGGTGCTGCCGGGCGCGACGACCTCAGGCCGGCGCGAGATGCTGCGGGTGAGCGGCTGGTCCCGCGGCTGCTCGCGCAGGTCGCACACGCAGATGATGCCGGTCAACCGGCCGTGATCGGCGACCAAGACGTGATGCACATCGCGCTCCACGGCAGCGCGCAAGCCCTCGGCAACGCTCGCGTCGCCAGGCAGTGTGAGCACGTCACGGGTCATGATCTCACGTACTTGCATGGCGTACCTCCCCTCCTAGCCCTTGTCCCCAGCGTCGCCCTCTCACATATGCACGGGCGACGCCTGGGCTACGGCCCGGCGGAGAGCGTCGCCGCCATCAGGCTCTGCGGACGGTTGCGGGCGTCGAAGCACCACGGGGCGCCGCCCGGGTTGCCGCGGGGTAGCGCGGTGTCGAAGCCGCTGCGGTCGAGCAACAGCACCTCGAGCCGTCCCTGGATCGGGGGCTCGTCCGGCACCGGCTGGTCACTCAGCCACAGCTCGACGACGGCGGCGTCTGCGTCTGCCTCGGCGTCGAGCTGCCCCAGCTCCTCGCGCGTCAAGAAGAGGCGCGCGACCGCGTCGGCCACGGCGTCCGCCTCGCCGCCTTCGGCCGCGGGGGCGCTGTCCAGGTGCGCGGGCAGGGAAAGGCTCACGCGCCCGTCCTCGCTCGTGATGCGGATGTCGGCATTGGGCTGCGAGAGCTCCTCGTTGGTCGCAATGTCGCATGGCACCTCGTCGCGCACGGTGATCTCCACCTCGGCGCTGGTGGTGCTGTTGTCGTCCCAGACGAGATCGTAGCTGCGACCGAGCTGGGCCCGCGCGCGCTCGGCCTCCTCGCCGGGCGGCGGGGAGCAGCTCTCCGCGGGCCACACGGCGTAGGCGCTGAACAGGCAGGGCCTGTCGGAGTGGGGCGAGAAGGGACCCATCACCACCCCGCGGGTGTCGCCCTCCTCGAAGGCGATCTCGAAGTGCGTTTGCAGGTCGTCGCTGAAGGCGTCGGTCACCAGCTCCCCGAGCTCGCCGAGGGCGTTGGGGTCCATGGCGAGATCGATGCCCACGTCGAGCCTCGCGCTCTCGCTGTCGTTTGCCAGCAGCACCGCGGGAAGCGAGGCGTCCAGCCGGCCGTCGTCGCTCTGGAGCGTGAGCGTAACGGGCAGCTGCAGCTCGGGCGGCTGCTGCGCGCGCAGGTCCTCGGGGTACTCGGGGTCGTCGTCGCAGGCGCTGGCGGTGGCGGCCGTGCCGTCGGGGGTCAGCGTCAGCGCGAGCATGTCACGCGAGGCGTCGATGGCCGGTTGGCTGTCCTGCTGCAGCCAGCGCATGGGCACCCGGTGCTCGGACCCGATTGCATCGAGCAGGTCGGTCGGCGAGAAGCCTGCCAGGGCCGAGACCTGGTCGAGCGAGTCGAGCGTCTCCTCGTCGCGTGTGCACGCCACCTCGGTGCTGCCGCCGGGGTTGTTGCCCTCGGCGCCCGAGTTGCCGCCGGGATCGTCTCCGCCGGTCAGGTCCGAGGCGCCGGTGCCGTCGTCGGTGCCGTTGTCGGGGCTCGTGTCGTTGGCGAGGTCGTCACCGTCGCCGCTGCCGGTGTTCGTGTCGTCGCTGCAGGCGCTCGCGAGCACGAGCAGTAGGATCATCAAGCGTTGCAGGTAGAGCATCGGTTCCTCCCGGAGGGCCGTTCCGGCGTGCCCCCCGTATCAGGAGTACCCTCGCTGGCCGGCGCAGCAAGGAAGAAGTCTCGGAAGTGCACAGATAGTGGTTGCAAAATCGCCATCAGATGTGCAAATCTGGGAACAGTGGGCGGCCACGAAGGCGCTGAGAGTCCGGTCGGGCTCGACGACTGGCACCTCGCCTCGCGCGAGCTGATCGAGGCGCTGCGGGGCAAGCGCACGGGCGCGCAGCTGTCGCGCCGGCTCGGCTATCGCACCAACGTCGTGGCCGACTGGGAGGCGGGCCGACGCTTTCCGACCGCGGAGGAGCTGCTGCGGGTGTGCGCGCGCGTGGGGATCGACGTGGCCGCCGCGTTCGAGGGCTTTCACCCCGCGACCGCCGAGCACCTGAAGCTGCCGGCGGATCTGCGAGCGCCCGACGCCGTGCCGGACCTGTCGCCGTGGCTGCGCGCCCTGCGCGGGCGCAGCCCGATCGGGTTGATCGCGGAGCGGGCCGGTTGCTCGCGCTACGCCGTCGGGCGCTGGCTCAAGGGGCAGACGCGGCCGCGCCTTCCGGACTTCCTGCGGCTGGTCGATGCGATGACCGATCGCGTCTCGGACCTGGCAGCCGGTCTGGTGCCGATCGAGCAGCTGCCCACGCTGCAGCGGCGCCACGGGCGTCGTGCGGCCGCGCGCGAGCTCGCGTTCGAGTACCCGGACAGCGAGGCGATCCTGCGCTTGATGGAGACCGACGCCTACCGGGCGCTTCCCCGTCACGAGCCCGGCGTGCTCGCGCGCGCGCTCGGCCTCGAGGAGGCGCACGAGGCCGAGGTCCTCACGGCGCTCGAGCACGCGGGCATCGTGGAGCTTCGCGCTGGCCGCTACCGCGCCCGCGAGCCGCTCACCGTGGACACGAGCGGCCCCGCCCTCGACCGGCTGCGCGCGCACTGGACGCGCGCCGCGCTGCAGCGCCTGCCCGCACGGCGCGACGGAGACTGGCTCGGCTACAACTTGATGTCCATGTCGCAGCAGGACCTGGAGCGGGTCCGAGAGATCCTGCGCGACACCTACCGTCAGATCCGCGCGCTGGCGGCGGCGTCGGAGCCGGTGGAGGAGGCTGCCCTGCTGAACCTGCAGCTGGTCACGTTCGCGGTCGACGGAGGGGAGGGGGCCGGGCCCTGCTGACGATGCGGCCCTCGCCGACCACAGCGGTGCGAGCTACTGGGCGATGCAGTTGTCCTGCATGGTCTGCCACCAGGCGTCTCCGATGATGACGCCGCCCGCGTCGTTGGCGTGGGTTCGGTCGCCGGCGAAGTGCTGGCCCATGAAGAGCGGCTCCAGGTCCACGAGCACGCACGGGACCGCGCTGGCGGCGCACGCGGCCGAGAAGCCCGGCTTCATGTTCACGTTGAGGTTCGGGGTCGAGGGGATGACGGGGTACAGGCTGTAGATGATGTGCTCCACGAAGCCGTCGGCCGCGACCTGGACCAGGAAGCTCTCGAACTGCTCGACGACGGGCGCGACCGCGGCGTCGTCGCCCGCGGGCGCGACGAAGAGGTCGATGCCGCCGCCGTCCATGATCAGCACCCGGCAGTTGTCGGGCTGACGGTTGTAGGTGTTGATGATCGCCGACAGGCGCGACCCGCTCACCTCGCGCCGGTCGAAGCGGTCGCCCGCCGGGATCACGCCCGCGGCGGCCAGGTGATCTTCGAGCGTCGTGACCTGGTTGCCCGGAATCTGGATCCAGGAGTCGCCGATCGTGCAGAAGTCCGATCCCTGCATCTGGACGTGCGCGCACTCGCTGGGGTCGTCCGCGCCGGTGCCGCCGGTGCCCGTGTTGGCGCCCGCGCTGCCGGCCATTCCGGCGCCATCGGTGCCGGCTGTCCCGGATCCATCGGCGCCGTCTTCCATGTTCGCGAGGTCGGTGCCCGGGCCCGGCTCATCGATCGGCGGCGGGTCTGTGGCGCCAGCGCCGTCCATCCCGGTGTTGCCGGGCGCGCCGACGTTGCTGTCGCCGTCGATGGTGGTGGCACTGCCGCTCGGTTCACCGCCCGGAGACGTCGGGGCGGGCACGATCACCTGGGGCGTCCCTGCACCCTCCTGCGTCCCGTCGTTCGTGCTCTCGCACCCCAGTGCCGCGATGGCGAGCGCGCTCACCATCAGGCGAGCAAACCCACGTGGATACGTGTCCTGCATCCGACATCCTCCTCGAGCGCCATACGCTGCGTCTTCGGTGTGGTAGCAGGCAGGCTGGAGGCGGTTCTTTCGAATTCCCTGTGCGGATTCATCGAGATCGCTGGAGCGGCCTCGTGTGACGGCTGGCACAGCGGGCCAGGGCTGGCCTGGATCATCATGAGAAACGGCGCGGGCTCCCATTGACCCGGCCCGCCGCCCGTCCCTAGCTTGGTCCTTCGTGCAGTCGCGCATCATGCAGCAGGTTGCCGGCAGGACGCGCCCGCTGTCGTTTGACGCGGGCGGCAGCGGCACGCTGTTACGCGGTGGCGCCGAGACCCCGTGGGCTGGCGTTCCGATCGAGCTTCATCGAACGGTGCCGGGCGAGACCCAGGACACCGGACCGGTGAGCGGCCAGTACGCCATGGTCGCTTTCCTCGCGGGCACCGTGGAAATCACCGCCAACCGTGGGGGGCGCGACGTCACGCACCGTTCACGACCGGGATCGGTGAGCTTCCTGTCGGGCGACGAGCCGGTCTCGAGCCGCGTCACGGGCAGCGCCGACGTGGCGGCGATCCTGGTCACGCCGGAGTGGTTCCATCGGATCGGACTGGAGCGGGCCCCCGCCGGCTTTGGCCGCACGCCGCCGCTGGCCGATGACAACGCGCGCGCCCTGATGAGCGCGATGCGCTGCGAGCTGTTGGATGGGGCAGGCAGGGGCCGGCTCTACGCGGAGTCGCTGTCGCTCGCATTTCTCAGCTACGTGCTCGGCTCCATGTCGCTGTCGCCCGCGCGCGAACGCGGAGCGCTCTCCGACACGCAGTGCAGGCGCCTGGTGGAGCACGTTCGCGCGCGGCTCGGCGAGCAACTGTCGGTGGCAGAGCTGGCGGCCGTGGCCGGCGTGGGCGTACACCCCTTCTCGAAGCTCTTCCGCGCGTCCTTCGGGATCACTCCCTATCGCTACGTCTTGCACCAGCGCCTGGAGGAGGGCGCACGCCGGCTCGTGCTTGGACGCGAGGACGTCGCGGAGATCGCGCTCGCGGTCGGCTTCAGCAGCCAGAGCCACTTCGCGGCCGCCTTCCGCAAGCGCTTCGGCCAAACCCCGCGACACTACGCGGCCGCCCATGGCCGCAGGTCGCGGCGTCCGTGACCGGACCGAATCGACCGCTGCCTATGGCTGCCCTGCTGGACTCACACCGGCGCGGAGTCGACGCGGTGGCCGGCCGCGGAGCTCAGAGGTCTCGTAGCGCCAGCTCGGTGAGGCGCTCGGTGTACGATGGATCTTGTGGTGCGTGGGCGCCCACCCGGCGAGGAAGCGATGAAAGTCTGCCCAGGCGTGCGGGTAGAGGGGCCGCCACTCGGCCTCCACCGCGGCGCCGATCGCGTAGGGAAGGGCCGCGCGCAGGAGCGCGAAGTAGCGATCGAGCAGCGCGTCAGCGCGGCGCTCGCACTCGCCCTCGTCGAGGCAGCTGCCGAGGAAGTAGGCCACGTCCTTCATGCCGCAGCCGCCGCCGACGTACTGGAAGTCGACGGCGGCGACGCGTGGCTCGCCCGCGTCCTCGCGGAAGCAGAAGTTCGCGACCTTGGCGTCGCCGTGCACCAGCGTCTGGTGCGTGCAGGCGCGCAGGCGTGCGTCGAGGGCCGGCGCAGCGGCGCGCAGCTCGGGATCCGCGATGGCCGCGAGCTCCTCCGGTCGCGTGGCCAGGTGCCAGTAGGTCCCGGTCTCCCAGAGGCCCGCGGGCTCGCGGCCGAGGAAGCGCGCGTGGAAGTGGGCGAGCCATGCGAGGCAGGCGTCGAGCTCCGCGTCGGCGAGCAAGCTCCGGCGCGCCGATAAGCCCGCAGCGTCCAGGTCCTCCATCACCAGCAGCCAGCGCCCGTCGCCACCCCTGCTCGCCAGCAGCGCGGGCACGCGACAGCGGGGGTCGCAGCACGGGGCATGGTGCCGGTAGAAGGCGTGCTCGACCTCGTAGGAGCGCAGCTTGCGTTGGTGCCCGCGGTCGCCGCCCCAGCCGCGCGGGTGGCTCACGACCGCCGGTGGTGCGACGTGCTTCACGATCACCTGCTCGTGGTCGCCGCCCTCGAGTGTCAGGCGCAGGATCTGGCCGTAGCCGCTCCAGAGGGTCTGCACCGGCTCGCTGCGCGCAATGGCCTGCGCGCCGGTCGCATCGCGCAGGATGGGCAGCAGGTCGCGGGGGAGGGCGTCCACGCGTCCCTCATACGCGGACCTGGGTGCAGCTGTCACCCTCGCGATCGACAACAACAACGCGCCCGAGCACCTCGACGGCCTTCGCGACTTGCGCCACTCGGCGTTCGTCTCGAGATCATCGACAACGCCATCCTGTCGTCGATCGAAGGGCTGCACGACCGCCACGTGCAGCTGCGCCGACCACTGCACCTGCACCGGCAACGACGCCCCCGGCGGCTGCGGCCTCTGAGCGTCGGCCCGCGCCGGGCCTTCCTGTCTCCGTTCAGGGGCGTCCAATTGGGACTTTGGCAGCCTGAAGCACCACGACAAATGCATGAAACGCAGCCGAAACGCTGACGAAACAATTTCCGAGTACCGAAACCCTTCTGAAATAGACAGCCCATCGAGGGAGGGCGACATGAGGAAGATCGGAGCTGGACTCGTTGCGTGGCTGCTGCTGTCGGGCACGGCGCACGCATCGGATGGACTGAACTCGGGCGACACGGCGTGGATTCTGGTGTCCACCGCGCTGGTGTTGTTCATGACCTTGCCGGGGCTGTTCCTGTTCTACGCAGGCCTGCTTCAGCGGCGCAACGTGCTGAGCATGATGCTCCAGTGCTTCGCGGTGGGCGGCGTGGTCACGGTGGTGTGGCTGTGCTTCGGCTACAGCATGGCATTCGACACGACCGGGATGGAGGCCGGTGCCGTGAACATGCACTCCTTCGTGGGCGGCTTCGACAAGGCTTTCCTGTCCGGCGTGACCGCGGAGACGCTGAGCGGGTCCATCCCCGAGGTGCTGTTCTTCGCATTCCAGCTGACCTTCGCGATCATCACGCCGGCGCTGATGCTGGGCGCGTTTCCGGAGCGCATGAAGTTCTCGGCCGTGCTGATCTTCTGCACCGTCTGGCTGGTCGTGGTCTACCTGCCGGTGTGCCACATGGTCTGGGGCGGCGACGGCGCGCTGCTCGCCGATATGGGCGTCTTCGACTTCGCCGGCGGCATCGTGGTGCACATCACCGCCGGCGTCGGCGCGCTCGTCGCCTGCATCATGGTCGGGCCGCGCATGGGCTACCCGGGCGAGCCCTTCATCCCGCACAACATGACGATGACGTGCACCGGGACGGCGATGCTGTGGGTCGGCTGGTTCGGCTTCAACGGCGGCAGCGCGCTGGCCGCCGACGGCAGCGCGGCGATGGCGATTACGGTGACGCACATCTCGGCCTCGGTCGGTGCGTTGGTCTGGCTCTTCGTCGAGTGGATCAAGAACGGCAAGCCGAGCGCGCTCGGCACCGCGACCGGCGCCATTGCGGGGCTGGCCGCCGTCACTCCGGCGGCGGGCGTGATCGGACCGATCGGCGGGCTGGCCATCGGTTTCGCCTCGGGGCTGATCTGCTACTGGGCCTCGACCGCGCTCAAGCACAAGCTCGGCTACGACGACTCGCTCGATGTCTTCGGTGTGCACGGCGTGGGTGGCTTCGTCGGCGTCGCGCTGGCCGGTATCTTCGGTTCCACCGCCTTCGGCGGCAACCAGGAAGGGCTCGACATCGGCAAGCAGCTCGGCTTCCAGGTCGCGGCCGGCCTGGGCGTGGCGGCCTACACGGCGCGGGCGTCGTTCGTGCTGATCAAGAT
>JAPPOT010000085.1 GCA_028817855.1 Myxococcales bacterium
GGTTGGGGGAGCGCGCTCGGCTGCCGGGCGAGCCGTCTACTCCAGCACTTGCGCAGAGCGTCCCAAGAGGACTCTAGACGGTGCCGCAGGCTACTCGTCCTTCTTGCCCGCGGGCGGCGGCTTCAGGCCGTACTTCTCCATCTTGTAGATGAGCGCGCGGCGGCTGATGCCGAGGATCTTGGCGGCGTGGGTCTGATTGTAGTTGTTGTCCGCCAGCGCCTTGATGATGGCGTCGCGCTCCACCGCGCCGACGTGCTCACGCAAGCGGCCACCGTCGCCGTCGCCGAGGTCGCCCGGCAGGTGCTCGGCCAGGATCTCGCCGCCGTCGGCCAGCGTCACCGCGCGCTCCATCGCGTTCTGGAGCTCGAGCACGTTGCCGGGCCACGAGTAGCTGCGCATCTTGTCGATCGCGCCCGCCGACAACTTGACGGGCTTGTCGCTCTTGTACTGAGCGGCGAAGTTCTGGGCGAGCGGCACGATGCTCTCCGCGCGCATGCGCAGCGCGGGCACGGTCACGCGCCGCGCCGCGATCTTGTCGTAGAGCTCACGCGTGAAGACGCCCACCTGGCACAGCGCCGGCAGGTCGCGGTGGGTGGTGCTGACCAGGTTGTAGTCCTCGCTGCCCTCCTCGAACAGTCGCAGCAGGCGACGCTGCCCGGGCATCGGCAGGTCGCCGAGCTCGTCGAGCACCAGCGTCCCGCCCTGGGCGCCCTCTGCCTCGCAGTCGGCCACGTCCCCGGTCTCCGGACCGAAGGCCTTGGAGATCGCCTCCTGATCGACCAAGCCCGCGCACTGGATCAGGACGAAGGGGCCGCTGGCCCGCTCGCCGCGTTCGTGGAAGAGGCGCGCGTAGAAGCGCTTGCCGCTACTTGGCTCGCCGACCAGCAGAAGCGGCTCTCCCTCGGCGGCGGCAGCCGTGACCTCATCGACGACCGTGCGCGTCGCATCGGTGTGAATCGTGCCGGGCGAGGCTGCTGGCACATCGGAGGATTCGGTCGGCCGGCAGATGCCACCGCCCTGTGTCAGCGCCATCGCCAGCGCATCGCGCGCGCCGCGCATCACGCGCTCGGCCGTGTCGCCGTCGTCGGGTGAGACCGCCATCCCCACTGCGCTCTGCTGCAGCCCGCTCGTCTCGAGCAGGCGCTCCACCACCGCCTGGGCGACGCTGGGAGGCGTGTCGGGCAGCAGGAACTCGATCTCGTCGTGCGCGTAGGTGCCGACCACGTCGCCATCGCGGAAGCTCCCGAGGGCCGCGCTCGCCAGGCGCGAGCCGTCGCCGCTGCGGCTCTTGAGCATGACCACGCAGGTGTGGCGCCCGCTGCGGCTCGCGCGAGCCAGCTCCTCCGTGACGCGCTCGGCGAATTCGGCGTGCGTCAGCGAACGGCGCCCCATGCGCGCCGGTGCAAGCGTGACGTTCACCACCAACGTGGCGGGTGCAATGCGGATCTCATCACCGGGATCGATCACCGTCCTGTCGGAGAGGTCCTCGCCGTTGAGTTGCACGGGGGCGCCATCGATCGGCGTGACGGAGACCTGCTCGCCATTCCACGCGATCGTCGCGTGGTGCGGCCTCACGCCGTCGACGTCGACACGAATGTCCGCTTCTGCGGCGCTGCCGACCTTCATTTCGTAGTTGGGGACGAGGTCGACGACCCAGCTATGGCCGCCGAGGCGGGTGGCGACAAACGCCCTCAGCTCCCCCGTCCCAGCGCCCGAATCAGAGCCGTTACCGCCTTGTGATTGCGAGCTATTCAGCATTTCCAGAAGGTGTGAAGAAGTATGGCCCACAAGCACGGGCCGCATAAAGACTATTCGTGGCGCCGCCAACCCATGTGACAGCGCGATATCCCCGCAAGTTTGCGGATTTCCCGGACCAAATGCGTCAACCTGCGGGCGCTGTCAACTGGAAAGGACCGGGCTGTGAGCTGACTCGCTCTCTCGCCGAGAGTCGTTGTAATTCCAACAAAACCTGAGTCGCTGCTCGACCCCACCCGGGGTACAATCGAAGCGAGTGGGCGAAGCCACCGAGAGCGAACCGGTCATGGCCGGACCGGCAGGCGGGTCGGACGCGGCCAGTGGCAGGCTGCTCGCTGCTGGCCCATGGCTGCGTTGGCTGGCCGTTGTCGGCTGGGCCGAGGTGGTCCTGCTCCTGGCTGCAAGCCGTGCACCCGACCTCCGCGTCCCTCCGATCGTGGCCTACGCGATCGCGTTCATGGTGGTGTCCGGATTCGCGGTCATCAGCAGCTTTGCGTGCCCGCGCGTCGGCCGTCGCGCCCTTGCCTTGCTGGCATTGCCGGCGGCCGCCCTGCTGGCTGTGGCCGCCGCCGGTGGGGCGGACCTGGATACCGCCGTGGTGGTGACCGCGGCCCTGTTGCTCGGCGCCACCCTGCTCGGGGCCGTCGTCGGCGGTGCGGTGGAGCATCCCGGTCACCTGATCTTCGTGGTGGTCGTGTCCTCCGCGGCCGACTTCTTCAGCGTCTTCCACGAGGCCGGCCCCTCCCACGCCATCGTCGAGTCGGAGGTCGCCCTCTCGGTCCTGGCGCTGCCCTGGCCAATGCTGGGGACGCCAAACATCGAGGCCTTCCTAGGCGCGGGCGATCTCGTCTTCACCGCCCTCTACGTGGCGGTTGCACGGCGCCACGGACTTCCACTCGCTCGCACCGCGGTCGCGCTCGTGCTCGCCTATGTCGCGACCATGGCGGCGGTCATCGCGCTGGCAGCGACGCTGCCCGCGCTGCCCTTCCTGGGGCTTGGGATGCTGCTCGTGCACCCCTCGGCGCGCAAGCCGCCGGCCCAGGATCGGGTGCGCGGTACCGTGGTCGCTGCCCTGGTGGTGGGCGCCGTGGCCTTGATGTTCCTGCTCTGAGCTGGCCGCACTGGATCGGCCGCCCCGGAACGTGCTACCCAATTTCGCTTCCGATTTTTCGCTTACCCCCTTTGCCTGGACGGTTCCCCCGTGGCCGACAGCACTACACAGACCGAGCCCCAGAAGGACGCCGAGCTCGACCGCGTCGTCGGCGAGGAACAGCGCGTGCTCAACCGCGTGCTCAAGCACCTCGCCACCCGCGAGCTACGCCGCGCCGGCCCGGTCGACTACGACGACGACCTGATCGCCCTGCGCGACGAGATCAGTGAGGCGCGCCTGGAAGACGTTCCGGCGCTGGTCGCGCAGATGGAGCGTCTGCAGCAGGTGGCGGCGCGCCGCGCCGACGTGAACACCGGCGACGTGGACGTGCGCTCGCCCTACTTTGGCCGCATCGTGTTGCAGGAGGGGGAGCGCAAGCGCGAGGTGCTGATCGGCCGCGCGACCTACCTGGACTCGAAGACCGGCGTCCAGATCGTCGACTGGCGCGACGCGCCCGTCAGCCGCGTCTACTATCGCTACGACGAGGGCGATGACTACGACGAGGAGTTCGGCGGTCGCTACGTCGAGGGCGAGGTGCTCACGCGCCGCAGCCTCGCGATCAACGATGGCTCCCTGCGCCGCATCGGCGCCACCCAAGGCACCTTCCTGTGCCGGCACGACGGCAGCTGGGTGCGTCTGGGGGACAGCACGATCCTCAAGGGCGGCCAGGGCACCGCGCCACGGCCATCCGACTACAAGCCGGTCGGACGGCTCGGGGTCGCCCACGACGGTGACATCCGCGAGGACAAGTTCCTGCCGGAGATCGCCGCGCTGATCGATGGGCGCCAGTTCGAGCTCATCACCAAGCCCGACAGCGGCCTGGTCGTGATCCAGGGCGGCGCTGGCAGTGGCAAGACCACCATCGGGCTGCACCGCCTCGCGTATCTCTCCTTCCAGGATCGCAAGCGCTTCCGCGCCGAGCGCATGCTGGTCGTGGTCTTCAACGACGCGTTGGCGCGCTACATCTCGCACGTGCTGCCCGCGTTGGGCGTGCCGGGCGTGCCGGTCATCACCTTCCACGACTGGGCGCGCAAGCTGCGCACCAGCCACCTGCGGGATCTGCCGTCGCTCTACACGGACGAGACGCCGGACGTGGTGGTGCGGCTCAAGAAGCACCCGGCCTGGCTGCCCATGATCGACGAGCACGTGCGGCGCCAGGAGCAGGCCTTCGAGGACGCGGTGCGGCAGGCGGCGGGCGGTGAGGCTGCAAAGGTGCTCCAGGGCTGGGCAGAGTCGTCGGGCAAGGCCCTGGCGCAGCGCGCGCGGCGGTTGCTCGGCTGGCTCGGCCAGCAGGGCGACAACGTGGCGCCGAGTGCCCGACATGGAATCGAGCGCGAGCTTCGCGATCTACTCGAGCGCGCCGACGTGGTTTCGATCTGGGCGGAGCTGCTGACCGACCGGAAGACACTCTTCGAGGCGCTCTCGCGCCATGCTCCGGGCGAGTTCACGGAGGGGCAGGTGGGGGCCGCCTTCCGCTGGTGCTCGGCCCGCTGTGGTGCCGCCGTCGCAGAGATCGAGGACAAGGAGGAGCGTCGCGCCCAGCGGGGCTCCAACAGCCAACCCGACGACTTCCAGCTCGGCGTCGACGGGACCGATGAGCGCACCTCGGCCACCCTCGACTGGGAGGACGACGCGTTGTTGTTGCGCATCCACCAGCGCGTACGCGGGCCGCTCAAGCGCAAGCAAGACGTGTTGCGCTACGAGCACATCTTCGTCGACGAGGCGCAGGACCTGAGCCCGCTCGAGCTCTCGACTGTGCTCGGGACGACGCGCTCCCAGAGTGTGACGCTGGCCGGCGACGTAGCCCAGCGCCTCATGATGGACAACGGATTCGAGGACTGGGGCGGCGTGCTCGATCAGCTCGGCAAGGGGCACGTGGAGGTGGAGCCCCTGCAGGTCACCTACCGCTCGACGCGGCAGATCATGGAGCTCGCCAACGGTGTGCTCGGCCCGCTGCTGCCGGAGATGCCGGGGCAGGCCATGCGAGACGGTGTGCCCGTCGAGTTGTTTCGCTTCTCGCACACGGGCGATGCCGTCGGCTTCCTGGCCGAGTCCCTGCGCTCGCTGCTGGCGGGTGAGCCGCTCGCGTCGGTCGCGGTCATCACGCGTTCGCTCGAGCAGGCGCGGGAGTACGCAGAGGGGCTGACGCGCGCCGAGGTGCCGCACGTGCGGCTGATCGCTGAGCAGGACTTCCCCTTCAAGGCGGGCATCGATGTCACCGACGTGCGCCAGGTCAAGGGCCTCGAGTTCGACTATGTCGTGCTCGTGGAGGTCACGACGACCAGCTACCCGGAGACGGACGAGGCGCGCCACCTGCTGCACATCGCCGCCACGCGCGCGGCCCACCAGCTGTGGATCACCACCACCGACAAGCCCTCGCCGCTGCTGCCGCCGGAGCTGTGCGAGCGCGGCTACTGACCGCGGCGCGGGTGCCACGCGGCCATGACCTTTGACGTCTGGCCCGACTGGCGCTCGCGCGACGTCGTCTACCGTGACGAGCACCTCCTGGTCGTGGACAAGCCGGCCGGCGTGCCGTCTCAGGCGGCCGAGCCCGAGCACGACGACGACGTGGTTGCCCGCCTCAAGCGCTACCTCGCAGTCGAGCGCGGGGTGGCGCCCGAGGAGGTCTACCTCGGCCTCCACCAGCGGCTCGATCGCGGCACCTCCGGCCTGATGTGCTTCGCGCTGGCGCGGGAGATGAACGCGGGGTTGGCGAGGCAGTTCGAGGGCCGCACCGTGGGCAAGGGTTACGTGGCCGCAGTGCAGGGGAGGCTGCCGGGGGGCGGTGGCGCCCCTCGCACGTTGCGCGATCTCCTGGCCAAGGGGAAGGGGGGCGTCATGCGTG
>JAPPOT010000422.1 GCA_028817855.1 Myxococcales bacterium
GGGCTGGGGCGGCTACGTGCAGTGGGGCGCGCTGACCCGCAGCGTACGCGACGCCGCGGCCATGCTCGACGTGATGGCAGGCCCGATGCCCGGCGATCCCTACGCCGCACCGGCGCTCCCACGCCCCCTCGCCGAGGAGGTCGGCAGGGATCCGGGCGCGCTGCGCATCGGCTGGTGCGACGGCTCCCTGCTCGGACGCGAGGTGCACGCCGAGCATCGCGCGGCCGTACGCGCGAGCGCGGCCCAGCTCGAGGCGCTCGGACACCGGGTCGAGGAGGTGAAGCCCGAGATCGATCGGGAGGCGCTCACGGGCGCCTACTTCACCCAGGTGGCGGTCGGTGTCGCCGGCGAGATCGATGACTTCGCGCGCCTGATCGGCAAGACCCCGCGCGCGGCCGACTTCGAGCCCAGCACGTGGCTGATGAACCAGCTGGGGCGCGCGCTGCGCGGGATCGAGCTGCAGCACGCCCGCGACGCGGCGCAGGCCGCCTCGCGTGCGATGGGCACCTTCCACGAAAGCCACGACGTGCTGCTGTGCGCGACGGTGACCCACCCGCAGGTGCCCATCGGAGAGCTGACGCTGGGCGCAGCCGAGCGAGCCGGGCTGTCGCTGCTGCGGGCGCTGCCGTCAGAGCGTGTGCTCAAGGCGGTGATCGCACGCCTGGGTCCGGAGTTCCTCGAGCTGACGCCAAACACCCAGCTCTTCAATCAGACCGGCCAACCCGCCGTCTCACTGCCGTTGCACCGCGCAGCCGACGGTCTGCCAATCGGTGTCCAGCTCGCAGCGGCGCTCGGACGCGAGGACGTGCTAGTACGGCTAGCCGCGCAGCTCGAAGCGGCCCACCCGTGGCACGACCACCTGCCGCGCATCCATGCGTGACCCGAAGTGGCACGAGCCTGCCCCTAGGCGCTGGGTAGGTACGCGCCCTAGGGTCACGATGGGGGAGCGAGGTTGCGATGCTTCAGGGTATGAGAGCTCGAGGATGGGTGGGTCGCGTCGGTGTCGTCGCGCTCCTGCTGGGGTTGATCGCGTGCGCGGATGACCCGGGGTCTTCTGCGTCCGACGCGATGGATGGACCCGCCGCGCCGTTCGGCGGCGAGCCAGCGCCGGGGTCCGGCACCCCGCCAGACGGAACGGACGACATGACGGCCACCGTCGATCCGGGGGATCCCATCGACGTGCCGGGTGGCGACCCAGGCGCGGCCGGGCAGGGAGAAGATCCCGCGCCCCCCAACGATCCCGGGGACGGGGACGGGGACGGCGGCGACGGCGACGGCGACGCGCCGGATCCTGTCATCGTCGTGGACGCCGACTGCAATGCGCTGATCTCGGACCCCACCATCAACTGGCGCGAGTCCAGCCTGCAGACCGACCAGGAGATCGTCGCGTGCCTGGCGGCCTCCCTCGGCCAGCCAATCGGCTACGGCGAGGGCGCGCGTGGCGGCTACGACCCCGGCGGCGGCAGCACCCTCACCGTCATCACCAAGGGCGGCGGCGTGTCCGTCGAGCAACAGCTCGCCGACGCCGTCTCCAGCGACGCTCACACCTGGATCGTCTTTGACAAGGACGACTTCGCGGACCCGACGGACATCGCGCTCTATCGCCTCCACTGCGACGACGCGGACGTGCTGTCCGCGCTGGGCACGGGGGATCCAGCCCTCTGCCGCGATCACGAGGCCTGGTGCGCGGCCAATGGCGTGGGCAGCGGCGACTGCCTGGAGGTCTTCTTCAACGATCGGCTCAACGACAGCGATCTGCCGATCCGCAACGTGCGCGCCCGCTCCAACACCACCATCGACGGGCGCCAGAGCCAGGCCCGGGTGCTCTTCAGCGGCTTCGCGATCGGCGCGGACTCGGGTGGCGAGCCAGTCGAGACCGCCACCAGCGTGATCGTCACGCACATGCACTTCCAGGGTGCAGGCCACACCGAGGACCACGGCCTCGACCCCGACATGCTGCGCGTGACCGGAGCCTCCCACGACGTCTGGATCCACCAGAACACCTTCGACCTCACGGGCGACGCGGCCTTTGACGTGAAGGTGGGGGCCTACGACGTGACCGTCTCTTTCAACCTCGTCCAGGACGTCAAGCGCGCGTCCCTGCACGGGTCGAGCGACAGCCGCGAGATCAACCAACAGATCACCACGACCTTCCACCACAACGCCTTCATCACCACCGACGCGCTCTACGACACCTTCGGCAACACCGGACGCCGCGTGCCCCTGATCCGCCGCGGCCGCTCGCACATGTTCAACAACGTCTTCTACGGCTACCGCAAGGACGTGCTGAGCGTGCGCGTGGGCGCGCGCGTGGCCTTCGAGGACAACATCTTCCTCGCCAACCCGGCCATCATCGGCGACGACGACCTGGAGTACTTCACCGAGGAACTGCTGGGCGACTACCGCGAGGGCGGGCTCGAGATTTCGGGCAGCTACGTGGCGCTCTCGGACGGCGCCTACCAGCTGCAGTCGGCACCCACGGATCTCTCCGCATCCCACGGCAGCACTCCGAACATGGTCAGCGACTACAGTCAGGCCTCCCAGGATCTGATCGCGACCCACAGGTCCTCTGCGGATCAGTCGCTGGTGGACTACGTGCTGGCGACGGCAGGGAAGAACGGTTCGGAAACCTTTTTGACTGCTCCCTGACTCCTCGATCGTTAACAGATCGGTGGGTGCGCCTCGGGACGCACGCGAGCTCAAGCCCTCGCGTGTTGTCCCTGGAAGTCATGAAACCCTGCGATTGTCGGGGTGGCACGAACCTGCGCACCGCACTAGGGTCCATCGACGGGTGGAAGTCGAAGGTGGTGCGAAATGAGATTGAACCCGCGCGCGGGCGCGCTCCCACTTCTGATCGCCTGCGGACTGTTGCTCGGATGCGGTGATTCCGCGCCCGCAACGCGTTCCGGAGCGAGCGTCGTGCCCGGCGCCCAGCCGCCGGCGGCCAACCGTGCGTGCGTTCCGGGCCTGATCGCCGCCTGCGACTGCGGGGCCGGCGTGGTCGGCGTGTCCACGTGCGACGCGGTCGGCAGCGCGATGGGGCCGTGCGAATGCCCCAATGCTCCAAGCACCGGCGACGCGCCCCTCGCCGTGCCGGGCGGCGACGGGCCCGACGGACCGATCACCGGCGGCACGGCAGGCGCGGCCAGCCCGGTGTCCGATCCGACGCCCCCCGAGCCTCCGCCGCCGGTCGCGGCCCGCGACATCCGCATCCGCGAGATCGCGCTCTTCCAGGCGGTCAAGGTCTCGCTCGCGGTCGAGGGCCAGGCGGTCATCGCGCGCAACGCGCCGGTGGTGGTCGGCAAGTCGGGGCTGCTGCGCGCCTACGTCGAGGCCCTGCCCGGCTTCGCGCCGCGCGAGCTCGAGGCGCACCTGACCCTGTCGTCCGCCGAGACCGCGGTGGAGTCCCAGGTCGTGACCCAGCGCGTCGAGGTCTCGTCCTCGGAAGAGGATCTGGAGAGCACGATCAACTTCGACATTGCTCAGGGCACGATCACCGGCGACCTACGCTACAGCCTGGAGCTGCGCGAGCTGGAGGGCGTGGCGGCGTCCGCGACCGGAACGATCGATCCAGGGGTGCGCTACCCGCTCGAAGAGGACACGCTGGCGGAGCTGGGCGCACGCAACGCCGGCCCGCTGCGCGTGATGATCGTGCCCTATCGCTACAACGGCGACGGCTCCGGGCGGCTGCCGGTCGTGACCGATGAGCAGCTGCAGCTCTTCCGCGACTACATCTACGCCTTCTATCCGGTCATCGACGTGGAGTTCGAGCTGCACGAGCCGGTCGACTACGACGCCAACGTCGGGCCCAACAACGGCTGGGAGTCGTGGCTCGACAGCCACTGCTCCCTGCGCACGAACGAGCAGCCCGACCCCAAGGTGCTCTACTACGGCGTGATGGCGCCGCGCGAGAGCATGCAGGCCTACGGCGGAGGCATCGTCGGCATCTCCTACCTGCCGGGTCCCGCCGCCAACTTCGGCCGCTGCTCCGTCGGCGTCGGTTTCGAGGGCGGGGTGGCTGCCTCCACGATGTCGCACGAGCTCGGCCACTCCCTGGGACTGCCCCACGCCCCCTGCGGCGTGTCGGGCGGGGCCTACCCCTACGAGGACGCCTCGATCGGCGTCTGGGGCTTCGGCCTCTCGAGCCGCACGCTCAAGGATCCGGGCGAGTTCAAGGATCTGATGAGCTACTGCGACCCGATCTTCATCAGCGACTACAACTACCAGCGCCTGTTCGAGCGCATCCGCTACCTCAACCTGCAGTTTGCCGTCGAGGACGGCCCGATGCAGAGCTACCTGCGCGTGCTCCAGACGCCGGACGGGGAGCGCCGCGTGACCGGCACGATCGAGATGGCCGCGGCCCCCGGGGGCGAGGAGGAGGAGCGCTCGGTCGAGCTCTTCGACGACGCCGGCGCGCACCTGGGTCAGGCGGTCGGCTACTTCTTCGAGTCGAGCGAGGAAGGCGGCGGGCTGTGGCTCGTGCCCGATCACGGAGCGGGCGAGGTCGCGCTCTCCGATGGCACGCGCGTGGGGCTGCGATGAGCGCGCGCCTGCTGTGCCTCTCGAGTGTGCTGGCGCTGTGGCTCACGGCCTGCGGCGACGAGCAGGCCGGTGGCGACATGCCCCGGCTCGCCAACACCACCGTCGCCCCGCTCGGCTGCGAGCCCACCGAGGTGCGGCAGTGTCCGTGTCTGCACGGTGGCACCGGCATGCAGAGCTGCTTGCAGACCGGGGATGCCTACGGGCCCTGTTCGCCCTGTCCGGTCGCGCCCACGCCGCCGATGGATGACGGCACGAGCGACGCCATGGATGCCATGGACGACCCGGGCGGCCTCGACGCGGCCGACGCGGGGATGGCCGACGCCGGCATGGGTGATGCCGGCAGCGGCGACGACCCCGGGGAGGGCCCGACGCTCGACCCCATCCTGCCGGGCACCTCCTGCGGCGTCGGCCTCCCGGTCACCTGCGAGCTGGACGTGGAGAAGTGCTGCACGCGCAGCCTGCGTACGGACACGTGCATCGGCGTGGCCGAGAGCTGCACCTGCGACCTGCCCGACTGCACCGTGATGGAGTCCCACTGCGACGGGCCGGAGGACTGCCCCGACGGCCAGGTCTGCTGCGGCACACTCGTGGGGGGCTCGCGCTACGAGCGTTTCGAGTGCGTGAGCTCCTGCGACTTCGCGGGCACCCAGCGCATCGCCTGCCACCAGGCCGACCCCCAGTGCCCGGCCGGCAACGAGTGCGCGAACAGCCAACTGCTGACCAATCTCCAGGTCTGTATCGACCCCGAAACAATCCGTCAGTAGGCCCTGTGCAGCCACTGATCGTGGTGCCCGCAAGATAGTAGCTTTACGGGACACTCTCTTGCCCACCCGGTAACCCGTTTGTTGGCAGCTTCTTTGGGAGAGTTGGTCATTCCGGCATCCGCCCAGGAACGCGGGTGTACAAGCTGCGCACACCACACCCCATTGCTAGCTTCGTGAGCACGCACTCGTGGGTGGTGCGGCTCGCTGGGTCGGCGCCTACGGGCGCGAAATGGAGGTGGAAGGTGCGGAACGCAAGTCTCTTCGTGCTCGCTGCGGCGCTCGTCGGTTGTAGCGAAGGCTCAACCGCCACCCGGATGGATCCGGTCGCGACGGTCGTCACCCCGCCGGCCGGGGCGGACATGAGCGCCGCCGGCTCGCAGTTCGGCAACGTACCCCCGGCGGATCAGACCCCGACCACGCCGGGCGCCCCCC
>JAPPOT010000664.1 GCA_028817855.1 Myxococcales bacterium
CGCAGTATCCGCCGCGTAGCTCCGGCGGGCCGATCTCGAGCGCCTGCACGCAGCTGAAGCCGTCTGGGCACGCGCACGTGTCGGCGCCACCGGGGCCGTCGCAGCGGCAGGTGCAGTAGACGCGGTCCTCGATCTGGCGCGGGTCGGCGCACAGCATGCTCGAGTCGCAGCTGGAGGCGTCGGGGCAGCTATCGACGCAGGTCTCGCGCGGGTCGCCGCGCAGGCGGTAGACCATGCAGATCCCGTCGCCGCACAGCGGGCTGCGCGTCTGCAGGTAGACCTGGTCGTCGCGGAAGCCGGTGTCGGGGACGGCCTCCGGCAGGCACGCGCGACCCACGTTGCTGACGCGACCGCCGTTCCCGGAGGCGCCGTCGCAGGCGGCCGCCTCGGAGGTGGGCACGCTCGCAGGGCGCGGCACGCACAGGCGGCCCTCCTCGGGCCAGTCCTCGCAGGCCCACGCCGCGCCGGGGCAGTCCGCTTCGCTATCGCAGCTCGGCACGCAGAAGTCTCCGCGCGGGTCGGGCAGGCAGATCAGCGTATCGTCCACCGCGCCGTCCTGAGCCTCGCGCTCGCAGTCCGCATCCGAGCGACAGGCGTCGCCGAAGCGGGGCTGGTCGGCGGGGAAGCCCGCATTCTCCACCGGCGTTTCCGCGCCGGTCGCGCACTCGAGCTTCACCGTGACGCCGGTCGGCGGCGTGGCCTCCGGCGTGAAGGCGATGCGTTGTTTCGACGGACCCGTGCATTCCTGCTGCACGTCCTCCGAGAAGTCGTCGTAGAACCAGCCCGCGCCGAAGCCATCGGTGGTCTGGAACTGACCATCCATCACCGCCAGCTGCTGCACCTTGCAGATCTGGCCACCCCGATCACTGACCGCTTCGCGCCCCTCGTCCGGCGGAAGGAGGAAGTCCCAGCCCCCCTGACCGCAGGTGGTCGGCGTATTCGCGGGCGCGAGGTTCGGCGGCGGCAGCTCCCACACCACGTTGCAGCCGACCAGCCCGTCGTCGGCACGCTCCAGGCTGCGCGGCAGGCACTCGGCGCCGAGCTGCCGCGCGATCGCCTCGACGATCACCTGCATGGCCGGCCCGAAGTCGTTCTGGCAGATCGACTGGATCACGCCGTTTTCGCCGAAGCGCCGGGCCACCTCCACGAAGCGCCGCGCCGGGAAGGCGTGCACGGTCTCGGTGATGCACGACGGGATCAGGTTGCCGCCCTGCTCGGGCGTGCGGTTCCGATCCGGCACCTCTTGCATGCGTGGATCGGCCAGCATGTTGTCGTAGTAGGCGTTGCGCGCGGCCTCGTCGCGCAGGTCCACGTTGGCGCGGGCGCTCTCGTCGACCAGGTCCGGCGGCACGCCGACGATGCCGGCGAAGATCACCAGGTTCTCCTGACCGGGACGCAGGGCCTGGAAGCCGTTGACGTAGCGATCGAGGTTGTAGAGGTTCTGCGGGTTGAAGAAGCAGCGCAGGTTCAGGTCCTGCATTGCCAGCGGGTCGGCGGGGTCGAGGAAGAGGTCCGGCGTGAAGTGGCGGGTGTCGGCCGAGGAGCAGTCCTCCTCGTCGCTGACCATGACGATCGCGATCACCGAGCGACCCTGCACCACGTCGTTGCGCAGGAAGCCCGCGTTCTCCTGGTCGCCGTGGCCGACCTGGCCGAAGCCGTTGACGTCGCCGAGGAACTGGATGCGGTTGGGCTGGATCACCTCGCCGCTCTCGGGGTCGATGTCGACCGACGGCCACAGCGCCTTGAGACCGGCCTCGAGCTGCTGCTCGAAGCCGCAACCCTCGGTGCCGAGCGAGGCGATGCAGGCGAAGTCGTTGGCGGTCTGGGTCGGGTCGTTGACGCCGGCCGTGAAGGTGATGAAGCGCGGGTAACTGGCCTGGCAACCCGTCAGCGTCGGGTCCGGCACGTTGTTCATGATGCCGTCGTCGCCGAGACCCGCGCAGAGGGGAATGCCCTGGATGCCGACCAGGCCCATGTCCGAGGACACGACGCCCAGGGGCAGGTCGCGGGCGGGCGGGAAGTCAGCGACGCCGTCCAGGTCGATGTCACCTGTCGCGAGCACCTCGACCAGCCGAGGAAACTCGCGCCGCAGGGCCTCCTGCGCGTCGCGCATGGAGCCGGAGTTGTCGATCACGAAGAGCAGGTCGACCTTGTCGACGTTGCTGACCGCGAGCTGGCTGGTCGACCCCGACACCAGGCAGGCGGGCCCTTCGCCCGTCGCCAGGTCACTGCTGGCGCCGTCCCGATCGCCATCACCCGGTGAGTCTGCGCCCCCGTCGGAGCCCGTTCCAGCGCCGTTGCCAGAGTCGCCCGTGTCCAGACAGCCGGCTCCGAAGCCCACCAACACGGTTGCCGCCAGCAACCTCCACAGGATTCTCGTTCGCACGGCGTCCCCCTCTGCGTTTGAAAGGCACTGTAGCCGATTCGGATGCCGATGTAGCCCCGCCCGCAAGCTGGGCGGCCCGGGTCTGTGGGGACGCGGTTGGGAAGTTAGCCTGGCCAAGGCCTCCTGCAGCTCGGGAAGGGCGCTCGCCAGGCTGAGCTCCCAACCGCGTCCCCACCCAAGCTCAGCTCGGCAGGGCTTCGGCCTGTCTTCGTAGACCCTCGAGCTCGGACTCGGTCATGTCGCGCTCACCCATGTAGGCGATGCCGACCACACCGCGGATGCCGCCTTCGGCGTCGTGGATCGGGATCGCGACGGCCGCGTTGGCGTCGACCGCCTTGGCGCCGGGGCGCACATCGCCGGTGTCGTCGGTCTTGAGGTTGCAGGTCGTCACCGGCTCGTCGCGTTCCCACGCGAGCCCTGCCATGCCCTTGCCGCGCGGGATCACGCCGACCACCTCGACCACCTTGGGCGGGATGTTCACGCTCGCGCGCAGCTGCAGATCGCCGGCGCGCTCGCGCAGATGGATGGTGCCAGCGACACCTCCGTTGTCGCGCACGTAGGCGGCGAGCCACTGGTTCAGTTCGTCGGACATGGTGCGCACTCTGCCACAGGCCGAGCTTGGCCGCAGCGCCCGCAGGCACTGCAATAACCGCACGTGCGCGCCATCAAACCCTTGGACCTGCGCGAGCGATGGTTCAAGATCAGAATCATCGATCGCCCCCACCAAAGCCGGCAGCTGCGATCTCCGCTCTCGATGCAGGCGGTCATCCATCGGCTCGCACAGTTGGGCTCGACGGTCTCCCGCGCGACCCACCATGCCGGCGTCGCACACGTGGAGGTCGCGCCCTCGAACGATCCCTTCTCGCCGGTGCTCGAGATCTCGGTCGAGAGCCGACCGGCGGGGTCCTACGTCAGCGCGTGCGTGGCACCGAGCGCGTTGCTGCGCGACTTCGCACGCGTCGTGCGCCTGCTCTTCACGCTCAGCGCGGTCGCCTTCCTGGTGCATTTCGGGCTCCATAGCCGCGGCGGCGAGCTGGTCCGTGCGGTCGCTGCCATCGGCGCCAGCTGGGCCAGCGCCCAGGCCCTCTTCGGGTTGATCGAGCACGCCGTGCGCGAGCGTGCCGCACAGGATGTGGACACCGCGCAGCTGATGGAAAAGCTCGCCCGCCTGCTCGGCGAGAGCCCGCTGCCGGCATTCGAAGCCGCCGAGTGGGCGACAACCACGAAGTCAGGCTAGCGCTGCTTCCGAACGGCGTGAGCAAATTCACAATTGCCGAAATTTTTCAGTTTAGCTGGGGAATTTCGCCGCATTCGCACTGAGCTGGCTCTGTTGTTGGCGGACGTATCCGCTCAGATGGATCCAGCGATCTCCAAGCGCCACGTGCTGATCGCCGCCGCCCTGCTACTGGCTGCGCTGCCCCTATCCTCGGCAAGGCCCGGCGCAGGCTCGGCGAGGTGCTCGACGCCCGCGCGGCCGGCGCAGACGTCTCGACCGACATCGTGGTGCTCTGTCGGTGATCGCCCAAGAGGCGGCCGCATGCACGTCGAGTGAAGACTATCCGGGCACCCGCATCGACTCGCTGTCGGCGCCCGAGCCGCCACTCGAGATCCGCCCCGACCTCGAGGGCAGCGTGGTGCCGACTCGGCGGCAGCCCCACCGATCGCGAACCCGCCACCGGTGGCCAGCCCGACTCGCTGATCCTACTGTCCGCCCATGGGTTGGAACGCGGCGCGCATGTGCCTGCTGGCCGTGCTGTGTGCGGCGTGCGCGGCCAGCAGCGAACGGGAAGCACCCGGCACGCGCGACGTCGGCTTCTTCCTCACGCGGCTACACGACCTCTCGCGGCTGCCGCGCCTCGAGCCGTCCAGGACCGCACTTGCGAGCACCTGGGACCGCAGCGGTGACAACTTCGACGGGTGGGACTTCAAGCAGCTCGACGACGCGGCCAACGTGTTGCTCGACGTGGAGGGTCCCGGCTGCATCCACCGGCTCTTCGCCGGACGCGCCAACGAGGAGGTCGAGGGCACGCGCATCCAGATCTTCCTCGATCACGAGGACGCGCCCCGCTTCGACATGCTCCTCGAGGACTTCTACGCCGCGGAGCGCAGCCCCTTTCCCGAGCCGCTGCTGCACACCGGCGCCTACCCCGGCTTGCTGATGCCGATCCCGTTCTCGCGGCATGCCCGCGTGCAGCTGGTGAGCGCCCTGGCCGAGCCCAACTGGGGCGGCTACTACCAGATCGCCTACACGCGCTTTGCCGCGGACGCTGCGGTCGACTCGCTGCGCTGGCCGCTCGACGACGCGCAAGCGCATGAGCTCGAGCGCGTCGTGCGACGCTGGGACGCTGCGCTCACGCCGCCGCCCGAGCCCGAGACCTGGACGCTGCAGGAGCAGGGTGCGCTGCCGCCGGCCGAGTCCCTCTCGCTGGAGTTGTCCGGTTGCGGGATCATCTCGCGCATGGAGGTGCGGGTGGAGCCGCGCACGCCCGAGGCGATGCGCGGCCTGCGTCTGCAGCTGAGCTGGGACGGCCTTGCCGACCCCAGCATCGACGTGCCGGTCGGCTACTTCTTTGGCCACGGCGACCAGGACCCGGTCGACACCGGCACGCAGTTCAGCTCGCTGCTCATGGGCCTCGACGGCAACTGGGCGCGCAGCGAGCTGCCGATGCCATTCGCCGACGGCGCCGAGCTGAAGCTTCACAACGCCGGCCCCGACGCGCTGCCCTCGGTGGCGCTGCGCATCGTGCACGAGGGGTGCACGCAGCTGCCCGAGGACACGGGGCGGCTGCACGCGCGCTGGCACCAGCGCCCCGCGGCGACGCCCGATGCGCCCACCTTCGGCCCGCTCGAGGTCCCCGGCCACGTCTTGCTCGAGGCGGAGGGTCCGGGCAAGTACGTCGGCGCCATCCTGCACCTGGACTGGCCCCACGAGGATTGGTGGGGCGAAGGCGACGTGATGATCTGGACCGACGAGGAGGGCTGGCCCCCCGGCTACCACGGCACCGGCACCGAGGAGTACTTCAACGGCGGCTTCAAGGTCTTCGACCGCACCGCCGTCTCCGGCTACATCAAGACCCGCCCGGGCCCCATCGCCCTCTACTCCTTCCACCTCGGCGACGCCTTCCACTTCCAGCAGAGCATCCGCGTCGCGGTCGAGACCGTCGGCCTGTTCGAGGGCGCCGCGATCGTGGAGCGGGACAATCCGGCGTGGGGGACGACGGCGTTCTGGTATGCGTTGCCGGCGCGTGCGGTGCCTGGCGAAGGACTCTGACTCGGCTGGAGATGACTGCAGCCCGGTGGTGCTTGGCTGGACGGCCGTCGGTCGCCTCTGCGAACCGGACTGTCGCAATC
>JAPPOT010000390.1 GCA_028817855.1 Myxococcales bacterium
TACCACACGCGCGGCACGGGCGGGGAGTGCAACTTCGACGGCGGCTCGGCCTGGATCGAGAGCAGCTCCTCCGCGATGGACGCGGAGTTCGCCTGCGTCGGCGACATCTTCCAGGGCGACCACGACTGCAGCGGCGACAACGACGACGAGCAGCCCGCCTCTTCGATCGCGGCCTCGATGGAGGCACCCATGGCCGACGGTCCCAACCAGGGCTTCCGGCGCGGCGACGCGCTGCTGGTGGCGGTGGCGATCACCGACGAGGACGAGCAGCCGACGGGCAACGCCACCTCACCGCAGGACGTGTACTCGCGCCTGCTCAGCGTGGTGGGCGACCCCCGGCGGATGGTCTTCCTCGGCATCGCCGGCGGCAGCAACTGCCAGGGCGCCTACGGCGAGGCGGACAACGCCCAGCGCATGCAGAACCTGGTCGACCGCTTCGACGCCAACGACCGCGGCATCTTCTGGGACCTGTGCGAGGGCCGGCTCGAGGACGGCCTCGAAGAAGCCTTCCGCGTGATCGAGGCCGCCTGCAACGAGCTGCCTCCGCCCTGCAGCGCGGACATCGACGACGACTGCTGGCCGGCCGACGTCCCGCCCGGCGGCGACCCGCAGTACTGCATCAACAACCCCGACGACCCGGGTTGTCAGTTGGATTAGCGTCGAGGGAATCGCCGAGCTTCGCCCAGCAGCGGCTTCGCGTGCGTCCCGCGTGCCGCACGCGCCCCATATGGAATGCCGTAGTGACCAGGAGTCCTCGCGGACCAAGAGGACCATCGGATAGGCTGTTGCCGCGATCGCCAGCAGTGCTTGGTACCGCGGTCTCATCAGCACAACCTCTTCGTCACCGCCCATGCGCGAGTATTGTTCACACTCTTCCGCGAGGCCACAACACCCAGCGCCTCGGCGACCCACAGGAGAACACGTCGGTACCTCAAGCGTCGGGAAGTTCAGAGGTGCAGGTGCAGCTGGTGCTTAGAACCCAACGCCGTCTATTCTAGTTTCTGTGGACGGTCGAAAGCTGGCCTGGCCTTGGCCGCGATTCAACGACACATTCCTCCGCAATGTCTCCGGCGCCTTCGCGAGGCGACGCAAGGCACTCCGACACCAGGGGTCCTTCGAAGCACACGGTCCCGACCAGAATGACCCGATGGAGTGGCTCACCCTCAGTCTCCAGGTAGCGAGCCGTCGCGTTGTCGTACTTCAGCTCGGCGAGCGGAACTGGTCCAACCTTTACATTCGAAGCAACGCATCCGCCGACCGAGGCAAGATCCTGGCGCGGCTTGAAGACATGCGACTGCTGGACAAAGGAGATGCCATCGTGCGCTCCTTCGAGGCGACGGTGAGCGCAGTCGCTGGCGCGGGGGCCGACTGGACTGCGGGAGACATTGATGCCATCTGGCGGCCGGTGAGGCTTGCCGTGACGCCTTCCTGACTGTTGCGACGCGGCGATGACTGACGCCCTGAGCGGAGCTGTCAAGCTGTCGCGGCGTTTGCCAGCAGCGGAGGACTTCGTCGTTTCAGGGCGTCGGCCGGTTGGTCACGCGCACTCGGTCGTCCACCAGCTTGCGGCGGTCCTCTTTCCACGGCGAGCCTGGCGGGGATCGATCCGCGGCGGGCTCGTCGATCGGGATTGGTCCACGGCTCCCACCCCGGCGGGGCCGGTCGGGGTGCAGGCGATGAAGTGCCCGATGCTCGAGACGTGGGCACGTCAACCCGCCGCGGCGCCGACTTGCTCGCGGAGGAAGGGCAGGACGAGGTCGCTGACTTTTTCGGGGTCGTCGATCATGGGCCAGTGGCCGCAGCCGGGGAGGATGTGGATGCGGGCGTCGAAGTACTGGCTCTGTTGCTCGGCGTAGCTCACGGGTAGGTAGGCGTCACCGTCGCCCCAGACGACGAGGGCGGGGAGGTTCTGCGGCTTCAGCTGCTCGGCGAGGCGGGCGGTGAGATCACCGACGTCGTCGGGCGCGCGGTAGAGCTTGAGGACGGCCTTCTTCATCGGCCAGTCGGCGTCCTCGTACATGCGGTCGACGAAGGCCTCGGGGAAGGGCTTGGGGTTGTCGTTGTTGAGTAGCAGACGGAAGGCGCCGCGCGTGGCCGTGAACTGGAAGATCTCGCCGAGGATCGGGGTGCGCCAGATGCGGGCAAAGCGGTGCCAGCGATAGCCGGGCATCGCGCCCATGTTGAGCAGCGTCAGGCTGGCGACGCGGTCGGGATGGTCGGCCGCGTACTGCAGCCCCCAGGGGCCGCCGAAGTCGTGCAGCACGAAGTGCACGCGCGTGGCGCCGAGCTGGTCGAGCAGCCCGCCGAGGTGGCGCGCGTAGCCGGTCACCGTGTAGTCGAAGCCGTCGGGCCGCTCGGCCTTGCCGTAGCCGGGCATGTCGGGCGCGATCGCGCGCGCGAACGCACCGACCTGCGGCAGCAGCCCGCTCCAGTCCTCGCTCGACCCCGGGTTGCCATGCACGAAGACGACCGCCTCGGGGGCGCGCTCCTGCCCTTCGGGCGCGCAGCTGCGCACCGGCGAGCGCACGCCATCGACAAGAAGGTCTTCGGTGGTCGGAGTCATGGGCGGGACACTAGCATGGCAATTGAATCTGGAACTGACAGGGAATCGCCGAGGTTCGCCCAGGAGCGGCTTAGGTCCTCGGGAAGATCCTCGACGTAGCGCTGCTACGCCGGCGGTCTTCCCTGTGGGCGCGCTCGCTCCTGGACGAACCTCGGCGATTCGAGTGGTGGGCCGCGTGTGGTGCTGCTCGTGGCTCTGCCACCAGGCGAGTCGTGCCGGCACGGCGGCATGAAGGCGATCGCCTGCCCGCGGCGACGTCAGTCCTTGCGCGGTCTTCCTGGGCGCCCCGCTTTCATCAGCTGCGCCCGTTGCTCGGCGCTGAGCTTGGCTGCCAGCTGGGTCATCGTCTCGTGGGCTGCAGCCTGGCTCTCGAGGTGGGCCTCGCGCTGGGCGACGAAGGCGGCTTCGAGGATTGCGGGATCGAAGGGCTCGGCGTGCATCGCTTCGCGCACGGCCTTGCGGGCTGCGCGCAGGGTCTTGCGGTGCTCGCGCATGACCTCGCGGCGGGCCTCGAGCAGGGCCGCGGCGCCCTCGTCCAGCTCCATGCCCCGCAGCGCGCGCATCATGCCCATGCCGTCCATCCTGCCACCGCCCTTGCGGGCGCGTCGCTCGCCGCGGGCCTCGGGGCCACCGCGGCGCTTGGGACCGTCGTGGTGCATCCCGCGGTGGGCGCGACCGTGGTCCGGGTGACCGTGGACGTGCGAGGGCTGGCTCCCGAGCCCGCGCGCAACGAGGAACCCGAGCAGAAAGAGGTTCAGCGCCACCGAGACGCTCAGCGCGATCACCAGCCCCCGCTTCGAGCTCACGGCCACTCCTCCTTGTTCGTCGGGCCGTAGACCCGACCCGGGGATGGGTCACGCTCTTTCACGACCGGCCAAGGCCGGTCGCTGCCTTCCCCCCGATCGGCAAGGCCGCTCGGGGCCCCCCTTCCCTCGAGGTCGTCGCTTCGCTCCTCCGCGTTCACGGCCACTCCTCCTCGCTGGCTTCGGCGAGGAAGGCGAGCTCCATGAGCTCGTCGAGCTCGTCGGTTTCTTCTTCGGTGGCCTCGAGCTCGGGTGGGTCGAGGGCGGCGAGCTGATCCGGCGCGGCCGGCGCTTGCGGGGCATCGTTGCCGAGGCTGCCGGCGGCGCAGCCGAGGGCGACGACCGTGGCGGCCGACAGGGCGGTGCGCCAGAAGGCGCCGAGGAACCAGGGCAGCTTCGCGCCCGCCTCGCGCGGGTGGCGCAGCGGGATCTCGGCCACCGCGCGCTGCAGCTCCGTCGAGGGCGGCAGCGACTCCCAGCTGTCGAGCACGTCGTCGAGCTGCCGCGCCTGCTGCAACAGCTCGGCGGCCTGCGCGTCGGACGCGGCGAGCGCGCGCGCCGCGTCGCGCACGGGCTCGGGCCAGCGCTGCAGGTCGGCGCCGTGCACGTCGAGCAGCTCGGTGAAGCGGGTGAGGGTGAGGTCTTCTTCGGTCATGGGCCTATCCTTCGTGGGCCGGCTGTTGCAGGTGCGCGTGGAGCGCGGCCAGATCCTTGCGCAAGGCGCGACGGCCCCGCGACAGCAGCGACTCGACCGCCTCGACGCTCACCTCGAGCACCTCGGCGATCTCCGGGTTCGACAGCCCCTCGTAGTGCGACAGGGCGATGGCGGCGCGCTGGCGCTCGGGCAGACCCGACAGCGCCAGCTCGACCGCGTCGGCGACCTGCTTGCGCAGCATCAGCGCGCTGGGACGGTCGCCGATCGAGAAGCGCTCCAGGTGGTCGGGGCTGGTGTCGCGCCGGCGGCGGATGCGGTCGATGCAGAGGTTGTGGGCGATGCGATAGAGCCAGGTCGACAGGCGCGCCTGCGGCTTCCAGCTGTCGGCCTGCTTCCACAGCCGCAGGAAGGTCTCCTGCGCCACGTCCTCGGCCTCGGCGGGATTGCCGAGCAGGCGCTGGGCGTAGGCCACGATGCGCCGCAGGAAGTGATCGCTGAGCGCGCGGTAGGCCTGGGCGTCGCCCGCGCCCACGCGCTTCATCAACGCGATCTCCTCGTCCCGCTCCACGTCGCCTCGCTCCGCCGCGGCCGAGAGTAGAACGGCGGCCACGCCGCGACCAACTCGGGGCCGCGGCGTGACCTGGGAAAGGGGGAGTGGGAGTGTATTGGTCATCTAGCCCTGGGTGGCGCTCTGGGCCTGGTGCTTGGCGCGGGCCGCGGCGCGGCGCTCGGCCTTCTTGGCGCGCTTTTCGGCCAGCTTGGCGCCGCGCTCGGCCATCATCGCCTGCTTGCGCTCCATGCGGGCGCTGCGCTTGTCGAGGGCCTTCTGCTTGCGGTCCTGCTTCTTGCCCTTGCGCATCTCGGGGCGCGCCTTCTTCGCCTTCTTGCCGCGGCGCAGCTCGGCCTTGCTCAGGGTGCCGTCGGCGTTCTTGTCGAGCTGCTCGAAGCGCTGCTTGGCGTGGGCGCCGATCTCGCTGCCGTCGATCGCGCCGTCCTGGTTTCCGTCGACGCGCTCGAAGCGCGTGTTGGCGCGCTTCTCGGCCCGGGCGCGCTTGCGGTCGCGCTTCTTGCTGTGGCGGTCGAGCTTGGCCTTGCGGCTGCTGGCCAGCTCGGCTGGGGTCAGGAAGCCGTCGCCGTCGGCGTCGAGCCGCGCGAACTTCTTTTCGGGCATGCGCGCCACTTCCTCGCGGCTGAGCTTGCCGTCGTCGTTTGCGTCGCGCTTCTCGAAGGCCTGCTGCATCTTCTGCACGCGCTGCTCGTCGCGCTTGGCGCGCTTGTCCGCGCGCTGCTCGGCCTTGGCCGCCCGGTGCGCGCTCACCTCGTCGCGGGTCACGCGCCCGTCCTGGTTGTCGTCCAGGGTGGAGAAGCGGTGCTGGATGCTGCTGCTGAGCTCCTCGAGGCTGACCGAGCCGTTCTTGTCGGCGTCGAGCTTCTCGAAGCGCTTGGCGATCCCGCGGTTGACCGGGTTGCTCTCGGGCTGGGCGAAGGCCAGCACCGGGGCGGTGGTCATGGCGGTCACGATGGCGATGGTCAGGGTCTTCTTCATGGCGGCTTTTCTCCTCGTTTCTTGCCGTTCACAGGGGCAAACGGGGTTGAGCGGGGATTCCGTCGAAAAAAGATTGGGCGCCTCGGCGCGAGAAAGTATCGATATAGACACATATATGGGTAGGAGAGGTTTGCGGGGGTCGACGGCCGTCGTGGTCGGGGGTGTGGGG
>JAPPOT010000409.1:0-5182 GCA_028817855.1 Myxococcales bacterium
GCCGCGGCCGCGGCGGGCCCTGGCGGGGAAGTGGCAGCTCGGGGATGGCGCCTAGCGCGGCAGAAGCGTCCGGGTGGGAAATGAGTTCGTGGCCGCCCTACCCCTTCAGCCGTGCCACCGCCCACGCGGCCGCGTCGCGCACGACATCTGAATCGTGCTCCTCGGCGGCGCGCCGCAACACCGGCAATGCGCGTCTCTCGCCCGCGTTGCCAAGCACCAGCGCGGCGTTACGGGCGAGGCCTTCGCGGCCGGGTCGGCGCAGGGGCGAGCCGCCGGCGAAGTCGTGGTGGGCGTCCTCGTCCATCGAGAGCAGAGCGTCCGCCTCGACGCCGTCGAAGCGCGTGCCCGGGGCGTAGGGCGCCGTGGCTTCCCCGGGGGGCGGGGCGGTGCGGTTGAAGGGGCAGACGTCCTGGCAGAGGTCGCAGCCGAAGAGCCAGTCACCGACGTCCTGGCGCAGCTCGGGTTCGATCGGGCCGCGGTGCTCGATCGTCAGGTAGGCGATGCAGCGGCGGGCGTCGAGCTCGCGGGGCGCGACGAAGGCGCGGGTGGGGCAACGCTCGAGGCAGAGCGTGCAGTCACCACAGCGCTGGGGCATCGGCGCATCCGGCTCGATCGCGGCGCTGGTGACGATCGCGCTCAGGAAGACGTGGGAGCCGAGGCCGGGAACGATTAGGCAACAGTTCTTGCCGATGAAGCCGACCCCTGCCCGCTGGGCCCAGGCGCGCTCGAGCACCGGCAGGGTGTCGACCGAGGCGCGAGCGGCGTGACCCGCGTCGCGCAGGAGCCGGGTGATCGGGCGCAGGCGCCTGTGCAGCACGTTGTGGTAGTCGCGGCCCTGGGCGTAGCGCGCGACGCGGCCGGGCTCCGGCCCGGTCGGCGCGTCCGCACGGGCGTAGGGCGCGGCGAGCACCACCACGCTGCGCGCCTCCGGCAGCATCCCCGCGTGTGTCGGGTCCGCGCGCACGGCCTCGGTGCGCGCCATGTACGCCATCGTTCCGTGGTGCCCGGCCGCGAGCCAGCGGCGCAGGCGCGCGGCGTCCTCGGACAGTGGCTCGGCACGGGCAACGCCGATCCGCGCGAACCCCTTGTCGCGGGCAAGCGCCTCGATGCGCGCCCGCAGCTCAGGCTCAGCGGTGGGCATGGGGCTCGCGCACGGCTTCATGGCGCCAGCCGAGCTCGCCATCCTCGGCGGCCCCCTCGGGTACGGCGTCGCGCAGCGGACCATTGCCGGGCTTGGGCGTGCCCGGCGGGTTCGGCAAGATGAAGGGGCGCGCGTTGAAGGTGCCGCACTGGCGCTCGTTGCGATAGAAGCCCCAGTGGACGTAAACGCGTCCATCACCCGAGAGGATCTTGCGCGGCGGTGGCTCGAACGGGGCGGCCTTCGTGACCGCGTTGAAGGCGCCGTAGTCGAACGGCAGGTACCCGCTAGTCTTCGCCACGCCGATCTTGTGCAGCGTGCCGTCGCCGTTGATCACGATCTCGAGCTTCGTCATCAGCGTGCGGTCGGCAAACGGGCCTCCACCGATCGGCAGCGAGCGCAGGAAGCCATGGGCGAACTGGCGGTGAATGCGCCGGTGCACGATGTTCAAATAGCGCGCAAACGGCGAGTGGGCCGCGTTGAGAGCGGTCTGGTTGCCGGGGCGCACGTTCGGCACGAAGTTCTCGATCGCCGCCCGGAACTTGCGCCACTGGCGCGAGCGGTTGCTCCCGCGGGCGCGCGAGCGGCGCTGCTCCAGGTAGGCCTGACGCTGGGCCTTGAGCTCCTCGGCGCCGAAGGTCGACTCGAACTGGGACCAGGACAGATTCAGGTCGATCCCCGCCTGGGCCTCGGCGCCGCGCTTGGTCACACGATGGGGCGATGGCTTGCCGGGATTGAAGTGGCCGCCCTCGTTGCGCGCACCCCGGCCCTTCGGCGCCTTGCGGATGGTGAAGGTGCCGGAGCCGGCCTGCACCATCATCGTCTCCTCCTGCCCACCGGACTGGGCGCCGGAGGCCTGGGTCGGCTCCTGCTCGCGGGAGGCCGCCGTCGTCGTCGCGGGCGCCCGCGTCGTCGCCCGATCATCGCGCGAGCCGGCGGACTCCTCGTGGGCGACCTTGGGCTGGTGCTTGGCTTCCTTCTCGTCGGGCGTGCGCTCGTCACTGCCCTCGACGTTGCGCAGATCGGCCACGTCCTGGCGCTGATCGTTGCCCTGCTCTTCCTCCTCGGACTTGTGCGGCCGGCCGGCCTCGGGCTCCGGCTCGTCGGAGTGCATGTTGCGGATGCGGGCGACCCTCTCCTCTTCCACGCGTCGATTCTCTTCAGCCATGAAGCGCGCGTTCTCCGGCGCCTCCACCTCGGGATCGTCGCTCTTCTGGATCACCGCCAGCTTCTCGGGCTGCTCGAATTCCGGCTGCGGCTGCGGCTCCTTCGGCTTGACCAGGATCGGATCGGGCTCCGGCTTGGGCTCGATGCGCGGCTCCGGGCGCGGGCGCGGGCGGGGCCGCTTCTGCAGGGTCGGAAACTCGGGCGGGACCTCGTCCTCCGAGGCCTCGCTCTCCTCTGGGACCACCTTGCCGCTGAACTCGGGCTCGGCCTCCTTCTTGGGCTCCGCCAGGGGGGCCAGCTCGAGCTCCACCAGCTGAGGCCTGTCCGCCTCCGGTGCGTCCAGGAGCACCTCGGCGAGCTCGCCGAGGACCTGGTAGATCGGCAGATGGACGCACAGCGAGGCGAGGAGTGCGACCGCGAATACCGCGATGCTGGGGCGCAAATAGCGCAAGGAGTACAGCCTCCGATGTCGGATTGGAGCCTACCACAGGCCCCCCCCCCAGGCCCGTCACCGACCCGGGATGAGAGGCCCGTGCCCCGCCCCCGCAAACCTTGGGTTTTCTGTGTGATGGCAGCAGGGCGATGGCCACGTCCGCGCGCATCAACCCACATTCCGTCATCCGATCCGGCTAGTTATGATTCGTGTGCGGTTCCATGCGCGTTCTGCTCGTCGAGGACAATCCCGTCGATGCCCAAAGCGTGAGCGATCAGCTCGAGCGGTTGGATAGCGACGTCGTGCTCGAGCACGCCGACACGCTGACCGGCATGAAGGCGCACGCCCAGTCGCCGCCGGACGTGCTGCTGCTCGACCTCTCCCTGCCGGACGGCCAGGGGGCCGAGTCGATCCGCAAGGCCCGCTCTCTGCTCGGCGACGTGCCGATCGTCGTGATGACGGCGGACGACGACGAGCAGCGCTCGCTCGAAATGCTGCGCGAGGGCGCCGAGGACTATCTGGTCAAGGGCAAGTACGCGGACGACACGCTGCTGCGTGCGCTGCGCTACGCCCGCGAGCGCCACCACCTCAAGCAGCGCCTCGCCCACGCGGACCGGCTGGCCGTCGTGGGTCACCTGGCCGCCGGCGTCGCCCACGAGGTCAGCAACCCCGCCGCGCTGGTGCTCGCCAACACCGCCATCGTCGACGACCTGCTGGCGACGCTCGCCCGCCCGCGCAGCAAGGACACGAGCGAGAGCATCAGCCCCGACTCCGCGCTCGGTGAGTGCCGCAGGATGGTGGGAGAGAACCGCGCCGCCCTCGAGCGCATCCGCTCGGTGGTGCGCGACCTGCAGGGCTACGCGCGGCTCGAGCGGACCGAAGTGGAGGGCGTCTGCCTCAACGCGATGGTCGAGCGCACCTGCAACCTGGTCCAGTCGAGCCTTCGCCACCGCGCCACGCTCGAGTGCTGCCTGGGCGAGCTGCCGCGGATCGCGGCCGACGGCGGCAAGCTCGAGCAGCTGTTGACCAACCTGCTGATCAACGCGGGCCACGCGATCGAGAGCAACGAGGGGCCGCGACGGATCGTGGTGACCACCACGCGGCATGACGAAAACTGGCTCTTGCTGAGCGTGGAAGACAACGGCTGCGGCATGAGCGAAGAGGTGCGGCAGCGCGTCTTCGAGCCCTTCTTCACGACCAAGGACGCCGAGCTGGGCACCGGGCTGGGGATGGCGATCGCCGCCGACATCGCGCGACACCATGGCGGACACATGGAGTGCCAGAGCGAGCCGGACCGCGGCACACGCTTCGATGTCTGGCTGCCTGTCGACACCGGTTTCGCCCTGCCGCCACCCAAAGCGGAGGGCCTGCTGATCAGCGGCCTGCGCGGGCGCGTGCTGTTGATCGACGACGAGCCCGAGATCGCCAGCGTGTACGGCGACCTGATCGGCGACTTCCACGAGGTGGTGGTCGCCAACGGGGGCCGCGCGGCGCTGGAGATCCTCGAGGAGGACGCCGACTTCGACGTGGTGCTGTGCGACCTGATGATGCCCGAGCTGGACGGCGTGAACCTCTTCGAGCGGGTCGCTTCGCAAGATGGCGACCTCGCCAAGCGCTTCGTGTTTTGCAGCGGCGGTCTCGTCACCCAGCGCGCACGGGACTTCGCGGCCCAGATGACCAACCCACTGCTCTACAAGCCGGTCTCCACCGAGGACCTGCTGGCGGCGATCGATCGCACGCTCCAGGCGCACCCGCCGGGGCGCGCCAAGCGCAACAGCGCCTGACTACACGCTATTCGCGCCTCAACAGATCGCCCTCGATGCTGGTGCGGCAGAAGGGCCCGGTCGCATCGCTCACGGTGAGCGTGACGGTGACGGGCATTCGCATCAGGTCGAATTCGTCCTGACCGCCATCGCGATCGATCAGCGGCTCGGTATCGATCAGCACCGGCAGGAACTCGCACCACATGTCCGCGGCGCAGACGAATCCGGCCTCGGCCTCGACGGTGTAGGTGCTGGTCAGCCCGGTATCGACGGCCTCCACCACCACTTCCAGGTCCGGTTCGTCCGCCTGATAGACCAGCAGCGCGAGATCGATCACCAGATCGGCCTGGCCGGTGCCGATCATCGGAACGGTGCCGCCCACCGGGAAGGGCTCGAAGAACAGACCCGTCACCGAGTCGGCGATGCCGATCTCGCAGAAGGCGTCGTCGATCACCGGCGTGGTGTCACCGTCGCCGTCGCCGGTCGTGTCACCGTCGCCGTCGCCGGTGGCATCGCCATCCCCATCGCCGGTGGCGTCGCCGTCGCCCGCGGCATCGCCATCCCCATCGCCGGTGACATCGCCGTCCCCGTCGCCACCGTCGTCGGGACGCCCGTCTCGGACGTCGAGCGGAAGCCCGCTGCCCCTCCCCGCGTCGGGCGCGTCATCGCCGCTGTCGCCGT
>JAPPOT010000409.1:5192-5728 GCA_028817855.1 Myxococcales bacterium
CACGCCCCGCGTCGGGCTCTGCATCCCCGCTGTCGCCTGCTACGCTGTCAGCGTCGCCGGCACCCGCGTCGGCGTCCGTCGCCGCCTCGTCGCTCATGGCGTCGTCGTCGCCCGAGCTCGAACCGCACGCGACGAGCGCTGTGGCCATCAGGGCGCACAGCGCCCAGCTGAGAATCCGAGTTGTGTTCAAGCCAAGTACTCCAGGAGCAAGAAGTGCCCACGGATCGTAGCACGCCGCCGCCGCGGCAGGTGCCTCAGCGGCAGCGGTACGGGACCGCCCGCAGGGCCGCTCCGTCGGCATCGTGAAGCTCGGCGTACTCCGCGATCAGGATCAGGGCCTGATCGCCCACACAGGCCACGGCTGCGCGGCTAAATGCGTGCGTGTCCTCGTAGAATTGCTGCTCTCCGCGCACGCGCGTCAGGCCCCGATCGAGCCAGTTGATGCCGACGAAGTAGTCGGCCCCGTAGGTCCGCGGCGTCGCCGTCACGAGCCCACCCATGCCCGGCGCTGGCGCCGTGCATGGGTGGGCTCGTGA
>JAPPOT010000497.1 GCA_028817855.1 Myxococcales bacterium
GCGTGGAACGTGCTCGATCACGTGCCGACCGGTGCGCGCGTGACCTGGTTCTCCACCTTCGATCGCTACAAGTACCTGCGCGCGTTCGGTCCACGGCTCCAGCTCACGCCGGTGCCGGTCCACCCGGACGGCAGCGAGTACATCTTCCTGCACGACTACTGGCGCGAGTACCGGCCGACCTGGTGGGATCAAAAGGATCGCCCGGAGACGCTGCGGAAGCTGGTGGCGAACCTCATGGAACAGCGGGTCGACTACGTGGTCGTTATGAAGCGTCACAAGGGTGGCTGGCCCCTGCAGTACGACCGTCTGAAGCGCTCCAATTCCGCGGTGGAGGTGGTGCGCGAGAAGAGCGTCGTGCTCTACAAGATCGAGCGCGAGAAGAAGTAGCGGCCGCTCAGGTGCTCGGACCGGGATCGCGTTGCGGGGACGTGGCGTGCAGCAGGGCGACCTCGCGCACCATCACTGTCAGCTGCCGCTGGGTCTGGCGATTGCGCAGGTAGAAGTAGAAGAAGCCCGCCAGGGTCAGCAGCACGTTGCAGTAGAAGACCAGGTCCGCACCGCGACCGATGCCGACCAGCCGGGCGGCGATCACGGCGAGATCCGGCCGCGCGATGGCGGCTCCGGCACCGACCCACACCGCCAGCCACATCAGCGAGAAGCGCAGGCGCCCGCGTCGCAGCACGATGTTCGAGATGCTGATGGCGGCCAGGGCACCCAGGGTCAGCAGGCTGAGAATCTGGAAGGTATTCATCGATCGTCTCCGTGCCGCCCGAGTCTACTCCGACTCCGGGCTAGCGGTTACCCGAGCTTTGGCCCATGCTAGGCCCCATGGCTGCCGAGGGGCTCGAGCTGTCGGAGGCGACGCGGGCTGCCACCTTTGTCGTGATCGCCGCCTTCAACGAGGCGGGCGCGATCGCCGAGGTGGTGAGCGAGCTCCTGCCAAGCTACCCGAACGTCGTGGTGGTGGACGACGGCTCGGCCGATGGCACGGCTCGCGAGGCGCGAGAGGCGGGCGCCGCGGTGCTGCGTCACGTGGTCAACCGGGGGCAGGGCGCCGCGCTTCAGACCGGGCTCACCTACGGGCTGCAGCAGGGGGCCCGCTTCCTGTTGACCTTCGACGCTGACGGGCAACACGATCCGGCCGACATTCCGGCCATGATCGAGCCGCTCGAGCGGGGCGAGGCGGAGATCTGCCTGGGCTCGCGCTTCCTGGAGCACGCCGACTCGGTGCCCCTGCCGCGCCGCATCATGCTGCGCGGCGCGGTGCTCTTCACGCGCGTGACCTCGGGCATGAAGCTGAGCGATGCCCACAACGGCTTCCGCGCCTTCACCCGCAAGGCGGCCGAGCACATCGACATCCGCCTCGACCGCATGGCCCACGCCAGCGAGATCATCGACCAGGTGCGCCAGAGCCGGCTGCCCTACCGTGAGGTCGCGGTGCACATCCGCTACACCGACTACTCCCTCGCCAAGGGCCAACGGTCGACCGCGGCATTGAAGGTGGCCTTCGACTACCTCATCGGCCGCGTCTTGCGATAGCGCGGCCCCCAACCACAGCTCGAAATCGGGTGAGGTCCGTTCAGGGGCGAGCGCGCCCGGAGGGCCAACCGGAGGCGTAGCAGAGCTACGTCGAGGATTGGCCCGAGGACGTAAGCCGGCCCTGGGCGAACCTCACCCGGTTTCCTCCGCGGGAGAGGGATCGTTGGCGATGGCATCCACGGTCTCCGGCCACTGGTTGGTGCAGGCGCCCAGCTCCACCATCATGATCGCTTCGGCGGTGGCCTGGTCCGCACGTACGCCCTCGGCCTGGAGCCGCTCGAGCAACCAGCGCACGCAGGCGACGCGGGTGGCGAGCTCGGCGCGCGCCACGTCGAAGGGGCAGTCCCACTCGAGCCAGCGCAGCATCCAGAGCTCGTCGGAGACCCAGTCGCGGATCATCACCTCGGAGTCGCGGGGCTGCTCGCTGCGGGCGATGCCCTTCTGGAAGGAGCCGTCCCAGGGACGCTTGCGCGGGGGTGGCGTGTGGCCCTCGCACAGGGCCAGCAGGGCGTCGCCAAACCACTCCATCGCGTAGCCGCCCGCGGTGTCGTCCTTCATGTCCAGGAACTCGGCGGCCTGCACTTGCCAGGCGCTCTTGCAGAGGTCCGGGAAGGGCTTCGCGCCGAGCACGTCCTCCGGTTTGTCGCCAGCAGCCAGGCGCTCGAGCATGGCCTTCTCGATCTCGGCGTAGCGCGACCACTCGACCTCGTCCTCGACCGTCAGGTCGACCTTCTCGGGGGCCTCCTGGTCGACCTCGATGCGGCCGGCGCCGTCGAGCAACGAGCGCTCGGCGTCCTCGAGATCGATCTCGGGCCGCTCGCCCAGCGTACGACAGGGGCAGCGGTGCTCCGTGGTCACCCGGCCGCCGTCCGGGGTGCTCACCAGCCCGTAGGGGAAGCGCCGGCAGCCGCTCGGCTTGTGCTCGGGGCCGTGGTTGGCGTGAATGCCGCACAGGCCCTTCTCGAGCTGGGCGCAGCCGCCGCCCTCGGCCGGCCGCATGCAGTGGCCGTCCACGTCGTCGTTGTAGATCACCGCGTCCGGGATCAGCTTCTTGACGGCCTTGACCTCGGAGCGCGTCATCGGCCCCAACGCGTGGATGTCGGTGCAGCACAGTCCATCGCTGAAGCAGGTGAAGCGGGCGCCCGGCCGCGCGATCAGCGGTCGCGGCTTCGACTTGGGGGGCGCCTTCTTGGGTGGTGCTTTCTTCGCCTGCTTGTTCTTCTTGCGCTTGCGGGCCATCGCGCCCGTTTACCACTTAACGATGGCGATCTGAACTGAGGGAATTGCCGAGGTTCGCCTAAGGAGCGGCATACGTCCTCACGGAATCCAGTCGACTGGCCGGCATCGCAGGCGCGTGGGGCCGCGAAGCCGGCCACGCCTGCGGTTCCCGCTTCGGGCGCGCTCGCCCCTGAACGAACCTCGACAATTCGAGTGGCCTTCAGCGGGCGGTGCCGAATGCCCCCCAGTGCGCTACAGGTCGGTCACAGCCGTTCTTCCGGCGCGGGTGGGGGCGGGGACCGCCCGAGCGAGGCGTTCGAGGGCGAGCTCGGTGGTGGGGAAGTCGATGCATGCGTCGGGGATGCTCTGGCCGTAGGTCAGGGGCTCGCCTGGGCGGTAGTCCTGGCGTCCCGCCACCAGGTGGCTCTCCAGCATGACCCCGAGGATGGCCTGCCCGCCGCGCTCGAGCTGCTGCGCCACGTCCTCCAGGACGCGTGGCTGATTCTCGTGCCGCTTGCTGCTGTTGGCGTGGCTGCAGTCGATCAGCACGCGCGGGCTCAGGCCGGCCGCGCCCAGGCGCTCGGCGGCCGCCCGCACGTCGGTCTCGCAGTAGTTGGGGCCACCGCTGCCGCCCCGGAGTACCACGTGGGTGGCGTGGTTGCCGGCTGTACGCACGACGCCGACCTGTCCGGCCTCGTCGATGCCGATGAAGCTGTGGGACGCGCGCGACGCTTGCATCGCGTTGAGCGCCACCGTGAGGCCGCCGTCGGTGCCGTTCTTGAAGCCGACCGGCATGCTCAGCCCCGAGGCCATCTCGCGGTGGGTCTGGCTCTCGGTGGTGCGTGCACCGATCGCGGTCCAGCTGATCAGGTCCGAGAGGTACTGGGGCGAGACCGGATCCAGGGTCTCGGTGGCCGTGGGCATGCCCATGTCGGCCAGCTGCAACAGCAGTGCGCGGGCCCGCAGCAGACCGGTGGCCACGTCGCAGCGGCCATCCATGTGGGGGTCGTTGATCAGCCCCTTCCAGCCCACCGTGGTGCGGGGCTTCTCGAAGTAGACCCGCATGCAGATCAGCAGCCGGTCCGCCAGGCGCTCGCGCAGAGGGGCGAGCCGTCGCGCGTACTCCAGCGCGGCCTTGGGATCGTGGATCGAGCAGGGGCCGACGATCGCCAATCGGCGTCCGTCGCGGCCCTCCAGGATTGCCTCGATCGCGCGACGCGTCTGCGCGATGAACTGGGCCGAGCGATCGGACAGGGGCAGGGTCGCGCGCAGCTCGGCGGGTGCGACCAGGGGCTCGATTCGCTCGACGCGGAGGTTGTGGGTCTCTTCCATCTCGTGGCTCCAAAAGCGACGAAGCCCCGGCTGCTTCGGCAACCGGGGCTTCAAGAAACTCTTCTTCGACTACGCGTCTGCTACGTGGCCGCACCCCGGTTGCGCCCCTCTCCAAAAAAGAGGGCGTCGGTAAAGCGCCAATAGCCGTAGCCGGTGCAGAACATCACAATCTGGACCTTAGCCCGCTAGCTCGCGGCAGGCAAGCGGGCGGCCATGAGGGGCCGCAGGATGGGGGCGGTCAGCCGCCAGCGGAAGATGGCCTCGCACGCGAAAAAGCTGGCGAAGGCGATGCCGCACAGGGGGTAGGGGAAGGCGATCGCCATGAGCACCAGCACGCCCACGTGGAAGGCCCAGATGCCCCACACCCAGTACCGGGCCAGGCGCCCGCCCGCCATGGCCGCGGGTGCGCCGAGCTCGAAGACGAGGGTGAGCAAGCCGATGAGTGGGAAGGGCCAGGCGTATTGAACGAGCCAGGCACCGATGGGTGAGTGCATGGAGCCCAGGGCCGCTTTGCGCATGCCGTCGTAGGCGATGTAGTTGCGCAGGATCTCGCCCTCGGCCCAGTCCCAGCCGCTGTTGCGGAGCTTGGCGAGCCCCGCGAGCACGTAGACGATCACGGTCACCGCGCTCACCAGCTTGATCGGCCAGCCGTAGCGCCCGTCACTGTTGCCGTTGTCGCCGCGGTGGTCCAGCGAGTAGGCGCGCGCGGCGTCGGGGCAGAAGCCGATGACCAGGGCGTGCATGAGCGTGAGGTTGTCGGTGTGGAAGACCATGCCCCAGCTGTTGCGGTACGAGGTCACCCAGAAGAAGAGCAGCGCGAAGAGCGGGCCGGTGATGCGAAAGCGGAAGCCGAGCGCAAAGCACAGTGCCATCAGCAGGCAGGCGGCGAAGAGCGCCCACTCCGCTGCGTGGGGCAGCGGGGATGCGATCAGCAGGGCGGCGCCCACCGGCTCGAAGCGCGCGGGATTCATGCGGCTGAAGTCGGCCAGTACGGGCGCGCGCGCGATCAAGTAGCAGACGCTGAAGGCGCCCACGAGCACGCGCAGAGCCGCCAGTCGCGCCGCCGGCGCCGGCGCGAGCCAATAACGATCGAGCGCGCTCACGGTGCGCCTCGCTTCAGCCTGCAGCGCAGGTGGGTGCGCCGCGAGACGGGGGTGGTGTCGCCGCCGAGGTAGCGGATCGAGTTGACCTTGCTCGTCACCAGGGCGATGTGTGTGGCCGCACTGAAGTCGCTGTCGTTCGCGTCCACGATGCGGCCTGCGATCGCCTCGCACAGCTGGCGCTGGCTCTTGCGGCCGGCGCGCACGCTCTTGCGGATCGTCTGCAGGGCCTGCATGGCCTCCGAGTTGGCGACGTACTCGGGCGGCACGGCGCGCTCGAAGCCGGCCTCGCCGAGGGCGACCGCGGCGGTGACCGAGACCACCTCGGGCTTGGGCCGCGAGAACATCGGGTAGGTCGAGAGCGGAAAGCTGTCGTCGTTGGGATCCAGAAAAGCCGGATAGGCGGTCGCCGCGATCACGGCGGCGCTCAGCATATAGGCATGGATGCGGGCCATGGCGGCTTCCGGGCGGCGCGATTCTTGGACGGGGGGATCGGGGCGTCAAGGGTTGTGGGTTGCGTTGGCGCCATCGGAT
>JAPPOT010000627.1 GCA_028817855.1 Myxococcales bacterium
CGCCCCCGCCTCGCTACCGCTCCTCGACCCCTCCGTCGAGCCCTCCATCGGGCACCAGCGGCGGGTCGGCGAAGCTGGGCAGGCCTGCGCCGTCGCAAGCGGCCGCCGCCAGGAGGAGCCCGGCGAGCAGGACCCGGAGGCGTAGCATCAGTCCTCCCCGTCCGTGGAGAGGAAGACCTCGTGGACCTCGAGTACGTTGGGGCCGCGAAACATCTCCTTCGGGGGACGGTTGGCGTGGGCCTCGGCGAAGGACTCGCTCTTGGTCCAGGCCTCGAAATCCTCGAAGGAGCGCCACCAGGTCTTCACCTCGTAGTAGCCCTCCCCCTCGAGATCGGGCTGGAACTTGCCGCTCTCATGGTCGAACTTCACGGGCCGCGGGCGGTGGACCTCGTTCCGGATGAAGCCTGGGCTCTGGTCGACCAGGTGCGCCCGCTTCTTGAAGCGATCCTCGAAGTCGATCTCGTGACCGGCAGCGACCGGGATGCGGTTGGTGACGACGACGGTCATGGCTCTCCTCCTGGGTTCCGGCGGCTGTAGTAGCATGCTCGGCCGGTGCTGGGACGCGTCGCCATCGTCATCGCCCTCGGGCTCGTCGCCGGCGGCTTCGGGCTGGGCGGGCTACGGGTGGCCGAGCTGGAGCGCTCGGAGCTGGATCTGGAGACGGCTGCCCGGCCCCTGTCCGAGTGGCGCACCCGACCCGACGCCACGCGCGTGAGCGCGCGCATGTTGACGGCCGAGCTGAACCTCGGCGAGCGTGTGCACTTCGAGCTGTGCGGCCCGCAGGACCTGCCGCCGCGCGCGCTGCAGGACGCCCTCTCGGTCGCCGTGCTGCACCTCGACCGCGGCGAGAAGATGCTCCTGGTGCCCTTGGACGCACCCCACATGGAGCTGGTGAACCGCAGCGCGCGCGGAGCCTGCCTGCCGCTGGGCGGCGGCGTGATCGAGCAGCCGGGGACCCACAGCATGGAGCTGGTCTGGCTGGACGAGGGCGAGCCCTCGGCCGCGGCGCAGGCGGTGCCGCTGGTGGGCCGGGTGATGGCGAGGGGGAAGCTGGTCTGGGGGGATCGGTTGTACGTGGTCGCGGTCGCGGCAGGCGCCCTGATCTTGCTGGTGGCGGCGTGGATCGTACGCCCCCTGCCCTTGCCCCTGCCCGCGCCAGAGACCACGGCCGACAGCGACCACGGGCAAGGGCAGGCGCAAGCGCAAGGGCGGCGGCGCGGGGCTGGGTCGGCAGTGGTCAAGGCCGCGATGTGCTTCCTCGTGCTCGCGGGGGCGATGCAGCTTCCCCTCTTTGGATCCTCGATGACGATGGTCAAAGCCGTGGTGCTGGCCACCGTCCAGGTCGGCGGCGCGTGGCTGCTCGTCGAATGGGCGCGCGGGCGGTCGCGCTGGGGAGCGCTGGGACTCGAGGCTCCCGCTGCGCCAGACCTGCCGAAGGTGGGGCGGCGCCTCAAGCAGCTGCCGTGGGTGGTCGCCGCGGTGGCGGGGGCGGCGGTGCTGGCAGGCGGGGCCCAGGTGGCGCAGGAGCTGGTGCCGCGGACGGCCGAGGCCCCGATCCAGACCTTCATCGGCTGGCCCAGCGGAATGCTCGCCTTCGCCGCGATCGGGGTCCTGCTACCCGTCGTCGAAGAGATCTTCTTTCGGGGATTTCTCTACCGCAGCGCGCTGCCCCTGGGAAAGGCGTGGGCGTTCATCATCACAGTGGTGCTGTTCGTATCCCTCCACGCCCAACAAAGCTGGGGCAATTGGGGCGGCCTACTGGCGATCGCGATCACGGGCTGTGCGCTGACCGGGCTGCGCGCGGCCAGCGGCTCGGTGCTGGTGCCGGCGCTGGCCCATCTGCTCTACAATTTCGCGCTCTCTGTGGCATCGTTCTGAGCCCCGCGCGCGTGCGCACTACCAACACGCACGCCGGGTCGGAGCGCGCGCCACAGGGCGCGGCGTGGCACAGGAGAAGACGAGCACCATGGCAACACTCAAAGAGCTTCTTGGCGGACCCGAGGCCCGGAACGGCCTGATCGATGACTCCCTGCGCGTGCTAGACGCGGAGGTGGCCGACAAGAGCGGCCTGGGGGGCATGGCGGTCAAGGGCGCCTACAAGCTGGTCAAGGGCGTGAGCCCAGGCTTCCTGCGCCAGGTGGTCGATCACCTGCTCGACGACTTCCTCGATGGGCTCGACCCGATCTACCAGGAGGCGATCGAGAAGAGCATCTCGCCGCGCCAGCACCTGCAGTCGAATCCCTCGCGCGTGGCCAACGCGCTGCTGGCGATCACCGACCGGCGCGCCCAGCGGGCCAAGAACAAGGGCATCCAGAAGGCCTATCAGAAGCTGCGCGGACAGGCGCAGAAGCACGTGGAATCGGCCGTCCCGCGCCTCGGTGAGCTCTTCGAACGCCACGTCAAGGGCTAGCAAGGCCGTCGTGCCCTTTCGCCTCTCACCCCACGTCCGACCGAGTCGTTACCGCGTGCACGTCGAGCTCGACCCCGAGCGCAACAGGCGTTACCGGGGCGAGCTCGAGATCGATCTCGAGCTGGCGCGGGCCGGCCGCGTGATCGAGCTGCACGCGGTCGACCTCACGATCGGCGCGGGTTGGATCGACAACGGGGGGAAACGTCAGCGCACGAGCGTGGAGACCCGGGCCGCCGACGAGACGATCCGCGTGAGCGTCGCGCGGCCGCTCACGCGCGGCGATGCGACCCTCAAGCTGCGCTTCTCCGGCAAGCTGCGCGATGACCTGCGCGGACTCTACTTCGCCCAGAGCCAGGGCCACCGCTACGCCTTCACCCAGCTCGAGGCGACCGACGCCCGGCGCTTCTTCCCCTGCTTCGACGAGCCCGCCTTCAAGGCGCGTTTCTCGCTCGAGGTCACCACCGCGGCCAGTCACGCGGTGATCGCAAACGCCCCGGAGCGCGGGCGACGCAGGCTGCCGGACGGCCGCAAGCGGGTGTGCTTCGAGGAGACGCCGCTGCTGTCGACCTACCTGGTGGCGCTAGCGGTGGGTGAGCTGAGCGGCTCGAGGGTCACGCGGGCAGGCGAGACGCCGATCCGGCTCTGGCACGTACCCGGTCACGAGAAGTTGGCGGGCTACGCGCGCAAGGAGGCGGCGGCCTGCCTGATCGCCCTGGAGCGCTACTTTGGCGTGCCCTACCCCTACGGCAAGCTCGACCTGGTCGCGGTGCCGGACTTCGAGTTCGGCGCCATGGAGAACGCGGGCGCGGTCTTCTTCCGCGAGACCCTGCTGCTGCTCGACGCGAAGAACGCCACCGTGGGTGACAAGCGACGGGTGGTCGAGGTGATGTGCCACGAGCTCGCGCACATGTGGTACGGCAACCTGGTCACCATGGCCTGGTGGGACGACCTCTGGTTGAACGAGGCGTTCGCGACCTGGATGGCCTTCGAGATCGTCGACGGGCTGCACCCGGAGCTGGCGATGTGGAACGACTTCGGGCACTCGCGCGACTCTGCGCTGGGCGCCGACGCGCTCAGCCACACCCACGCGATCTACACGCCCGTCGCGAGCGCCGACGAGGCCACCGAGAACTTTGACTTGATCACCTACGAGAAGGGCGCCTCGGTGATCCGCATGCTCGAGCGCTACCTGACGCCAGCGGTGTTCCGGCGCGGCGTGCGCGATTACATCAAGCGCCACCGCGAGAGCAATGCGCAGGCAGCCGACCTGTGGGCAGCCCTCGAGCGCCACGCGGGCGAGGACGTGGGCAAGGTGGTGCGCCCGTGGATCGAGCGCGAAGGCTTCCCGCTGGTGCGCGTGCGGCCGGGCGCAGGCAAGGAGCTGGTAGTCAGCCAGGAGCGCTTCCACGCCGCCGGTCCGGGTGGTGCGAGCGAGCGCCCGTGGCCGGTGCCGCTGGTGCTGCGCAGCGGGCGCAGCCGCGGACGCCATCTGCTGTCGAAGCGGCGCGAGCGCGTACCGCGGCCGGGCCGTGGCGCCTTCCTCTACGCCAACGCCGACGAAGGCGGCTTCTACCGACCGCTGCACGAGGGTGCCGCCTTCGACGCGCTGGTGGAGCGGGTCGGACAGCTCGAGCCGGCCGAGCGCCTGGGGCTGGTCACCCACCAGTGGGCGTTGGCCCACGCGGGCTACGCCGATCTCGGCGAGCTGATGCGCCTGATCGACGCGCTCGCTGACGAGCGCGATCCGGACGTGCTCGGCGCCGTGGTTGGCCCGCTGGCCACGGTGCAGACCCAGCTGGCGAGCAACGCGGGCGAGGCGGTCGCCACTGCGCTGCGCGACCACGTTGCCGGCGTCTTCGGGCCGGCATTCGAGGAGCTCGGGCTGCACGCTCGCAGGCGCGAAAGCGAGCCGGTCCGGCTGCGGCGGGCGACGCTGCTGGCCCTGGTCGGCGCGATCGCCGAGGAGCCCACGGCGGTCGCCGAGGCCAGCGCGCTGGCCGAGCTGTCGCTGCGTGATCCGGCGCGTGTGGACAGCAACCTCTCCGCCACCGTGCTGACGCTCGCCGCGCGCGAGGGCGACGCGGCCCTGCACGAGACCTACGTGGAGGCCTCGCTGACGGCGGCGACGCCGCAGGAGCAGCGCCGCGCGCGCCTGGCCCTTTGCGACTTCCGCGATTCGAAGCTGATCGCCCGCACGCTGCGGCTGACGCTGACCGACACCATCCCCACCCAGGACCGGGTGATGGTGCTGGCGCGCCTCTTCAACAACGAGCAGGCGCGGGAAGCGGCCTGGGCGTTCGTGAAGAAGCGCTGGAGCACGATCCAGAAGCGCATGCCGACCCTGCTGGCGAGCCGGCTGGTCGAGGCCACCCCGGCCCTGCAGACCGCAGCCCACCGCCGCGACGTCCAGGCCTTCTTCAAGGCCAACCCCGTGCCCACCGCCAAGCGCGCGCTCAAGCAAGCCGACGAGCGCTTCAGACTGGACGCCGCGTTCAGAAGGCGGGCAACGCCGCAGCTGAAGCGGTTCTTGGCCTAGCCTCGCTCTGTAGGGGTTGAACTTGCCCCTGCGCCTGGCGGCAAGGGCAGGCGCAAGGGCGAGCTTGAAACCGCCGAGCTCGAGGCTAGCCCCGGAAGTCGTGCGGGTTCGCGCGCTCGAGCGCGAAGTAGCTGACCGGGACCAGCAGCCCGGCGAGGCTGTAGTGGGCCTTGCCCAAGAGCAGGTCACGGTCGTCCTCGTAGACCTGGACCAGGTAGTCGCGCAGAGGTTTGGCGATGCTCCACTTGGCCGCCAGGCCATAGTCGAGCACCAGGGCGTTCTCGTAGTGGGTCAGGCGCGAGCCGGGCACAGGGGCGTGCACGCGGTAGAAGGCCCAGCGGCGCGGGTCCTCATCGCTGGGCTTGGCCTGCCAGGGTTCATCCAGGCTGCCCGAGCGCACATCGATGTTGTAGCCCTGGACGAAGGGTTCCGGACCGCCCTCGCACAGCGGTGGCCCCTCGTAGAAGCCCTTCTTGAACTTGGCGGCCCCGATCAGGCGCGCCATGCGGTTGCTGTTGGCGCCGTTCCACTCCCAGCCCACAAGGTCCTCGAAGCGCGGCGCCACACCGCTGCGCATGACCTGCTCCAGCAACCGCTTGCTCGCCACCGCCAGGTCACGGTGACCGTAGCGACTGCCGTCGGGTTTGAGCACTCCTGTACGCGGGATGGTCACGCGACCCTCCCGCCCCGCCAGCAAAGCTGTCGGGGCCCCACCCTCCCGCGGGTGTCCCCCGCGCTCGCGATCGTTGCGTGGGGCCTGCAATCC
>JAPPOT010000377.1 GCA_028817855.1 Myxococcales bacterium
CGTGGGGACCCGGTGGCGTCATCCTGCGGTGCGCCCCAGCGGGGCCTCCCCAGCGTGGTGTCGAAGTACATCTGGGCACGCCCGGGCGTCCCCGGCCGGTTGCCCGTATTGCCATTGTCGATGGCGGCCATCAACTGCCCGCCCACATGGACGTCCTTGGACGCGACGAGGCTTCCATCAACTTCAACCGTGGTCATATCTGGAGTCGGGACTTCATTTGTGAAGTGGAATGTCTGAGTGCCGCCGCTGCCGCGGCTATGAACTCGTGCTTCCGGGGCTCGCTTTGCTCGATGGTGAACGACCCGGCAATGCTGTCGTTGTCGCTGATCGAAACCGGTCCATCCAGGGAAAGCGGACCTTCGATGCCACCAGGTACGCGCAAGGCCCCCAGGGCCAGCCCGGTGAGGTACGGCCAGTTTACACCGTCGTGATCCTTTGGCAGGAAGAGGACCGTCTCCTGACCCTGGTCTCGACGACTACGTGGTGGTTCAGCTCGAGCGCGGTGCCGTCGAAGTGCTTGAGCAGGCTCGTTCCTGTGACCTGAGAGCAGACGAGGACCAAGAAGGGACGTCGTCATCGCGCTGGTGACCACGCACGGTCTCAGGCCTGGCCTGTGGAAGGACGAGATCATCGATCGCGTCGTGACCGCCGAAGCGCGGGTGCAGTGAGCGCTTCCATGATCCCCAGGGGGACAGGTGCGTCTCGACGGGTATGAATTGCGGGAGCTCACGCTGGCAGACGTCTCGAGCTCGAAGACGGTGACGAGGGTGGAGCTCTCGAGAGGGAATCGAGAGTGACGGGGCGGCACGTGGTGCTGCTGAAGCGGTGACCCGCGCCCATGGAGGGAGCGATCAATCGATCGCTCGGGCTTTGTCATCCGAAGTTGAGGACGGGCCAGTGTGCAAGGTTCGACAAACGGAACTTCGGTTATCCGCGTCGCCCGGTAAGGGACTTGATTTCAATTCAAACGCCGCACTAAAGCTTGGTCCCACGAGGGGCATTGAAGGCGCGGGAACCTGCGCCGCGGCGTCTGTGGGGGCGGCGCAGCGAAGCCCATCGCGAGAACCATGGGACGGAGCTGCGATGAGGAAGAACGCGTGGTTTGGGTTGATCTCGAACGTGGGTTGCACCTTGATCGCGCTGGGCGCCTCAGCTCAAGACGCGCCGGCGCCACCGGCTGAAGCGCCGCCGACGGCACCCGCGCCACCTGCGGAGACCACGCCACCTGCCGAGGCGCCACCGCCGGCGGAACCCCCGGCCGCGCCTGCAGCGCCGCCTGCCGATGCAGCACCGGCGCCAGCTCCAGAGGCCGCCCCACCGGCCGATCCCAGCACGCCTGCCGCACCCGCCGCGCCCGCAACATCAGCAGCGCCGGCGCCTGCGCCGGAGGCTCCGGCCGAGGCGGCACCGAGTGGGGAAGCCGCAGCGACACTCGAAGCAGCCACCGAGCCCGAGCCGGAGCCGGAGCCCGAAGCGGAAGAGATCCCGGAGGAGGTGCCCGAAGCCGACAAGGACGTCGAGGAGATCCTGGTAACCGGCTCGCGCATCAAGCGCTCGAGCTTCGCGGCGGCAGCGCCGGTCGAGGTCATCACCCGAGAGCAGCTAGAGTATAGCGGCGCCTCCAATCTCGAAGACGTGGTCCAGTACCTCACGGTCGCGCAGGGCTCCGGCTACAGCGGCAATGCCGGCTCGCCCAGCACGGTCACCGCCAACCTCCGCGGCCTCGGCGTTGGGGCAACGCTCACGCTGATCAATGGGCGCCGCGTCGTCCAGAGCGGTGGAGGCATTTCATCCAACTTCGTCGATCTTGCCACGATCCCCGTCTCCCTGATCGACCGCGTCGAGATCCTGAAGGGTGGTGCATCCGCGATCTACGGCTCGGACGCGGTCGCCGGCGTCATCAACATCATTACCAAGGACAAATGGGACGGCGCAGAGATCCAGCTCGGCGGCGACACGACGACGCGCTGGGACCACCAAGTCTACAACGCGAGTCTCGCACTAGGCACGACCTCGGAACGATCGCGCGTGAGCGCTGCGATCACGTACGAGCGGCGCAACCAGCTATTGCTCAACGAACGGGATTGGAGCACGCGTGGGAACACGATTAGCCGCCTTGGGAATCCGGGCTCCTTCGTGGTTGGGATCTCGCCGCAGCCTGATCCGGATTGCGAGCAGGCCGAGGGCTCCGCAATCGACGAGGGCATCTGTACCTACGACCGGCGCGACTTTGTCTCGCTCATCGGGAATCTGGAGCGTTTCAATCTATTCGTGACGGCGGGGTACGACATTACGAGTCATACGCAGGCTTTTACGGAGATCGCATACATGCGACTGCGGTCGGATAGCCTACCGCTTCTCGGCGGTCCCACCGTCGGTCTCATCAACTTCGACACCAGGGACGCCATGCTCGATCTGGGGTTTCCGATCGTCCCAGCTGATCACGTCGACAACCCATTCGGGCAGGATGCCGCCTTCATCGGGCGTTCGGTCGGGCGCACGGGCAAGGTGCGCCGCGATACCGCCGCAGACGATACCTTGCGCGCCGTGGCCGGATTGCGCGGTGACTTCGAGGACGCCTTCGCGGGCACCCTCGCGGAGGACTGGGAGTGGGAAGCCTATGGCACGTGGGGAGCGAGCCGCTATCGCGGCCTGCTCAACGACACACTGAAGGAGCCGTTCGTCACGGCACTCAACAGCTGCTCCGACCCGCGCGACCTTTCGGGCTGTTACAACCCATTCTACTCATCGATACTCGGAACGGGGACGCCCAACTCGCAGGAAGTGCTCGACAGCTTCTTGTCAGCAATGACGACCCAGACCGACCAGGGCATGCACAGCGCAAACGCCGGGATGACGGGTGGCCTGTTTGAGCTGCCTGGTGGCGACTTCGCATTCGCGCTCGGGGGAGAGTTCCGGCACGAGTCGCGTTCCACAGAGCTGGACCACGACGCCAACCAGACACGCTACTCGTTCCTTGGAGGGAACACCGACGCGATAGCCGGACGCGACATCTTTGGCGCATACTTGGAATTCGTCGCGCCGATCTACAGCGGTGTCGAGCTGCAGATTGCCGGGCGCTACGAAGAGTATGAAGACGCCGGCACATCGGCGAACCCAACAGCTGGCATCACTGTGGTGCCCGCGGAAATCGTAGGCCGAGACAATGTGATCCGCGAGCTCCGGTTGCTCCAGCTACGAGGCCACGTCGCGCGTTCGTTCCGGGCCCCGACGCTCTATCAGAGCTTCCCAGGATTCGTGCTAACCCCAGCGACGGTCACGGACCAGAGCAGCCCTTTCCCGGTGCTCTACACAGCCCGCAACTTTGGCAACATGGACCTCGGTGCAGAGCGATCGACGGCGCTCAGCGGCGGCTTTACCTGGTCGGTGTGGGACGAGCTCATGCTCACTTCGGACTACTGGTGGTACGACTACGAAGAGCGAATCGTGTTGGAGGCCTCCGGCCCGAGAGCCCTGGAAGCGCGGGAAGCGTGCATGGAAGGTCGGATGTGGGACGCGCGCGTCGACATCAGCAACACGATGGACTGCGGGATCAACACCGTCGACACAACATTCATCCAGGCCGAGAGCGTGAAGACCGACGGCCTGGACTTCAACGTCATCGTCAGCCTCACGGGCGAGACCTTTGGCGGAAACGCGGACGACTGGGGGCGCATCACGCTAGGCGCGCAAGGGACCTACACGTTCCGTTTCTTGCTCCAGGAAGAAGTCGTCGAAGATCGAGACTTCGTCGACGATCCCGATACCGACGAGGACGAAAGCGAGCGGGATCCGTTGCCCCCACCAAACTGCAGTGATGGAGAGTGCAACGTGGTGGGTCAGCTGAACACGACCAACTTCGCTCCAGCCATCCCATTCCGCGTCAACTTCCCGTTGAGCTGGGCACACGCGGGTCACGTCGTCTCGTCCACGCTCCACTACATCGGCGAGATCGACAACGATGCGCGTGTCAACCTGGATGGAAGCTACGAGACTGTCGACTCGATGATCACGCTGGACCTTCAGTACGCCTACACACTCGACGACGAGATCGGGAAGGCCACGACGATTCAGGTCGGCGCCACCAACCTGCTCGATGCAGAGCCACCGGAGGTGCGAGGCGTCACCAACGGTGCGAGCGCGATGCATGATCCCCGCGGACGGATGGTGTACGGCCAGCTGATTCAGGAGTTCTAGAAGCCGCCTGACGGCGGCTGCTAGCTCGCCGCCTGGGGCGGCTCGGGGATGCGCGGGGTGCGCGTCGATGTCATTCGCTCGCCTGATGGGGCTTTGGCGTGCACACTGGGTGGATGTCTCGCTCCGCAGCCACTGAGAACCTGCGCGACTACGTGGCGATCCCGTCGGTGAATCCGATGGGGCGTGAGGACATCGATGGGGCAATCACGGGGGAGACGCGCTACGCGGAGCACCTGAAGGGGCAGCTCGGACAGCTGGGGGTGGATGCGGAGCTGCTGGGCGCGGGGGAGCGCAAGAGTGTGGTGGCGCACGTGCAGGCGAGCGGGTCCGACGCGGATACCGTGGTGGTCGCTTCGCACCTCGACACCGTGCCGGTGGACGGCATGACGATCGATCCCTTCGCCCCGCGCATCGAGCGCGAGCGGCTCTACGGGCGCGGCTCGTGCGACACGAAGGGCGGGATGGCGGCGCTGGTGGCGGCGCTCTCGCGAGTGCTCGAGCGGGGGAAGCTCCGTCGGAACCTGATCCTGGTGGGCGAGTCGGACGAGGAAGCGGGCAGCCTCGGGATCCAGGACGTGATCGCGCACCTGGCGGGGCGGCGCCCCAACTGGGCGATCGCCACCGAGCCGACCGGCATGCGCCTGGTGACGCACCACAAGGGCTGCGTGACGGCGCGCATCGACGCGCGCGGGCGCTCGGTGCACGGCTCCGATCCGGATGCGGGCGACAACGCGATCGAGACCATGGCTCTGGCCGTGCTCGCGGTGCGGCAGGAGAACGAGCGGCTGCGGGCCCATCCCGATCAGCGTCTTGGTCCGGCCACGATCTCGGTGGGCCTGGCGGGCGGTGGCAAGGGCGTCAACGTGGTGCCAGACCAGGCGTGGCTGTCGGCCGACCGGCGCACCATACCGGGCGAGGACGAGGGCAGCGTGCGCGCGCAGCTCGAGCGGGCGCTGGTAGAGGCAGGCCTGGCGGGGCGCACCGAGCTGACCGAGTGCTACTGCAACAAGGACCCGCTCTCCACGCCAGACGACGACCCCGGTGTGATGCGCGCGCGCCAGGCGCTACGCGACGTCGGACTCGACGACAGCCCCACGGGAGTCGCCTTTGGAACGGACGCGGGACCGCTCTCGCTGGCGGGCATCCCGAGCGTGGTGCTCGGGCCGGGGCACATCGCACAGGCGCATACGAAGGACGAGTGGATTGAGCTCGGGCAGCTGGAGGAGATGACGGAGTTCTTTGTGCGGCTGTTGGGGCGATGAGGCGCACAGGCAGGATTGGGTCGTGCTGACTTGATCGGCTGCTGGGCAGTGCGGGCTGTAAGCGAGCGGTGACCGGCGGGTGTGGGACAGCGGCGCCGGGGGGAGCGCACCCGGGCTCAAACAGTTGGCCCTTCTCTGAGATCGCCGTGCGGTCCGGAACGTCAGACTCAGGAGCTACGGGAAGCGTGGTCCGCGGTCTCGGCCGCGGACCCGTGTTGTGTGTCCTGCGGTGATCCGTGG
>JAPPOT010000631.1 GCA_028817855.1 Myxococcales bacterium
CGTACTTTTGTATAAGCGACACGCCTGACCCCAACGAATGGTGCAACTCCCGGGGGGCTCCCCAAGGGTTTGGAGGGGGTGGCAGATTTTTTCATCCCATCGGCCACTGGCGAGAGTGGCAGGGGTGCGGCTCCGGGGTACCGTCTCCTTCGTGTCGTATCGGTGGGTGAAGCACAGTGTGATTTGCGCGGCGTTGGCCGCGGGCCTGTGGCTCTCGCCCGCGCCGGTGCACGCGCTGGGTAGCTGCGGCAGCGGCGGGCTGACGGGCGAGCGCGAGAGGGTCGACTTCGAGGGCTCGCTCTACTACGTCACCACGCCGGCCGACTACGACGCCTCGCGCGAGTGGCCGCTGATCCTGGGGCTGCACGGGGACGAGGGCGACCCCGCGAACTCGGTCAACTGGAACTGGCGCACGGTACCGGACGGCCGCTTCATCTTCGTCGCACCGAAGGCGACCAACGAGAGCGGCTCCTGGTACATGGCTTCCGACGACAACGCGGCCTGGATGGACAGCCTGCTGGAGTCGCTGCTGAGCCAGTACAACGTGGACCTGGATCGGATCTACATCTGGGGCCTGTCGGGAGGCGCCGAGTTCATCAGCGGCTATGCGCTCGGGCGCCAGGACGTGTTCGCAGCGGCGCAGTGGAACATGGGCGGCAACTCCTGGGGCTGGCGCTCGGCAGGCTCGCCATCACCCGATAGCTGCAAGCTGCCGGCGCGCTTCGTCGTGTCGACGACCGACTTCCTGCGCGACGGCGCCATGTCGCTGTTCGAGGCGCTGACCGACGCGGGACACGAGACGGTCTGGCTCGACGCCGACTGCGAGGGGCATTGCTGGGACGACGTGGAGTCCGGTGTGGGCGCACGCGACTGGCTGCTCGAGCGCACCTTCTGCGGCATGACGCGCGCGCCCGGCTGTGACGGTGACCCCATGCCGCCGATGGAGAGCGACCCGATACCACCGATGGATCCGGTCGACCCGGGCGTCGAGGATCCGGTGACGCCGCCCGCAGACGCGCCGCAGGCAGGCGACCCGAGCGACACGCCCTCGGGCAACGCCGGCGGCGCGGCACCGGTGCCCGGCGCACCGGTACCGGAACCGCAAACGCCACCGACCATGCCCGTGGTGCCGCCGCCCGCGACGATCCCAATCATGCCGACAGGGACGAGCGATGGGGGCGGCTCGGTGGAAGGCTCGGGCTGCGCGGTTCAGCCATCGACAGGCAACGACGCGCCCGCCTGGGTCCTGGCATTGCTACTGGGCGTCTGGCCGCTGTCGCGCCGCCGCCGAGCCCATCGCGCCACTTGATGGCACCACCACGAGCAGCAGCACCCGCGGCCCGCCACTCGAATTGTCGAGGTTCGTTCCGGAGCGAGCGCGCCCGGAGCGAAGAGCGCAGGCGTAGCAGCGCTACGTCGAGCATCTTGTCGAGGACGCTGAGCCGAGCAATCGCCTTGGCCGCGATCGAGCGGACAAGAACGCAGGCGAAGCCGCTCCTGGGCGAACCTCGACGATTCCCTCTCATTGTCCGATCCCTGCTGACAGGACGCTGTCAGGAGGTGGCAGCTAGGGCTTGGAAGCACTCCACCCGCAAGGAGACATCCATGGCGACACCAAAGAATCCCGAGAAGCTCTTCCCCATGTTCCTCACCGACAAGCTCGAGGAGACCAAGGCCTTCTATCGCGACAAGCTCGACTTCGAGGTGGTCTTCGACCTCGACAGCTACCTGCAGGTTCGATACGGACAGGGCGAGGGCGCGCCCGAGCTGTGCTTCATGCGCCCCGATGCCTATCCGGATGGGGTCACGCGGCCGGCCTACGGCGGTCAGGGCGTGATCGTCAGCGTGCCGACCGAGAGCGCCGACGAGGCCAGCGCGCGCATCCGCGCGGCGGGCGCCGAGGTGCAGGGCGAGCCCACCGACAAGCCCTGGGGCTGGCGAAGCTTCTTCGTCACCGACCCCAACGGCGTGACGCTGGACTTCTTCCACGTCTACAATGACAACCCGATGGGCGGTGAGGCATCCGCCTGATCGCTCACGCATGCGCCGGGCCGACAGGCTATTTCAGATCGTCCAGTTGCTCAGGAGCCGCCGCTTCCTGACGGCGCACCAACTCGCCGAGCGGCTCGAGGTCTCGGAACGCACCATCTACCGCGACATCCAGGACCTGGGCCGCTCCGGCGTGCCGATCCTCGGCGAGGCCGGCGTGGGCTATCGGCTCGACCGCGGCTTCGACCTGCCGCCGCTCATGTTCAACCTCGAGGAAGTGGAAGCGCTGGTGCTGGGCGTGCGCATGGTCGAGCGCTGGGGCGACAGCGACCTGCGCAGCTCGGCCCGCAGCATCCTCGACAAGGTCGAAGCGGTGCTGCCCGAAGCCGAGCGCCACAAGCTGCACGCGACCGCGCTCTTCGCCATGTCCTTCGACGTGCCCGAGCGCGCGCTCGAGCACCTTCGCAGCCTGCGCAAGGCCATCGGCGAGCTGCGCAAGGTCGAGCTCGCCTACCGCGATCAGAAAGACAGCCCCTCGCGCCGCGTCATCCGACCCCTGGGCCTCTACTTCTGGGGCAAGACCTGGACCGTGGGCGCCTACTGCGAGCTGCGTGAGGACTTCCGCAACTTCCGCCTCGACCGCATCGACCAGCTGCGCGTGCTGCAGGACGGCTTCGAGCTGTCGCCGCCGGTGACGCTCGAGGACTACGCCCGCGCCATGACCGACGATCATTAGTCTCGAGTTCGGCGGGCGAGCGCTTGCCTGCGCGAGCGTTGTGGGCCATGAATCTGCAGCCATGTGGGCGGCCCGCCGCAGCCTGATCATTCTCGTCGTCGGCATACTCGTGGGCGGCATCGCCAAGTACGGGCTGCTCGACGAGGGCGAGGTGCCGGCGCTGTCGACCTATGCGCTCGACCTGGCGCGGGTGCGCTCGATGGCGCTGGGAGGCGAGCTGCCGCTGCGCGTCAACGCGGAGGTGGTCGCCAAGTCGCGCGTCCCCGCGATCGCGCTGATGGCCGGCAACAGCCCGTGGGTCTACCAGGAGATGGTGCGCACCGCCTATCAGGTGGTCTACTCCGAGGGGCGCAGCGTGATCATCGACACCGGACCCGATCGCCAGCTGCACGAGGAGCTCTCACCCGAGGGGCCCTTCTACCCCGAGCGCTTCGCGGCCGTGCAGCGCGCCATGCTCTTCGCAGAGGCGATCGTCGTGACCCACGACCACCCCGATCACATCGGCGGCATCGCGCGCTCCCCCAACCTCGAGCACATCCGCGATCGCATCGTGCTGACACGCGAGCAGCTCGACAACCGCGAGCAGCTCGACAAGGTCGGCTATCCCTTCGACACGCTCGGGGCGGTCGAGGCGCTCGACTACCGGCAGTACCACCGGCTCGCGCCCGGCATCGTGCTGATCAAGGCGCCGGGACACACGCCCGGCAGCCAGATGGTCTTCGTCAAGCTCGCCGGCGGCCGCGAGCTGCTCTTCGTGGGCGACGTGGCCTGGCACATGGACAACATCGAGATCCCGCGTGGTCGCGCGCTGGCGATCAGCAAGTTCGTCGTGGGCGAGGACCGCAGCGCGGTGCTGCATCAGCTGCGCGCGCTGCACTCGCTGCGCAGCCCGAGCCTGCACATGGTCGTCTCCCACGACTCCGCGCAGCTCGGGCGCCTGCGCGCATCGGGCGTGCTCGGTCGAGCCTTCGAGTGACACACGCCCAGGTGGTCGGTGGCGCAGGGCGCATCACCGCGCGCGATGCACTCGACCTGCTTACTGGCAGCTCGTGGACCGCGTCTGCCAGGCGCTGACCGTCGCGCGCGCGTCGGTACCAGGCAAAGAGCGCATCCAGCGCTGCCCCCCGAATGTTGCCGCGCTCGCCGTCACTCATCCCACTGGCTGTAGCTTGCCCTTGCGGGCCATTCCGACCGCAAGGGCGCGTGACTGGACCGCCAGGGTCAATCGGTGTCCAAGTGTCAGTCGCGATCGGTCGTCTGTTCTCGTGCGGGCGCGGCACCCGCGTCGAAAGTCGGGTAGGGTGCTGTCGGTGGTGGTTGACAAGAAGGTGGTGGGTGATGTGGTCGAAACGATTCCGTGGCGCGGCTTCGCGCGCGCGTTCGAACCTGGGGTGCGTGACCGCCGTGTGTGTGGTTGCCTTGGTTGCTTGCGGCAGTGATGACGGCGGTACTGGTAGCGAGACCGGCGCCGCGACCGTCTCCAGCTGCTTGCCCGGACAACAGCTCGCCTGCGCCTGTCCTTCCGGTGCAACCGCGATGCGCGCCTGTGCGGGGGGAGCCTTTGGGCCCTGCCCCTGTGCTGCGGAGAACCCGCAGCCCGCTCCGACAAACGGCATCCCCGATCCCCCTGCAGCACCGGTCGGCGGTCCCACGCCGGTGACGATGCCGCCCGAGATGATGATGCCGCCCGAGATGATGATGCCTCCCGAGATGATGCCGCCCGACGAGGGCATGGCGGGGATGGGGGCGGACGATGAACCACCGACGGGCAACCCGGACGACATGCTCAACAGCCTGCGGCAACTCTGTGTCGACACCATCAACGACTACCGCGCGTCGCTGTCGCTGCCGCCGCTCGAGCGTGCGACCCCCGAGCAGGAGACCTGCTCGGACGACGGCGCGCAGAGCGACGGCACGACCGGCAACGCACATGGCTCAGCGGGCTCCTGTCCCGGGCTGGGCGGACAGAACACCTGCCCCAACTGGGGCGTGGGTGGCTTCAGCGGCAACGACTCGGTCGAGGATGCGTTGCTCGGCTGTCTTGCCGCGATGTGGGCCGAGGGTGAACCGCCGGTGCCACGCGATCAGTGCATCCAGGACTACCAAGGTTGCTTCCTGCCCCACGGCCACTTCATCAACATGAGCGACGAGCGCTACCAGCGCGTGTCCTGCGGCTTCTACGAGACCTCCCCCGGCCGCTGGTGGATGAACCAGGACTTCGGCTTCTGAGAGTCGACGGCTTCCGAGCCTGCACTTGCCCTTTGCCCGGTCGAGACGCCGGAGCCCGGGGCCGCGCAGGGGCGGGGGCAGGGACAGGGGACAGGTTCGCTGCCGACATGTACGTCGCTGTGCCGGCGACCTGCACGGTGCCCCTTGACCGCGGGGTGAGGTGAGAGAAACTTCGACCGGGTCGAAGAACACGAGTAGAATGTAGTTTTGCAGGAATATTGAATTGCCCTGTGTAGCCCAGAGCAGGTCCTCCAGCGGTTTCACGCTCGTCGAACTGATGATCGTGGTGGCCATTTTCGGTGTGTTGGCCGCGATCGCGATCCCGTCCTTCGTCGGCTACGTGCGCCGCGCCAAGGGCAGCGAGGCCACCGGCAATCTCAAGTCGCTCTTTGTGGCGGCGGCCGCGTACTACCAGGACGAGCGCACCGGGCGCGGCTCGGACGCGGCGACGACGTCGGCCTGCACCGTGGGCACCGATGCGACCATCCTGCAGCCGAGCTCCGCGAAGATGAAGTTCGAGCCGACCACCAACCAGGCGGCGCTCGGATTCTCGATCTCCGACTACGTCTACTTCTCGTACCAGATCGAGTCGCAAGGCTCGCAGTGCGGCTGGTCAGCGGAGACGCTCGACCTCTACTACCTGCGCGCGTGGGGCGACCTCGACAACGACGGCGTCATGAGCATGTTCGAGATCGGCGTTGGCAGCGACGACTCCAACCTGCTCTACCACTCGCGCGGCTTCTACATCGAGAACGAGGGGGAGTAGCGAGAAAGCACGAAGAGCCGCCTGCAAGGCGGCCCTTCGCTCGCGCCCATGACTTCTCTCCTCCTGTACCGGGGAGAGAAGCGAGCCCGGCGGTGGGAGCTGGGTCACGGCAAGAAAGGGGCCGGGGACGTACTACGACTCGCCGCGCGCGCTGGAAGAGCCGCCGACTACAGCGCCACCTTCATTCTGCCCACCCCTGCGCTGCCCACCGCGGCGTCCATGCTGGGATCGGTGCGGGCGGCGACAATGTGGAAGCCGTGGCGCTCGTAGACCCGCTCGGCGCGGTCGTTGCCGAGCATATAGGCGAGCTGGGCCTGCCCGTAGCCGAGCTCGCGACCCTGCTGCAGGATCGCCTCCAGAAGCCGGTCGACCGCGCCGCTGCCGCGGGCCTCCGGGCGAACGGCGACCCACTCGACGATCCAGCAGTCGTCCGGGAACTCGGGCTTGCACAGCGCGAAGGGCTGGGCGCGCTGCTCCATCTCGGCAAGCTCTTCGTTGTCGACGCCGAGCTCGCGCAAGCACTCGAGCAGGGCGCGCTCGAAGCGCTTCTCGCTCTTGATCAGCGGCTCGTACCCGCACAGCGCACCGACCGGCTCACCCCCCAGCTCCGCGATCAGAAAGCCGCCGTGGTGGCAGTGGCAGGCGGCGGCGTGCGTGGTGAGGGCGCGCAGCAACGGCGCGCGCAGCTCCCGGTCGGGCAGCAGCACGTCCCAGTAGCCGCGGCGCAGGTGCGAGCGGGTGGAGGTCAGCAGCGCCCAGGCCAGGAAGCCCTGGTCGTCGGCGCCTGCGCTTCTGAGCGTGGGCTCCACGGCCCCCACGCTAGCGCTTGCACTGGCGGCCGGATCCGTGGAATCGTTCGCGGCGATTCGATTCCTTTTGGAATGGATCCAGATGCTCGACGACCTCGAAGCGCTGATCGCCCTGCGTGAGCACGGCACGATGACCAAGGCGGCCACCGCCCTGCGGCTGAGTCAGTCGGCGATCAGCAAGCGCATCACGGCCCTGGGCAGCGAGCTCGGGATCGAGCTGCTGCGACCGGTGGGACGGCGCGTGCAGCTCACGCCCTTCGCCGCCGAGCTGGTCGAGCGGACGGCGCCCCTGCTCTCGGAGCTCAGGGTGCTGATCCGCAGCGGGCGCAGCGCACTGTCAGGAGAGCTACCGATCGCGGTCAGCGAGTCGGTGCTGGCCTCCTGGGGCCCGCGCCTACTCGCGCGCGTGCAGTCCGACGTGCCCGGCGTGCGCTTCAGCGTGGCGGCCCACCGCAGCCCGGTGGCGATCGACCTCGCGCGCTCCGGCGAGGTGATGCTGGCATTGGTTGCGGGACAGGCGGAGGGCGCGGCGGATCTGGCGGCTCACACGGTCGGGCACGAACCGATGGTGGTGGTGACGGCGCCCGGCAGCAACGAGCCATGCCGGGACGGGCGGCTGTCCGTGATGGCGATCGAGCCCCATGCGGCGACCTGGCAGTCGGTCGAGTCTCGCCTGCGCCGGATGTCCGAGCTGGAGCTGGAGATCACCGCCACCCTGCAGTCCTTCGCCGCGCTCACGCAGATGGCGCGCGCCGGCTTCGGCGCGGCGCTCGTGCCGCTGGGCATCGCCCAGGCCATGAGGGTCGGGCGCGGCAGCATCCTGGCATTCCCGGGAGCCGGGCTCACGCGGCCGATCAGCTTGATCGGGCGCATCCGCACCTTCGACGGAGCGCTGGTCAGCGCGGTCAGCGCCTCGCTGGAACGCCACGCCCGCGCCACCATTCCCGATCCACCGAGAGAGACGCTCTAGCCCGGATATTTCACCGATCCGCCCGCCCTCGCACAACCGCTCGACTCCACAGCACTTCCGCCTCTGGCACGAAGTACAGTGTGTATGCAGCACCATTCACCGAAAGCAACGCGAAGCCGATCACTTGCACGATCCTCGCACGCCTCGGTGAAACATCCGGGCTAGCCGCGCTGCTGCCGGCTCACGCGACGAGCGCGCGCAACATCGGTAGTGATCTTTCCACGACGAGGAACCGTGTCCACGAGTAGCGAAGAGATCGAACGTACGAAGCAGACCCTGCTGGCAGCTTTCACCGGCTTCCTGGGGTATCGAACCGAGGACGACGTGCATCGCTTCCGCGCGCGCGTGCAGGAGCTTCTCGACGAGGTTCCGGAGGACGACCTCGCGCGCGTGGTCGAGCGCATCGGCGACACGGGATCCGAGTGGGGCTACTACCCCGCCGAGCCGTTCGCGCGGAACGTGCACTACGCGATGGCGGACGTCACCCTGACGGATGACTCCCGGCTCGAGCATGGGGAGCGGCTCGACGCGGTACGCGATCGGCCCCTGATCCTGCTGCCGAACCACATCTCCTATTCGGACGCGAACCTGCTCGAGATCCTGTTGCATCGCTTCGACTTTGACGACGTGGCCGACCGGCTGACGGTGGTGACGGGGCCGAAGGTCTACTCGGACGCCATGCGGCGCTTCTCGAGCCTGTGCTTCGGCACGATCAAGACGGCCCAGAGCCGCAGCGTGTCCTCGGGCGAGGCAGTCATGTCACCGCGCGAAGTGGCGCGCGTCGCGATGCAGACGATCGACAAGTCCTTCGAGCGGCTCGACGCCGGCGACGCGCTGCTGATCTTCGCCGAGGGCAGCCGCAGCCGCAGCGCCAGCTTGCAGCCGATCCTCGCAGCCGTCTCGCGCTATCTTCAGCGCCCGGGAAGCGTGTTGGTGCCGGTCGGCATCACCGGAACCGAGAACCTGATCCCGGTGGGCGACAGCCACATCCACCGCACACGGGTGGTGATCCGGATCGGCGAACCGGTCGAGTCGGAGACGCTGGTGGCGCGCTGCCAGAAGAAGCGACCCGCGATGGCCCAGGCTCTGGGGCAGATGATCGCAGCGGCGCTGCCCGCGAGCTATCGCGGCGTGTACGGTTAGCTGAGCGCCACGCCACGCGCGAGGAGCAGCACGCCAATCGCGATTAGCAGGCGATCGGCGTAGACCCGGAAGCGAGCTTCGCCGAGGCGATCGAGCGCTCCGCGCCCCAGGCGCGTGCCGAGCATGGCGGCCGCGACGATCGGCAACAGAAGCCACGGAGAGAGCGCCGGGTCCCAGGCCGCCGCGCGCGCGAGGCTCACGAAGTAGACGACCTTGACGGTGTGCATCGCGACCTGGATCGCCGCCTTGGTGCCGACGACGGCGTGACGATCGAGCTCGCTGCGGGCAAAGAGCAGATCGAGCAGCGGTCCCGCAACACCGGAGATGAGCTGCACGGTACCGGCCGCAGCTCCGCAGAGCATCACCGAAGGCGTGTGATGGGGGTCGAGGGCCAGGCGCGAGCGCGGAATCGCGGCGGAGACGAGGGGCAGGGCGCCGAGCGCGATCAACATGACGCCGGCGTCGACGATCAACCCGACCCAAGCGCACAGGCCTGACGCGAGGAGCACACCGAGTAGATAGCGGCGGGCGGTCGACCAGCGCACGTGGCGGAGCAGCAACCACGCGCGCGTTCCATTGGCACACAACTGCGTGAGCCCGTGCAGCACCATGGCCGCCGGCGCAGACAGCAGCGCCGCGTAGACCACCATCAGCAGCATCCCGCCCCCCATTCCGAAGATCCCGGACAGGATGGACGTGAGCAGCACAGCAGTCACGATCGCGAGGGCCATGGGAATGTGTGGCGCGCGGGGCGCCGGGGTTCCAGGGAAAGGTGGGAATGGAATCGATTCCTGGCGGGCATCGGTCGGCAGGGGGCGTGTCGGGCTCCGGCTCCGGCTCGGAGGTAGGTGCGTGATGATGCGGGGGCCGTGTCGGGCGCTTGCGTCAGAGATCGGTGTAGCGCCCCACTACGCAATCCCGTCTACCTGAGGCCGCGGATGACATGAAGAGATTCCTCAGCGAAGTAGGTCGGGCCCCGCGCGCCCGACGCAGGGACACGTCGCACCCAACTACCTCACAGCACCCGGAGGAGGAGCGAAGCGACGACGACCCCGCGGTGAGGGGGGCCCCGGCCGGCTTTGCCAGACAGGGGGAGAGGGCGCGTGCCCTCTCCCCGGGTCGGGTCGTAGACCCGACGAAGAGAATTAAAAAGAGCCCGCGGGGTCGGCCGCGGGCTCCGGGTGAGGTTGCGGGTCTTCGTTTGAGGTTGCGTTACATGGACCGAGGAAGGCTTTGCAACAGTCGAGGGGGTCAAACCCCAACCACCACAGGCCCCCGCATTGTCTCGGCCCATGTGTGACATTAGACGCTCACCTGTTTGCGTCAGTCCCCGATGGCGCCAAGTTGTTACCCGCCCGAGACAGCGCTGATATGGTGCATCCATGGGCGATCAAGAGGCCGAAAAGTCCCTGGAAAAGAAGGCCTTTCACTGGGAGCTCATGAAGCTTCTATTGCAGGTCGCGTGGGCGGACGGTCGGGTCGTGCCGCAGGAGCGACGTGTGCTTGTCGGGCTGGCACAGAAGCTCTCGCTCGAGCCCGCTCGCATCACCGAGATCGATGCGTGCCTGGATGGCGCGGCGCTGCCGCCACCCGACATGCAGCTACTGCGCAGTCGGCGCGCCGAGGTCATCGAAGCAGCCGAGCAGATCGTCATGGTAGACGAGGAGATCGCCGACGACGAGAACAGCGTCTTGGCGCAGATCAATGAGCTGCTGGGTTGAGGAGCGGCAAGGGCTCCTCCAACCTAGAACCCATCCAAGTGGGTTCTAGGGACACCCCCTAGTCTCGAGCTCGACCGCCGAGCTCGAGCCTAGTCGCCACAACCACTGCAGCCACAGGTGCTGGTCAGGCAGCCCTCGACGATGCAGCGGGCTTGTCCCGAACACGTGCCGCTGCAATCGGCCAAGCACTCCAGGATCCCGCAGTCGCTGTCCTCTGCGCACTGCACCGAGCAACCGCCGCCGAGGCAACTCATGCGGCAGGTCGCGTCCGCGCCGCAGCTCATCGAGCAATTGCCTCCGGGGCACATCAGACGGCACTCGCTCTCGACGCCGCAGCTCATGCTGCAGTTGCCTTGGAGACAATCGAAGGCGCAGCTGCTGGACGCACCGCACTCGCAGCTGCCGTCGGTGCAGGGCTCGCGGCCCGGGTCGGGGGGCGGCGTACCGGAGCCCGCCGTGCCGCCGCTTCCTGCAGTACCCGCAGTGCCGGCGGCGCCGCCACCACCGGCGCCCGCGCTGCCCTGGTCGGAGCCACTGCCCGCATCGCCGCTGGCCGGCGGCTCGGCGGGCGCGTCCGGAAGGGGGTCCGCGGGCGCAAGCGGCTCTCCCGCCGCGGGGGCGTCGGCACCGCTCCGGGGTTCGGCACCGGACATCGCGGAGGGGGGGTCCTGCGGCGTGCCGCTGCCCTCGGCGGGATCGGAGACGATCACTTGACCCGGGGCACCTTCGGCGGTTGACCCCGCCTTGTCCTGGGGTGCACTCGGACTGCTCTCGAAGGAGCAGCCACTGATCGCGATCAGCGCGCTGGCCACCGTCCACACCCGCATCCCACTGCCAGTGTAGCGCGATGCAGGCAGGCCGCGAGCTGTGGGCGCGAATCGGGGCCGCTGCGTGAGGCAGGTTACCGTTGAGGGGTGGGGATCTGCGCCTAGCCCGGATGTTTCACCGAGGCGGACGAAGATCGTGCAAGTGATCGGCTTCGCAGTGGTTTCGGTGAGTGGAGTGCATGCGGTGTGGATTCGCGACCGAGGCGGAAGCGCTGTGGAGTCGAGCGGTTGTGACAGGGAGTGCGCTTCGGTGAAATCCGGGCTAGCTCCCGTTTTGACGGATGAGGCGGGCGGTCTCGTCGAGCACCTTTTCGTCGGACCAGTACCCGAGGTGCGCACCGAGGGGCTCGATACCGGTCTGGATCTGGACGTCCTTGATCGCCGCATGCTCGCGGTAGAGACGGCGCGTGGCGAAGCCGAGCACGTCGTCGATGTCATAGAAGATCGCCCACCGCGTGCGGCGCTCGTCCGGCGCAACGCCGAGCACACGCGGATCGAGGGGCTCGCGATCGAAGAAGCGCTGCACCAACTCGCGCTTGCGCAGGAGCGTGAGCGGGAGCTGTGACGCGAGGCTGACGAAGGTACCGAGCGTGAGCCGACCGGCATCGGCCCGCGCACGCCAGCTCGCGTAATGCTCACGGGCGCGGCGCTGGTAGTCGGCCTCCGCTCCCGCCTCCAGTCCGCGCGCGAAGTCCGGCTCGTGCTCGGGCGCAAAGAGCCCGTAGAGGAAGTCGTGGGCGACGGTCACACCCAGGCTGTGGGCGACGATGTGCAGGCGCACGTCCTGTGCGTCGGCGTGCTCCTCGAGGGCGCCGAGCACGCGCCCGTAGACCGCATGGCGCACGTCGTGCTCACCCTCGGCCGATGCGTAGTAGACCGCGTCGGCGAGACCGAACTGAACGAACTGCTCGCGCAGGGTGGTGAGCATGCCACGCAGCAGCGGGATGCCGTGACGCTCCACCAGCTGCTCGAGGGGCTCCATCATCACCTCGTTGTGCGGCGACGGATCGGCCCGGACGTTCTCGAAGCGCACGCGATCGGATACGTGATGCTCGGCATCGTTGAGCCGCTGGTCCGGTCGGCTGATCTGGCCGCCCGCGCCGGGCACTCCCCAAACCACGCCGATCGGAACGCTGTCGACACCGCGTGCCCGCAGTCCTTCGATCATGGGGCGGTACTGCTCGGCAGGCGAGGGATCACGCTCCGGGGTGATGCCGTGGATCAGGACCACGACGTTGACGGGCTCGGACATGGGCGGGAGGGTAGCTGCGAGCGGAGGGCCGGGTCCAGGCGTACTCGGACTCGGTCTCGGGCCCCGCGGGCCCGAGCCCAGACCGAGACGACGTGCCTTCCATCAGGCAACCCAGCCCACCTGCGACCATCGGTGACATGAAGAGATCCCTCCACGAACTAGGTCGCGCCCTGCGGGCCCGTTAGATCTCCCCGCGAAGCGCGGCCACGAAGTTGCGGCCGGGGGCGTAGGCGCCGGAGGCGAAGGTCTTGTAGCCGCGGTCGAGCACGTTCTCGAGCGCGAGGATCAGCGACAGGTGCTCGCCGAGCTGCGCGCCGGCGCGCAGGGTCAGGTCCACGTGTCCGTCGACCCGGTCGCAGTCGTCCGGGCCGTCCTCGCAGATGCGGACGTCGCGCAGGTCGCTGTCGCTCAGGCGTGTCTGCGGCAGCTGCCCCGAGACCAATGCCTTGAGCCAATAGTCACCGCCGGAGGGCTCGTAGCCGAGCTCCAGCGCACCGGTGGGCGGCGGGATCTTCGATGCGGGCTCGGCGATGTCGGCGCCGTCCTCGCCGGGCCGCTCGGTCTCGCCCCAGGTGGCCCAGCCGGAGAAGCCTCCGAAGAGGCCGGACTCGAAGCGGCGCACCACGCTGAGCTCGGCGCCGAGCAGGGTGCTGCGGCTGGCATTGTCGCGTCGCAGCACCGCGTCCCCCTCGACCTCGTCCATGCCGCCGAAGGTGGCGGGCACGCGCACGATCAAGCCCGTCAACAGGGTGCCCCAGAGATAGCCCTCCACCTGCCAGTCGTCGCGCTGAAGCTTGAGGCCGCTCTCGAGTGTCCAGGAGCGCTCCTCGTCGAGCTCGGGGTTCGGTATCGTAAAGCCGCGCGCGCCGCCGCCAAAGGCCTGGAAGTCCTCCAGGTTGGGCGCACGGAAGCCCATCAGCAGGCTGGTCAGCATCGACAGCTCGTCGGTCAAGTTCTGGCGCAGACCGAGCGAGCCGACCGCGCCGAAGAGGCGCCGATCGAGCACGCGGTCGATCTCGCTGTCGGGATCGAAGAGCGGATCGGCCGGCGCGCGGACGTCGACCAGGGTGGCGCGGGCGCCGGCCAGCAGCGTGAGGGTCTCGCCCAGGGGTTGGGAGAGCAGCCCGAAGCCGGCGTACGTGTGGTAGCGGCTGTCGTCCACGTAGCGGCCGCGCGACAGCTCGCGCGCGCCGGTCTGGGCATCGGTGGTGACGCGCGTGCTGCCCACGCCCTCGAGCACGGCCTCGGCACCGAGCTCCAGGCTGGCGAGCCCCCAGGGATTGAGCACCGTCCCCAGGCCGAGCTGATACGCCAGCACCCGATCGCGCTCGTCGCGCGTCTCGTCTTCGCGGATGCGGCGGCGGTGCTCGCGGCGCAGCACGATGCCGCCGTGGGCGAGCACACGCAGGCCCTGCTCCGGGAAGCGCCCCGAATACTCGAGCACCGCCGAGTCGCGGTCGAGGGACTCGGTGATGCGCAGGTCCTCGAGGGTCGAGACGTCGGAGCGCGGCGCGTCGAAGATGTGTCCGGACTGGTGGGAGAGGGCGAAGCGGTGCGCACGCGAGGGTGAAGCCTCGAGGCGACTCGCGAAGGACCAGTCGTCGTGCCCGGTGAAGGGCTGGCGGCCCAGGTCGCCACCGCGCTCCAGCTCGCCGGCGTGACCGCGTCCACCCGACACGCGCGCGCCGAAGGGTCCACCCAACACACCGAGACCCGCCTGCGCGCGGTAGGCGCGCTCTGCGCTGGCGCCGCGTAGGTACGCGGTGCCCCAGGCGCTGTCCTCCGAGTCGGGGCGTGCGCCGGCGCGCTTGGTCACCACGCGCACGACCCCACCCAGGGCGTCGGAGCCGTGCACGACCGAGGCCGGACCGCGCACGACCTCGACGCGCTCGACCGACTCGGGGTCGACCAGGTTCAGCAGCGCGTTGCCGCCGGCGCGCGTGAGCGAATCGCTCAGGCGCAGCTGGTCGAGCGTGAGCAAGACGCGGTTGCCGGTCAGCCCGCGCACGATCGGCGCAGCCGAAGCGCTCGAGGTGCGCTGCACGACCACGCCGCCCGACTCCTGCATGGCATCGCCCACGTTGGAGACGGCCGCACGGTCGGCCTGCTGCTCGTCGACCACGCCCTCGCTGCGCACGCTATCGAAGACCTGGCGCGTGACGCGGGCGGTGGAGGAATATTGAGCGTCGGCGTGGCCCGTCCAGGCGACGCTCAGCAGGATCGCCAGGGGGGCGGGGGCGAGCTTCGGCACGGCGCTTCTATTGCCACGTTGGCGCGCGATGCGCAGCGAATTAACGCGCCTTTCGTCCCCAATCGCAGCCGGCGCCCCGCTTCAGGTATGGGTTGTCCGGTCTGCCTTGGTGGCTGGCGCGAATGTGGACCAGACTGCGGCCGATGGACCGTGCGCACGCGATCGCTGCCCTGCTGCCGCTGGCGCTGGCCGGCTGTACAGGGGACCGCCAGCCGGAGGCGCCCGCGCAGGGCCCGGCGGCGCCCGCAGCCGGCGTCGTGCACGTGATCGTGGACCAGAGCCTCGACCAGGTCTCTTCGCCCTTCGACAGCGGCTTCGACGGGCTCTCCCAACTGACGGCGCTGCTGCGCGAGCACGGCGCCACCGTCTCGACCAACAACCGGCCGCTCGACGCGGTGGCACCACGATGGGGTGCCGGACACGTGCTGGTCCTCGGCATCCCCTGGGGACGCGGCTACGACGCGGCCGTGCGCGAGGCGCTGGACGGGTTCATGCGCCGCGGCGGCGGCGTCCTGGTGCTGAGCGAGCACGACAACATGTACGGCAGCAGCGACGCCCACAACGGGCTGACCGCGCGCTACGGCATCCGCACCCTCGGTGGCGCGGCGCAGGCGCCCGAACGCGCGGGAGAGCCGACCGTGGCTCGCTGGCCCCAGGTGCGCGCGGCACGCTTCGGCATCGCGGACGCGCGGCTGTTCTGGCCCGCGCCCCTGTCGGTCGACCCCCCTGCCAAGCCCCTGCTGCAGCTCGTCGATCCGGCCGACCCCGCGCGGGCGGTGGTGGGCGCCCTGGCGCCCGTGGGCGAGGGACGCCTGGCCGTGGTCGCGGACCTGGAGCTCTTCTGGAACATGGCACCGCGCGGGGGGCTGTCGGCCGGTGACAACCGTCGGCTCGCTCTGGAGCTCTTCGGGCTGCTGGCGGGACGCGACGGCGCCCTGTCCGGACCCGCCGTCCGGCCCGTGTTGCCTCAGGCGCCGGCTGCCGCGGCCCCCTGCGTACGGTTCGAGCGCAGCGGCGGCGCGCTCTATCCCGATGGCGCGCCCAACGGCCTGACCAGGCTTGCACGGAGGCTCGCAGCACGCGGCTTGCGGGTGGTCGCGGGGCGCGGCACTCCGCGCTGCGAGCGGGTGGTGGTGGCGGCACCGCTGTCGATGGTCGATCCCGAAGTGACAAGGGCCCGACGCCTGCTCGTGATCGGCGACGGGCGCACGGACTTCGCCCGCGCCGAGCGCGCGCTGCTCGAGCCGCTGCCGCTGGACCTGGCGCGCGGCTGGGGCCCCGACCCCTACGCGAGCCTGCTGCATGGCACGGGCATCGCGCTGCCCCGGGCCACGCTCCTGAGCCGGCATCAGGGACTGCGCGGCCGAGCGCAGCGGAGCGATGGCGGCGGACAGCTCGCCCTGCATCGCGCCGGGGCCCTGCAGGTCGACGACGGGGTCCGCGTTCTGGCGCGTGCGGCGGGCCTGCGCGCGACGCACAACCTCACGCCCGCCCACCGCGCGGGCGGCGGTCAACAGGCGGAGCTGTCGTCGCGGCCGCCCAGGCCGGCGGCGCCCGAGCTCGCGAGCGGGAACGACGCGATCGTGGCGGCGCACACCGAGCGCGTGATGGTGATCGCAGACCTGGAGCTGGTCAGCGATCAGAGCGCGGACGGGGCCTTGCTGAAGGCGATCGCCGAGTGGCTGGGGGGTCGCGGTTAGGAAAGCTAGCCTGGCGAAAGCGGCGCGGAGTCGAGCGGTTGTGCTCGGGCGTGCGCATCGGTGAAGTATCCGGGCTAGCGTGCCTCCGCGGCGAGGCGCCGCAGGGTGGAGATCGAGGGGGCGCCCCATTGCGCCGAGAGCACGCGGCCGTCGCGATCGGTCACGACCGAGGCAGGCAGCCCCTCGCGCTGAAGCTCCGCCACAATGGCCGCCTGGGTGGCGTCGCGCTGCGTCTGCGGGAGCGAAGACAACATCGCGTACGCCGGGTCGTGATCGCGCACGAAGGCCTCGAGCTTGGCGCCGTCGTCGGCGGGGTCGATCGGCACACCGAAGAGCGCAACCTCGGAGGCTGCGAAGGACTTGCGTAGGCGGCTCAGGGCCGGTAGCTCGCCCTTGCAGCTCTCGCACCAGGTGGCGGTGGTGATGAGCACGTTGAGTGCCGCACGCCCGGGGAGCCTCGAGACGAAGGGCAGCTGCTGCGCGGGTGCCACGCTCGGGCGCTCGTCTGCGGCGGGCCTGCCATAGGGCTCGCGCAGCAGCCCGCTGCCGTCGGGTGTCTCGCTCGCGTCCTCGTGGACGGTGAGCAGCTGCCCCGCCTCGATCGGCGCAAAGCGCTGTTGCTGTCCCGAGGGCCAGCGCACGGTCAGGGCGTCCACACTGGCATCCGGCCCGATGCCGATGCGCAGGGTGGAGCTGTTCTGGCTGGCGAAGCCCTCGCCGGCGCGCAGCTCGCGCAGCAGGCGCGTGCCATCCGAGAGCTCGAGCACCACGCGCGCGCCGTAGCCATCGCGCGGGCTGCGCTCTGGGTCCGGGACCGCAGCACGGTTGGCGCCCACCAGGCGCACCGCGACCATGCGGCCCGGCGGCTTCGACCCGACCTCGCCGAGGCGGTTGCGGTAGAGCTGCGTGAGGGGCGCATTGGCATTGACCACGACCAGGTCGAGCCAGCCATCGCGGTCGAAGTCGAGCCACGCGACTGCGCGCCCGTCCGCCTGATGGTCGATGCCGGAGATGCCGGAGACCTCGGCGAAGCGCTCGCCCGCGCGATTGAGGAAGAGGTGGTTGCGCTCGTGGCCGCTGAGCGAGATCCCGCTCATGAAGTCCATGTTGAAGTTGGGATTGATCGCCAGCGGCGAGCGCACGGGTGTGGGGCCCAGGCCGCGCTCCTCGTCGTGTTGCGCGAAGGCCTCCTCGACCGCTTCCTGGGCAACCTCGCTGACCGCGGTGCCGTCCGTGCGCACGACCGTGCGCCACCACTCACTTCAGACGTCGACCGGCAGCTCGAACTTGCGCGGTGCGGTGAAGTGGCCGCTCAGCGCGACCACGTCGAGGAAGCGGTCGTTGTCCAGGTCGACCAGCTGCCCACCCCAGGACCAGCCGGCCCGCTCCACCATCATGGCCGGGGGCGCGTTGCCGGAGACCGTCACGAACCCGTCGGGCTGGTTGCGCAGCAAGGTGTTGCCCCGGGCGAGCTTCTGATAGAGGGCGAGGCCCGGCAGGCGCGCGGTGATGCGCGTGCCGGCCGAGCTGTACATGTTGGTGACGTAGAGGTCCTGGCGCCCGTCGTTGTCGTAGTCGCCGAAGGACGCGCCCATCCCAAAGCCCACGTCCTTTGCGTCGGTCACACCGGATACATCGACGAAGCGGCCGCCGTCGTTGCGAAAGAGGTGGTTGGGGCCGAAGTCACTGGCCAGGTAGAGGTCGGGGTCGCCGTCGTCGTCGTAGTCGGCGAAGGTCGACTGGTAGGTGTTGCTGTAGACGCTCACCGCCGCCGCAGCGGCGTCGCGCTCGAAACGACCGCCACCGACGTTGCGCAGCAGCACGTTCGGTGGACCTGCGAGATCCGCCACCTTGTGGCGCCCCGCGCGCAGCTCCGCCCACAGCCGCTCGAGCTGATCGGGTGCCACGAACGCGGCGATGCGCGTCTGGTCTGGCGGGCGCTCGGAGAAGTAGTCCTGCACCACCATCTGCTGCGCGTACGTCGAGACGTAGAGGTCCAGCAGGCCGTCGCCGTCGTAGTCCGCGGCGGCGACCGAGGAGACCAGGTAGGGGCGCGCCTGCTCGGGCAGGGTGTCGCTGACGTCGACGAAGCGCCCGCCGTCGTTGCGCAGCAGCACGCTGCGCTCGAGGGTGCGGCCCACGTAGAGGTCCGCGTCCGAATCGTTGTCAAAATCGGCGAAGATGGCCGACGAGGAGTTGCCGGGCAGCGCGAGGCCGAGCGTCTCGCCGATCTCCTCGAAGCTGCCATCCCCACGGTTGCGGAAGAAGAGGTTGCGGCCCTGGCGCACGAGCACGTAGAAGTCGTCGAAGCCGTCCGCGTCGAGGTCGACCACCGCAACGCCGGGATGGCGGTCGACCGAGGGCGCCTCGAAGTGCGGATGGCGATCGCGCACCGTGGGATCGCCCTTGAGCTCGACGATCAGCTCTTCGTGTACGGAGCGCCGCGCCGCCTCCAACACCTGCGGGGTCTCGAGCACGTGGTCGAGCTGCTCGGCGAAGGCGCGCCGGTCGGCGGCCAGCAGGTCGAGGTCGTGGGTGGTGAAGGCGACGATGCGATGGACCGGATCCTCGCCCTCGCCGCCCTGGCGCTCGAAACCGAGCTCCAGGTGCCCGCGCACCCAGGCGAGGCGGTCATCGTGCAGGCGCGCGACGGCGTCGAGCACGACCCGGCCGATGAAGCTGCGCGGGTCGTCCGCTGCGAAGCGGCCGTCCTTGAGCTTGAGCTTGGCGCGCTCGAAGTACGCGACGCGCTCGAGCAGGGGACGCCAGAGGGAGAGCTCGGCGGCCGCCCGCGCTTCGGGCCCCGCTTGCACCGGCAGTCCCTCGTGGTGGGCGCCGAGCGTCGAGAGCCGATCCAGCGAGCGGGGCGCGGCCGCGGCCAGGTCGACCACCTGCACCGGGTCGCCGAAGCGCTCGCGCAGCTCCGGCGTGGGCAGCTGCAGGTCCATCAGCGCGGAGGAGAGCTCGCGCAGGGTCGGCTCGAGGTTGCGAATGGCCTGCTCGACGGCCTCCATCTCCTGCCAGCGCTCGGCCAGGTCGGGCCCCTCCTGGGGCGCCGCAGGCACAGGCGACGGCAACTCGTTGCCCGGCGCGGCGACGCGCTCGGGCGCCCGCAGGAAGTAGAGCGTAGCCCCCAACACGACTGCGGCCACCGCGACGCCCGCACCGAGTGCGAGGGCCGAAGCGCCCAGGTGGCGCGAGGTCATCCCTCGGCGCTCAGGCGCAAGGTGCTGCCATCGTCATTGGCGATCGCGATGCGCACCACTTCCGCCAAGTTGGTGGCGTCGCACTTGTTGAGCAGGGATCGAATGTGCCACTTGAGCGTGCTCTCGGCGATTCCGATCGCATCGGTGATGTCGCGCCGTCGCACGCCGGCGATCGCGAGCTCGACGATCTGCTGCTCACGCGGCGTCAGGGACACCTGGCTCGCCAGCGCTGAGGCTGCCCGCGAGAAGGCGGCTTGACGCAGGGCGCTGCGGTTGCTGGCGCGCTGGGCGAAGAGGTCCACCTGCCGATCCGAGATCGGCGTGCACAGATAGTCCGCGCACAGATCGAATGCGCCGTGCACGATCGCGTGGGAGTTGTTAGTGGCGACGATCAGAATCGGCGAGGTGAAGCGCCGCCGCGCCTCACCCGCGACGTCGAGCGCGCTGGCATCGGGCAAGCAAGTCCCGACCACGAGCGCGCACAAGCCGGGCATCCCCTTGAGCTCGTGCATCGCCTGCTGGCCGCTGTGCGCCAGCTTGACGGGTCCGTGCGCTGCGCAAATGCGGTGGAGTCGCTGGCCGCGTGCGCAATCACCCGCTGCGATCAGTAGCTGTTTGCCATCGTCGAGCACTCACATCCCCCCGGTGCTACGGACTTCATTGATTAGCACCTGTTAGGTCCCCGGCAACAACAAAAGGTCCATGTCACGTGGCGCGCCGGGTCCGCCCACGACCCACTTCGTGCTCTACGACGGCCACCGCGACGGGGCTTTCGGCAAGTCTTAATTGAGTCTTAGTTCCCGCGTCGGCCAGCGCACTTGCCGCCCTGGCCACGGTGGCGCGAGTGGGTAGAGGAGCGCTCGGCAGCGTGGGTGATGACTCGCATCGGACAACGGCGACGGGCGAGGACCCCTGGAAGTTTGGAGGGCCACACGGGCACGCCTGCGGTCCCCCGGGGACGCGGGTGGGCGGCTGTGCGGCGGGCCCGATGCCAGAATTCGCAATTTCCGGCCCATCCGGCGCCACCGCCGTGGACCAGGCCGGTGATTTACGGTCCCGGCTTCGCTTACAATTCGAGTCAGTCGAGAGGCTTGCCTTGCTTGGGACAGCAAACGCGCGGGCGACGGAACCGCTCTTTCGGACGGCGGTGCGGCCCTACCGGTTGGGGCCGCTGCTGCTGACGATCGCGCGGGCGCGACTGACCGGTCACCTGCTGCTGTCCTCCGACATGGTGGAGCGGACGATCCACTTCCACCGCGGAATGCCGGTCTTCTCCCACTCGACCCAATTCGGCGAGCGGCTGGGACCGATCGCAGTGCGCATGGAGCTGGTCACGCGCGAACAGCTCGCCAGGGCCCTGTCGACCGCACGCAGCCGGGAGCTGGAGCTGGGGCGGGCGCTGGTGTCGCTCGAGATGGTGAGCGGATCGCAGCTCTTCGCGTTGCTGGGTGAGCAGCTGGTGCAGCAGGTGGGGGCGGCCAACGCGGCGGGCGCACGCGCGCGCTTCTTCGCCGACCGGCGCGACGGCCTGCCGCTGCTGCGCCTGCACCCGATGACGGGTGTGATGGCCGCCGTGCGCGCCGTGACGGATCCGGAGCGCAAGCAGCTGATGGTGTCGCTCGGCCCGCGCAAGCTCACCGCCTGTGAGCTGCCGGAGGCGGTACGCGACTGGCTCGGCGACGTCGGTTTCCAGGGGGGCCACGAGGAGCTCGGCAAGGGCGGCCCCACCTTCACGACCCTGTGCTCGCGCATCGCCGTGCGGATGCACCCTGGAACCCGACACCGCTTCTCGCGCCAGCCGGTGGCCGACCCCAAGCCCAAGAAGCGTCCCGGCAACGACACGGCGCCCCTTGGCACGCACGTGCGGCGGAAGATCTCCTCGATGGAGATGCTCGCGGTGCAGTCGCCTCCGCTGGACGCGGACGCCTCGGAGCTGATCGCCCTCTCACTGTTGTTTGCCGGCTGCGTGAGGCTCGAGATCCCGGAGCCGCCCCCGCCGCCGCGCGACCCGCCTCCGCGGGCCCTGACCGCCGACGACGTGCTGTCGGTGATCGACCAGCCGGTGGAGGAGAGCACCCCCGAGGTCGAGGCCGCGGAGGACGACGGCGACGACCCCCTCGAGGCGATGGTCGAGGCCTACCTCTTCGAGCGCAGACCGCCGGACGTCGCCGCGCGCATGGCGGTCTGGGGACCCGGCCTCGAGGCCACCGACGACGCGGCCGACCTGCTCGGGCAATACCTGAGCGTGATCCACGACAGCGATCCCTACCGCGTGCTGGGCGTCGACAGCCGCGCCACGGGCGGCACGCTCGAGGAAATGCGGGACGCCCAGCTGGGCAAGCTCGAGGTGCCCGAGGACGCCCCGCTCCTGCTGCGCGCCAAGGCCGCCGAGCTGCGCCAGTGCGTCGAGCTCGCCTACG
>JAPPOT010000789.1 GCA_028817855.1 Myxococcales bacterium
CCCACCGTCATCGCCGTCGTCTCCGTCATCGCGATCGCTTGCCAGCAGTGCCAGGTGTAGTTGGGCGAGCGCGGCGCTGACGCGCTGCAGTCGAGTGGCGACGTCGAGGGTCTCGAGGATCTGTTGGCGCGCGTCGGGGTCGGGGACGAGCTGGTCGGCGACCTTGTCGATGAAGCGGGCGGGGTCGTTCTGCTGCTCTTCGACCGTGGCCAGCAAGCGGAAGGCGGGGTCGTTCTTCTGCACGCACTGCACGACTTGCGTGGCGAGCGAGCGCAGCGCGCCCAGCTCGGCGTTTCTCAGCCCCGCCGCGGGCATCGCATCGTGCAGCACCGTCGCGCTCGCGCGTCGGTAGCGCTTGCCGTCCTCTGGCAGCTCCTCCAGCTTCACGCGTGCGACACCCTCGAGCAGCACGTCGTGGGTGCCGTCGTCGTTCTTGCGGTGTTGCTTGATGCGCCCGAGGCCTGCGGTCTTGAAGATCGGCGGGCGCCCCTCGTAGTCCTCGCGCCAGCCGTCGGCCAGCTGGGCGACCACCAGCAGCTCGGCGCCGCTCGCGATCGTGTCCTCCATCATCTCCCGGTAGCGAGGCTCGAAGAGGTGCAGCGGCAACGTGGTGCCGGGAAAGAGCACCAAGCGCGGCAACGGGAAGACCGCCACCTGTTCGAGCATCGCCGAGTCGAGCTCGCTCACGGCCTATCGGCCTCCAGCGTGGTCAGCAGCGCACCGTGCAAGGGCTCGCCGGGGCGCATCTCGCCTGCGGTGGCGAGGGTCACCGCCCGTGCGCCGTGGCGGCGGTCACCGCGTGCGGTCAGGCAGGTGGGGGTGAGCTCGGCGATGCACCCGGCGCCGCGCGCACCCAGGTGCTCCACCAGGGCGTCGGCCACGTGCTGGGTGAACGCCTCCTGCAGGATCAGCCGGCGCGCGAAGCAATCGACCAGCCTGCCCAGCGCGCCCAGGCCGACGACGCGCTCGCTCGGCGCGTAGGCCACGTGCACGACTCCACTGGCCGGCATCAGGTGGTGCGGGCACAGGATGCTCGTCTCGATGTCGCGCACGGCGACCAGCTCGGAGCCTGCCTCGGTGACCGAGTCGTCGAGAATCGCGGCGGGGTCTTGCTCGTAGCCGCGCAGAAGGTCCTCGGCGTAGGCGGTCGACACCAGCTCGGCCGTGTTGCGCAGCTCCGGCTCGGTCTCGGGGTCGCGGCCGAGCGCGCGCAGAAAGTCCGCGATCGCGGCTTGCGCCCGTGGGCGGTCGATCGCCATCCGCGCTCAGTCTTTCCAGAGCAGCTCGGTGGCGCGGTCGGCCCCGGACTCGTTGACCACGTCGCAGTCCCGGCAACGCTCGGGATAGCGCGGGTCCTCACAGCCCTCGCACTTGTCCAGCATGACCGAGAAGTTGCCCAGCTCGGCGCGCACGCGCTGCAGCGCGGCGATGCGTCCGTCGATCTCGGCCACCTGGCGCGCGACGCTCCTGGAGAGCCTGCCGGCGGCGCTGGCCGCGTCCTGCGCGCCCGACTTCAGCGCGATGAGGTCCTTGATCTCCTGCAGCGAGAGGCCCGCATCCCGCAAATCGGAAATTATCTGCAATTTCCGGAGCTCGCTCTCGGCGAACTTGCGGTGGCTGCCGCCGGTGCGGTCCGCCGCCTCGATCAGGCCCTCGGATTCGTAGAATCGCACGGTACGCAAGGTGGTATTGCCGAGCCGAGCCATGTCGCCCGTGGTCAGCATCGGTCCCTGCGTGGTCTTCGGCGCGTCCATCTCGCTGTGAAAACATAGGGATGACCACGGGTCAGCGTCAAGCGCACGCAACCCGAGTGTGGGCTGGCCGATACCCGGGATCGGACAGCCCGACAGGGCGACTTGCGGCGAGCGACACGCCACACGTAGTCTCCTGGGCCTGGCCGGGTAGCCGGCAGGCCGCCAAACCCGGGACTTTCTGCCATGACCTCCATCAAGCCACCCGACGGCAAGCCCCCAGCCGGCGTCCCCGCGGCCGGGGATGCGACCGACGGGCCCACCGAGACCGAGGGCGTCGGACCGAGCTTCCAGGAAGTGCTGGAGGGGGGCCCGAGCGGTGCGGCAGCCGGAGCCGAGGGCGCCGCCGCCGCGCCAGAGGCCAGCGGTGCCGCGGCGGCAGACCCCATTGCCGAGCTCGCCGAGGCGGTTCGTAGCGGCGCCCTCAGCGCCGACCAGGCCATCGACCAGCTGGTGGAGCGTGCCGCCGGGCAGATGTCCGCCCAGCTGAGCGAGGCCCAGCGCGCCGAGCTGGTCGCCGTGCTCCGCGAGGCCGTCGAGAGCGACCCCGCCCTGCGCGCCCTCCGCGACAGTGTGTAGGGTGCTGCGTTCGTCCATCCCCGAGTCCCGCCCCAGCTGCTCTCGCGCAGCCGTTGCCCGTGCCCGCGGCTGCGACCCGATGGGGGCTGGAGTTGCCGGGGCGCCCGGCGTTGGCACCACCACCCGCTCAAGATCACTCGAATCGCCGAGGTTCGTTCAGGAGCGCGCGCGCCCGCAGGGCCACACCGGAGGCGTAGCAGCGCTACGTCCTGGATTGGCCCGAGGACGCAAGCCGCTCCTGGGCGAACCTCCGCGATTCCCTGTCACTCTTCCGATCCTCTTGCTCGTTGCTTGTGGGCCCGAGCCTACTGCCGCGCGTGAGCCGCTGCCGCCGGCGCCGGCGCCGATCCCGGAGGCCGCCGACTGGGTGGAGCGCGTACGACCGGCGGCGACGCCGGGTCGCGCCACCGGCGAGGAGGCGGACGGGCGCGTGCGCGCCGCGGTGATGGACGACGAGGTGCAGGACAGCGCCGATCCGGTCCACGTCCGGCGCCTGGTCTATCGCGTGAGCTTCATCGTCCCGCCCGCCTTCCGAGAGCGCAAGCGACCGCTGTCGCCGCCGGTGGGCGAGCTGCACGTGGATGTCTCCGAGCGGCGCCTGCGCGCGCGCTTCGTCGGCCCCGGCTGGCCGGTGGACGAGGGCGCGGAGCTGCGCCTGCGCGCCGACGTGCCCGGCGTCTACCTCTTCGACGGCGAGGGCGGGCGCTCGGTCGGCGGCGGCCAGCTCGCCTCCTGGTTCGAGGGACGCACCGACGGCCGCTCCAAGTCGCGCGTGCGCGTGCGGCGCGAGTTCGCGGCCCGCCGCCGCAGCCTCGAGGAGCGCCAGGGTCCGGGCGAGCGCGTGTGCTCGCTGCTGGCGGAGTGGACCAACCAGGACCGCACCGAGATCGAGCGGCGCTGCCGCGGCGGCGAGATCCCGCCGGGCTTCCGCTTCGGCCCCTGGAGCGCGGAGCTGACCGCGATCGTCCCGATGGAGCTGCCGCGCTACGCGATGCGCGCCGACGAGGTCGACCCGCCCGAGCCGATCGAGCATCTGCCGGGTCGCCCGATGCTCGACGCCTCGGCCCTCGCGCAGCTCTCGCCCCACCGCGTGCCGGCCACGCCGCTCGAGCCCGGCCCACTCACCGTGCACAACCGCACCGACACGCGGGTGGTGCTGCTCGCCCAGGGCGTGCCGATCGCCTGGGTCGACGCGGGTCAGACCGCGGCGATCGAGGGGCTCTCACCGGGCCGCTATCGGATCGGCGCCCTCCGACCGCTCGGCATCCTGAGGATGGCGCCGAAGCTGATCGAGGTGCCGGGGGAGCTGCGGATCGGGCGCTAGGAGCTTGCCGCTCCCCCACTTGCCCCTGCTCCTGCCCGAGCCCCCGCGCGAGGCGCATCCGCGCCCGTCCGAGCGGGCAAGGGCAAGGACACGCGCAAGGGCAGGTTCGACTCCTGCAACGACGCGTCGCCGTGCCTAGCCGCGACGCCGTCGCATTGCGAGGTAGCCGAGCGCGAACAGGATGAGGGCGGCGTTGTTCCCGCCCCCGCCACCCGGCGCGCTGCAACCACAGCCATCGTCCCCATCGCCGCCCGTCAGCGAGGCCGCGGGCGAGCCCGCCGCGCCGTCCACGCCATCCTCGTCGCCCGGGCCATCGCCGTCTCCATCGCCGCCGGGGTCATCGCCGAGCGTCACGGTGCCGTCCTCGTCCAGGGTGCCACCGCCGATCAGCCCGGCGATCACCTCGCTGTTGTCGACCAGCACCTCGCCCTGCCCGGAGGTCCCGAGCTGCATGATGACGCGCGCCGCGGGCTGATCGCCGCCCAGTGACATCGGCCACACACCAGCCTCCTCGCCGATCACGGTGTCGCCCTGGGGCAGGTTGACGTGCCAGCCGCCCTCGCAGTCCATCACCTGCTCGGCGACGCGCACCATCTCCACGTCGTCCAGGTCCTCGTTGAAGTCGAAGATCGGGTCGAGCGTCATCTCGTCGGCGCTCATCGTCGTGTACAGGCGCGTGACGTAGCCGCGCGACATCAGCAGGTTCTCGGTCTCGAGCACGGGCTTGTAGACCATGTCGAAGAGCTCCTGCAGCAGCATCGTCTGGTCGGCGCTGAAGCCGGGGTCGTCGGAGTAGCAGCGCACGCAGTTGAAGAAGTCCTCGATGCTCACCCCATCGGGCAGTGTCACCGTCTTGGCCAGCGCGTCGTCGAAGCCGTCCCAGGTGCCGAAGACCGAGCTAGCGTCGAGCACGAAGTCGGCCGCGCTCGAGTAGGTCTGGCTCGAGATGCGGCTCCACTCCTGCTGCTCCCACTCGAACAACACCGTCTGCTCCAGGCGCGTGTCCGGTAGCGCCATCTCGGTCACGAAGCCCTGGCCACCGGACTCGTCGGCCGCCGCGCTGACCACGTCGTTGTAGGTGTCGTTGGGATTGAACCAGTCGATCAGCGCCTCGTTGAGCTCGAGCGCCTTGTAGTTCTTCGGGATCGCCCGCGAGGCGCTCACGACCCACACCATCACGCCCATGTTCGGGTTGGCCGCCACCGCGGTCGGGCGGATCGGAATGAACGGCAGCTCGCTGTCGTAGGTGAGCAGTACCGGGCGGATCGACCCGGCGTCGTTGTCCTTGTTGAGTCGAAAGGCGATCAGGTTCAGCCCGTCGGCGAGGTACGGCCCCAGCACCTCCGGCGCCAGGGCGGTCACGTCGTAGCCGTTGTCCTCGAGCCACATCAGCGCCGCGTCCGCCGGATCGGGCAGCTCGACATTGACCGAGATCACCTCGAAGTCGAAAGGGCCGACCGAGCCCGAGTCGAGCACGACCACGTCGTCCGCCGCCGGATCGCCCTCGGCCTGGTCGAAGGACCCTCCCCCCGGCGCCGAGGTGGCCTGCGGCACCGCGCAGCCGTCGGCGAAGGTGGTGTTGAGCTGGTAGGTCGGGTTGGTGGCCTGTTGCAGGCGGTCGAGGGCCAGGGTGCTCGAGACGTTCACGTCGGGCACGCCTGGCACCGGCAGCACCCAGGAGAAGCTGGCGGCCGGTCCTTCGTATTGGATCTCGATGATCGCGGTGACCGTGCCGTCGCCGTTCTCCGAGAAGATGATGCGCTCGGCCGCCTGGTTGACCGGCTGGGCGGAGTTGCAGAAGAGCCCGCCACAGGCCTGGGCGCTGGGCGTCAGCGCCAGTTGAGCGAGCGCGGCGGCGCACACGGCGCCTCCCAGCATCAGTGCACGAACAGTTGCAGACATCCTACACCTCCCACAAGCAAAGGCCCCGCCGCAAGCCTAGGATGGAAGCCCCACCCTGTCACTTCTATCGTCGGGCTTTGCCCGACCCGGGGGGGGGGGGGGGGGGGGGGGGGGGGGGGGGGGGGGGGGGGGCGGGGGGGG
>JAPPOT010000087.1 GCA_028817855.1 Myxococcales bacterium
CGGGGGGAAGGGTCGCGTGACCCTTCCCCGGGTCGGGTCGCAGACCCGACTATTAGGCCACCTCGAAGAGCCCAGCCGCGCCCATGCCGCCGCCGACGCACATGGTGCAGACGACGTACTTGGCGCCGCGGCGCTTGCCCTCGATCAGGGCGTGGCCCGCCATGCGGGCGCCGCTCATGCCGTAGGGGTGGCCGATCGAGATCGCGCCGCCGTTGACGTTGAGCTTCTCGTCCGGGATGCCGAGCTTGTCACGGCTGTAGATGACCTGGACCGCGAAGGCCTCGTTGAGCTCCCACAGGTCCACGTCCTCGACCTTGAGGCCGTTGCGCTCGAGCAGGCGCGGCACGGCGAGCACCGGGCCGATGCCCATCTCGTCGGGCTCGAGGCCGGCCACGGTGAAGCCGCGGAAGATGCCGAGGGGCTGGACGCCGCGCTGCTCCGCCAGCTTGCTGTCCATGACCACGCAGGCGCTCGCGCCGTCCGAGAGCTGGCTGGCGTTGCCGGCGGTGATGGTCTGGGTGTTGTTGACGGGGTTGAGGCCCGCGAGGCTCTCCAGCGTGGTGCCGGGGCGGTTGCACTCGTCGCGCTCGAGGGTGATCTCCTCGTAGGTGATCTTGCCGGTGGCCTTGTCGCGCACCTGCTTGGTGGTCTTCATCGGCACGATCTCGTCGTCGAACTTGCCGGCTTCCTGGGCGGCTGCGGTGCGCTTCTGGCTCTGCACCGAGTACTCGTCCTGGGCCTCGCGCGAGACGTGGTAGCGCTGCTGCACCACGTCGGCCGTGCCGATCATCGGCATGAAGAGCTCGGGCTTGTTCTCCATCAGCCAGTTGTCCTGGTAGGCCAGGTTGCCCGCCTCGTCGTTGCCGACCACGTTGGCGAAGCTGTTCAGGTTCAGGGCGCTCTGCACCAGGCTGATCGACTCCACGCCGCCGGCGACCACGACCGGGGTCTTTTCCACGATCACGCGCGAAGCCGCGACCGCGATGGCCTGCAGGCCCGAGGAGCAGAAGCGGTTGATGGTCGTGCCGGCTGCCGTCACGGGCAGGCCCGCGCGCACCGCGGCGTTGCGCGCCACGTTGTGACCGGTCGCGCCCTCGGGCAGACCGGCGCCGAGGATCACGTCCTCCACCTCGCCCGGGTCCACCTTCGCGCGCTCGACCGCGTGCTTGATGGCGTGGCCGGCCATCGCCGTGCCGTGGGTGACATTGAACGCGCCGCGGCCGGCCTTGCCGATGCCCGTGCGCGCGGTGGAAACGATGACTGCATCTCCCATGAAGCTCTCTCCTCGGATGGACTGCCTGCTGAACGGGTAGACAGACCTGTCTACCGAAAGGGAGGGCTGTTCTAGCAGAGTGGGGCGTCCCACACCAAGGGGTGCCCCGTTCCCAGTGAAATCAAAGGCTTGGGCTGTTCTGCCGGGCGCGCGACCGAGTCGTTTCTTCGCCTTCGGCGCCCGCCGGGGCTATCTAAACAGGGAGGGATGCCAGGGGAGGGAGAGGACCATGCCGACCACGACCGCTGAACGCTGCCTTTGGATCACCTGTCTGCTCGCCGGAGCGCTGCTGGCGTCGCCGCTGCACGCCCAGCAGCTCGAGTGCGAGAGCGACGCCGACTGTGCCGAGGGCGAGGAATGCATCATCGAGGAGGCGGTCAGCGTTCCGGGCTGCGATCCCGGCGCCGGCCCCTGTGACGACACGCCCCGGGTCGAGGTCTACAGCCACTGCGACCAGGCGCCCCTGCGCTGCGAGAGCGACGACGACTGCCCCACCGGCCTGATCTGCGACCTGGAGAATCCGGAGGACGCCTGCGCGGTCTCCAGCGACGGCGAGGTCTTCTGCCCGGAGCCGAGCGAGTCGATCGGCGGCGCCTGTACCTTCGAGCTGGTGCAGTGCAGCAGCGACGCGGAATGCGGCGCCAACGAGGAGTGCGTGGCGCTGGGTGGCTCGGAGGAGTGCTCCGATGGCGGACCGGTCTCGTGCGTGCCGGGTGAGGAGTGCGTGGTGGAGGAGCCGGTATGCGAGGTGGTCGAGGAGCTCTTCGCCTGCTTCCCGACTTTCATGCCCTGCGTCGCCGATGAGGAGTGTCCCAATGGCTGGGGCTGCCTCGCCTTCGCCGAGGTCGACGATGAGGCTCCCCCCTTCTGGGATGTGGGCGATGCGACCGGCGCCTGCCTGCCCGAGGGCATCCTGCTCGCCGCCCGCGACCAGGCCGACATCGGCCGCAGCGACGGCCCCAGCATCGGCGACCCCGCCATCGCCGAGTCCGGCAGCGCCGACAGCGCCGCCAGTGGGAGCAGTGACACCGACGAAGCCGGCTCAGCGACTCCTCAGGGATCCGGTAGCGGTCTCTGCGCCGTAGCCGGACACGCACCCACAGGAGAGCTCGCGTGGTTGGTGCTCGCCCTCGTTTGCCTCCGTCGTCGCCGATCGCAATAGACAACGTCCAGCTGGGTCGAGGTTTGTGCAGGAGCGAGCGCGCCCGCAGGGCCAACCGGAGGCGTGGCAGCGCCACGTCGAGGATTGGACCGAGGACGAAAGCCGCTCCTGCGCGAACCTCGACCCAGCTGCTACCTCAGCTCGCCTTGGGCGTCGTCTGATACCAGCTGCTTGAGCTGCCAGGTCTGCTTGTGCAGCTTCTCGATCGCGGCCAGGCGCGACTCGTGCAGGCGGCCCATCATCATCGAGATGCTGATGATGTGGCCCAGCCCGATGTAGCAGAGGAAGACGAGCGTCGCCCCCGGCGGGAAGTAGTGCATGCGCGGCAGGATCATCAGATAGCCGTCGCGGAACTCGTAGGACGGTGGCAACAGCCCCACCACCTCGAGCATCAGCGGGACCACCACCGCCAGCACGCCGATGCTGATCACCAGCACGCGCGCGCTGCGGTTGGGCGTGTTGAACGCCGCGGCCATCGTGCTCATGGCGGCCAGGCCCGGGATCAGGAAGAGCGGCCCGAACATGGTGCTCATGAAGCCGATCGCCAGCGTCCCGCTGATCACGTTGGCGAAGAGGCTGTAGCTCGTGCTGAGCCAGCCGCGCGAGGTGGCGAAGGCGATCGCCGCCGTCGCGGTGCTCACGACCGCGTAGAGCGTCAGCGCCGGCCAGCTCTTGACCCCCATCCACAGCACCAGGCCCGTGGTGATCAGAAACGAAACATGGATCCAGCCGTGCATGTTGGCGGTCACGCGGCCGGTGTCGTCCTCCTCGTGCTCGACCTCGATGCGCTCTTCCTCGGGCAGGTCACGCGGCGGGCGCGACAGCAGCTTGAGCAGCACGCGCTGGGCCTCCGCGTGGGAAGGGTCGAGGGCGAGCGCGCGGCCCACCTCGCGCAGGGCGCGCACGCGCTCCTCCTGGGCGTTGGGGCCGCCGGCCAGGGCGTACTCGGCCGCGACCTCGGCGGCGCGTGCGTGGGCCTGGGCCATCTCGCGCATCAGCTTGAGGTCCTGCTCGCCGTCCAGGTAGCGCTCGATCGCGTCGTGCAGCTCGCGCGCGGACTGGAAGCGGTGCTCGGCGTCGAGCTGGGTCGCCTTCACACAGATCGCGTCCAGCTCCGAGGGCACGCTGCGCAGGGGCGCGCGGTAGCTGGGCCGCCCGTCGGCGCCCGCCACCGTGGAGTTCATCATGCCCGAGACCGTGCCGCGCGTGTGGAGCGGCTGCAGGGCGAGCATCTCGTAGAGGATCGTGCCCAGGGCGTAGACGTCCGAGCGGGCGTCGAGCGATGCCGTCTCGCCGCGCGCCTGCTCCGGCGACATGTAGCCAGGCGTGCCGAGCACCGCCCCGTCCAGGGTCTCGGTGCCCGCGTCACTCGGCAGCGACACCAGCGAGAAGTCCTTGTTGGTCGGCTCCTCCTCCGGCAGCCCCGCGACCTTGGACAGGCCCCAGTCGAGCACGTAGATCTCGCCGAAGTCACCGAGCATGATGTTGCTCGGCTTCAGGTCGCGGTGTAGCACGCCGCGCGAGTGAGCGAAGTCGACCGCCAGGCAGGCCGCGGCGAAGGCGCGCAGGAGCTTTCTGCGCGGGTAGTTCTCGATGAAGTAGCGGTCCTTGGCGTTCAGGCCGTCGACGATCTGCTCGATCGTCTTGCCGTGCACGCGCTTCATCGTGAAGCAGACGCGACCGTCCGACAGGCGCGCCAGGTCGTAGACCGGCACGATCGAGGGATGCTCGAGCTGCCCCTGGATGCGCGCCTCGCGCACGAAGCGGGCGACCGTATCGGGCTGCTTGGCGTAGCGCTGGCGCAGCACCTTCATCGCCACGTCGCGACCGATGCGGTTGTCGTTGCACAGGTGGATGCGGCCCATGCCGCCCTCGCCCAGCATCGAGCGCTCGTCGTAGCGGTCGTCGTCGTGCTGGGCGCTCTCCGGCAGCCCGTCGTCGCCTTCGCGGGCGCCCTCGCGGCGCCGCAGGGTCTCGGCCAGGGCAGGGCTGTGGCGCGCGTCTTGTGGCTCCGCGGGCCGCTTGCCGGACCGGTCGGTGCTGCCCCGGGGCGCTTTCACCAGGGTGACCGCCTCGTTCTCGCTGCCATCGTGTGGTTCTTCGGCCATCTGTCGGGAATTCTAGCCCGGATATTTCATCGAGGCGTGCGCTGATCGCGCAAGCGATCGGCTTCGCAGTGGTTTTGGTGAGTGGAGCGCATACGGCGTGTACTCGCCCTGCCGACCAGGCCCGGCGCGTCTCCCCCCAGTCGCCCCATTTACTCCACCTGGAAGGGAGTGCAAGAAGGCTGCGGAAAACGCGGCGGCTTTGCCGCCCCGCTGTCACACCTTTTCACACGCTGTCGGCAGCGCCTGCAGACCACGGCGGCAAGGGCAATCCCAGGCGCGCATAGCTCGCATCCCGGTCGCGCCGGATGTCCGAAAGGCGCGCTTCCACCGCGGCCAGGCCCTCCCGCTCCACGGTGCGCAGGTTGGCCCGGGCCACCCGGCGGTTGAGGGGTTCCACGCTCGCTTCCAGATCTTCCAGACCCTTCGCGAAGGTTGCGGGGTCGACGAACGTGGTACCGCCCCCGTCCCCCAGCCGCACCGCGTCCAACGCGCTACGTCGCACGCACTGGATGGTGGGGTCAGGGCTGCGCCGGATGAACGGGATCAGCCGTTCGGGCGAGTCCAGGATCGCCGGTGCGTTGGGGTGGAAGTCCGCCAGCGCGAAGGCCGTGTGTCCGCGCCCGAGCCGCTCGCCGTCGGCCTCGCGCAGGGCGGCGGTGAAGCGGGCGAAGGCCATCCGGTCGAGCGTCAGCTCGGGGAAGACCAGCAGGCCGATGTCGGTCTGCTCGGACAGGCCGGCCAGGACGGGCAGCGCGTCCGTGGGCGCCAGCTCGGCGCCGACAATCACCTCGACCGCCACGCGCCCCTGCTCACGCGCCTCCCGCGCCCAGGGGCAGAAGCCGAGCCCCTCCACGACCTCGGTGGCGTAGCGCAGGTAGATGCGCCGGGCTTCGGCGATCAGGCGCTCGTGGTCGACCATGGGGGCAGGCTACCGCCTTTGCGGGGCTCGGTCTCGGTCTCGGTCCCGGTCCCGGTCTCGGTCTCGGTCTCGGTCTCGGAGGTGGGTGCCGGATGACGCGTGGGCCGTGCCACGCATTGCGTCAGAGGCAGTCGGGCGGCTGTCGGGGTGGGGAAGCCCGGACCGGGGTCGGCCCGCGTGCAAATGCGGCGG
>JAPPOT010000645.1:0-19223 GCA_028817855.1 Myxococcales bacterium
AGCCGGGCAGCGACCGCGTGGCGCTCTCCTTCGGCTGGCCCCACGCCATGTCGATGTCGGTGCGCGTCACGCATCAGCGCCAGCGCGATCGGGAGCAGGCGCGCTCCGCGGTGACCTACAAGATGGGCGTCGCGGAGACCGAGCGCGGGCTGCGCATCAGCTATGCGGGCTACCTGCCCTACCTGCAGGTGCCGGGGGCCCGGCCCACCGAGCAGCACGGGATGCGCGAGCGGCTGGCATCGCTGGTCCCGAGCCTGCTGACGGACAAGCAGGGCAAGTTCAGCGAGCTGCCGGAGCTTGCGCTGAGCCCGCGCAAGAAGCGGCTCAAGGCGCTGAAGGTGAAGGGCAAGTGGCGAACGCGGATGGCGGCCAAGGCGGTCGCCAACGACGGCCTGACGCGCGCGGCCCGGCGCTTCTGGGATGACCGCGTGGGGCGCTGGCACGGCCACCCGATGATGGTGCGCGGCGAGGAGCAGGAGGAGCCGGACGTGCTGCACGTGCCGGAGCTGGGCGGCGCCTCGGTGCTCGCGGTGACGCGCTACCGCTTCGTCGACTGGGTCAAGTGCAACGAGGGTGCCGAGGACGCGAGCTGCGCAGAGATTCATCTGGAGACCACGCCCGAGCCGGAGGCCCTGGCCAAGGCGGTGCAGGCCTTTCGCAAGCGACGCGGGCGCTTCCAGGGCGCGCTGGTGACCGATGTCGACAAGAAGATCCGCGCCGAGCTGATCACCGAGCCCCGGACCCTGCGCCCGCACCGCTACAAGGAGGCGCGCTTCACGATGGTGGGGCTGCGCGACCGGCACGGCAACGAGAGCCAGAGCATGACCACCGACACCCAGGTGGAGCTCTATGAGTAGCGCCGGCGCGGCTCGCCGCGAGCGCGAGCCATGGCTCGGATGATCGATGTGGGTCGCTCGCTCGTACAGGCCGGTGTGATGGCAACCGAGCGCCCGATGCAGAGGTTCTGGCGGTACGCCCTGGCGGCGGGGATGGTGGCGATCGGGGTCGCGCACTTCGTGCGGCCGCAGCCCTTCGTCGACATCGTCCCGCCCTACCTGCCGGCGCCGCTCGCGCTGGTCTACCTCAGCGGCCTGTTCGAGGTGCTCGGTGGTCTCGGCCTGCTGCACGCCAGCACGCGGCGGGCGGCGGCGTGGGGGCTGATCACGCTCTACGTCGCGGTCTTTCCCGCCAACATCCACATGGCGATCCACGAGGTCGTGCCCACCGGGACGACTCCGCTGCCGGTCTGGGCCCTGTGGGCGCGGCTCCCTCTCCAGCTGGTGTTCATCGCGTGGGCCCATCGCTACACGCGATCCTCGGCCGATGGTTGGACGACCATCGAGCCCGCGCACGGCGGCACCGGCGCCCCCTAAACCGCGACGATCACACACCGCGCGCACCTGGCACGCACCGTGCTCAGGGTCTCTCCGAGCCGCACAACGGGATTGGGTTGCGGCTGCCACAAGGAGAGATCGAATCATGAAGACGAGTTACATCAAGAAGCTTGCGTTCGTGCTGGCCGCTGCGGCCATCGGTGCGGCATTCGGTCAGCCTGACATTGCGTCGGCCGAGAACTTCCGCATCCACGGTTCCCAGTGCTGGGCCACGTCGAACAGCAACAACGCGAGCTCGGCCGGTGTGGGTCCGGGCAGCAACGGGACCAGCACGGGGCTCTACTGCCCGGTGCCGGACTTCAACAGCGAGCGCAAGGAGAACCACAGCACGCTCAACGTCCACGTCTACAAGGCTGCGGCCGGCGGCACCACGGGCTACTCCCGCGCCTGCGTCACGCGCTGGGACTCGAACGGCGGCGCCTGCGGCACCACCGACTACATGGGCACCTGGGCCGGCAACCAGACCCTGCGTCCGAGCCGCTCCCAGTGGTCGTCCGGCAACCGCGGCGACTTCGGCTACGTCTACAACCTGCTGGTCGGCGGTGACCGCCTGCGGGGCTACTACATCGTGAACTGATAGACGCGGACGACACTGCGGCACCGGGAGGAACATCAGCATGAAGAAACTCATCACACAGCTTGGGCCGATTCTCGCAGGTGGCGTGGGAGGCTTCGTCGCGATGCAGCTCGCATCGGGCCCTGCCCCCGCTCCCGGCGCCGCAGTCGTCGACGATCCGCAGACCCTGGCCGTCGCCCCGGCGCCGGCCCAACCGGTAGGCGTCGCGCGTCTCGATACCGCGGATGCCGAGCGGCTGCGCGCGCTCGAGGCGCGCGTCGACGATGGGCTCGCCGAGATCGAGCAGAGCGTGCAGGACGCCGAGGAGCGCCGCGATCCCTTCAGCCCCGAGCGGGAGCAGACGGTGGAGGAGTACACCGCGGAGATGACCGAGCGCTGGCGCGACACGCTGGCCCGCCACGAGGGGGACGTGGTGGATCCGGTCTTCGCGGAGGACGCGAGCGCATCCTTTGCCGCCGACTTCGACGAGGTGCTCGAGCACACCGACATCGAATTCCTGGGCGTCGACTGCCGTAGCACGAGCTGCACGGCGTCGATCGAGTGGGGTTCCTTTGGCGCGGCGCAGCAGGGCTTCGAGAACCTGCTGCACCACGACTACGAGAAGAACTGCGCGACCGAGATCTACCTGCCAGAGCCGGAGGACCGGGACGCGCCCTACGAGGCGCGCGTGTTGTTCACGTGCGACCCGACCTGAGCGTGCATCGGACTACCAGCAGGTGTTGAGCGCACCGATCAGACTGAAGGCACCTTTGTCGAGGGCGCCGGCCGGGTAATAGGCGACGTAGTTGTAGCACATCTCGGTCTCAGTCGATTCGCCGAAGCCCACGTTGGCGCCCGTGTCGTTGAAGAAGGAACAGGTCGTGATCAGCGTCTCGCCCGGCTCGACGGTCACCCGCTCTGGCAGGCGATAGCCGACCTGGTAGTCGAAGTCGAAGGGCTTGTCGAAGACCGACTCGATGCTGCCATCCAGGCGCTCGAGCTCGGTCTTCATGTTTGTGCCGATCAGATGCATGTGGGGCGTGAAGCCGAGCAGCGAGAGCTGCTCGCCGGAGTTGTTGGTGCAGCGCGTCGTGAAGTGGTTCTCGCCCGGCGGCATCCCGGCCAGCCCGCCCAGGTTCTCCGTGCCCAGGAAGGTCACCCCCGCCGTGTGCTCGCGCGTGCCCTCCGGCACGACGCAGAGTTGGACGGTGCTGCCGTCCTCGGCGCTCTCGCCGGTCGTGTTGAACATGTGCCACTGGATCATCAGCAGGCTGGAGTCGGGCAGCTGGCCCCCCACGTCGGACGGAAGCTCGTGGCCGCAGCCGCCCACCGCCCAGCCTCCGATCAGGGTGGCGTTCGTGCCGAGGGTGGTGCCGATCACGTTGCGAGCCACGGTGCCGGGCTCGCGGTTCGCGTTGCTGGTGAAGATCAGATAGTGGTGCAGCACCTGCAGGTTGTCGAAGTCGGCGCCGAAGCGGGTCATCACATCCGCGTCTTCCCAGGGCACCTCGTAGTAGATCTCGTGGTAGGACTCGCCGGTCGGCACCTCGAACTTGGAGGTGTCGTCCAGCCCGCTCTGGCCGTGAGTCAGGAAGCCGAAGCAGGTCTCCCCGTCGCGCGCGACGATTGGGTCGTCGGCGCCCGCGCGGTTGCAGTTGTCGTCCGGGTCGCGCTCCGTGGGGCCGCCGCTGCGTGTCGGCTCGGGAAGGGCCGCGACGCACTCCACGTCCGCGCTGTCGCCGGCGAGTGCGCCCGCGCTAAGCCACTCGTCCAGCACCGCCAGGTCGGGCGCCGACATCGTGGTGCCCTGGGGCATCTCGCCGTTGTTGACGCGAATCTGGGCAACTTCGTAGACGCGCTTGTCCGGATCGTACAGCGGTGACATTCGATGCCAGTCCTCGTGGCTGACGAGCGGGATGGCGCCGCCCACGGGCGTCTCGCCGTGGCAGCGCTGGCAGTTGTTGGCCACCACCTCCGCCACGTTGCACGGAATCACGCCACCGCTGTCGCGCGCGCCGTCATCGCCCGGCAGCCGATCCCCAGGCCCGTTGTCGCCTGCGCCCTCACCGGCGCTTCCGTCGCCTTCCGGCCCGTCGACCGTGTTGGATTCACCGCTGCAACCCATCATCAGCGCGAGCGCGCCGGCGCAGAAAGACCCTCGAATCTTCATCATCAAACCTCACCCGTGACGTGCTCCGTCTGCCGGAGCCCATCCTGACGGTAGCAACATGGGTCGTCCCTCGACCGGGTTCAGACGCGCTTGAAGAGGGGAACGGCGTGTCGCCTTGATCCAGGTCAAGGCACTGCGTACCGGAAGGCATACTCTTTCGGCGTGCGTTAGGCGCCCGTCGCCAGCTTGCGCACCGCGGTGATCAGGCCGCCGCTGTCCACGAAGCGCGTGAGCCGGTGATCGTCGTCGAGCTCGATGAGATCGACAGACTCCGCGCTACCCGTGGCCGCCAGGGCGCGGCTGTCGGCGATGTCGATCACGTCGTCGCCGTGTCCGTGCACGATCATCACGCGCGCGCCCTCCGGCAGCACCGCTTCCCGGTCGTAGCGACGCGCTGCGGGCGCCAGCAGCAGCGTGGGCCCGCGGTAGTCGCCTCGACGCAGCAGCTCCACCGCCACGGCGCCGCCGAAGGACGAGCCGACGAGCACCCGGGGCCGGTGCTCCGCGAGCACACGCGCCTGCAGCTCCACGCAGCCGTCGAAGTCGCGCGTGTCCATCGCGGGCGTGCGCACATCGAAGTGCTCCGCAAGCGTGCGCGCCTTGGTCCCCTGGGGGTTGCTCTCCAGCCCGTGGATGAATTGAACCCGCAGCGACATCGGCTGCGACTCTAACAGGACGCCGCTGCGGTGGAACGCCATACCCTCGGCGGCGACGCACCCGCGGCCCCTCCCGCGATCGCCAACGCCGACACCCCCCTCCCGGCTGTTGACCGCTCACACCGGCGGGCTCGGCCGCGCGCCATTGCTGCCGCCACCTGGCGTGTGCGCCACGACCGCAGCGGTCGCTGGCCGGTCGAGGCAGCGCTGCACGGCACCCGCGAGCCGGACGATGTGCGGGTGTTCGAAGATCTGCCCGTGGTAGCCGGACAGGCGCTCCACTTCGATCCCGCCGCGCGCCAGCGCGCGCAGCTTCACGGGTCCGAGCTCGCCGGCCTCCAGCGTCTGCAGCAGCGTGATGCGTACGTCGAGGGGACTGGCGGGGTAGATGCGCAGCTTCTCCAGGAAGATGTGAATCAGCCGGTCGTGGTTGACGGCGATGCTGGTCTTCTCGCTCCCCTTTAGCGCGAACGTGTCCCGCAGCTTCAGCTGAACCTTGCCGACCTCGTCGCCGATCCTCCGCACCCGCCGCCAGAGGCGGTGCGCCAGGTAGCCGGGGCCGAGGCGCATCGTGCTCTCCACGACCGACTGGAGGCTCGGCCGTCCCGGCCGCTCGCCCCAGCGCGTGTCGATGAAGATCATCCGGTCCACATCCTCGCCCAGCTGCTTGAGCTGCGCGGCCATCTCGTAGGCGAGCTTGGTGTCGGCGCAGTAGGCGCACAAGCGGTAGGGCCCGTGGGGCTGCACGGTGCGGACCTCTTCGAGGAAGAGCCGCGCGATGGTCGGGACCTCGATCTCGTGCTCCTGCAGGTCGAGGCCGAAGAAGTTCAGCGCGTAGACCGGCTGGCTGTCCTCCGCGAGCTGCTCGGCGAGCCAGCGCCCCTGCAGGGCGGATCCGACGTAGAAGAGGGGCTGTCCGCTGCCGCTCGACTTCAGGCACATCAGGGCGCGCGTCTTCACCTCGCCGCCATCGCTCAGCGCCTCGGCCAGCGCGGCCACCGTCGGGGTGTCGAAGATGGCGCCCATCGGCAGCTGCGAGCCCAGGCTCTCCTCGATCTTGCCGACTAGGGCTGCGGCCAGCAGCGAGTGCCCGCCCAGGTCGAAGAAGTTGTCGTTGCGGCCGACCGTCGGCAGGCGCAGCACCTCTGCGAAGAGCCCCGCGAGCTGGGTCTCGAGCTCGCCCTCGGGCGCCTCGCCCTCGCCGCCCTTGCGCTCGACCGCCGGCATCGGCAGAGCGCGCCGGTCGACCTTGCCGTTGACCGTCAGCGGCAGCGCGTCGAGTGCCATGATGGCCGACGGCACCATGTACTGCGGGAGCTTGTCGCGCATCGCCTGCCGTAGCGCATCCGCGTTCGGCTTGTCGGCCCCCTTGCCGACCACGTAGGCCGCCAGTCGCTTGTCGCCTGGCGTGTCCTCGCGGACGATCACGACGCCGCGGTGCACACCGGGCAGGGCGGTCAGCACGCTCTCGACCTCGCCCAGCTCCAGGCGGAAGCCGCGGATTTTCACCTGTTGATCGGCGCGCCCGAGGTAGTCGATGTCGCCGTTCCACAGCAGCCGCGCCACGTCGCCGGTGCGATAGAGCCGCCCCGCGTCCGCCACCGAGTCCGCTGGCTCGTCGATGAAGCGCTCGGCCGTCAGCTCCGGGCGCCGCAGGTAGCCGCGCGCCAACCCCTCGCCCGCCACGTAGAGCTCGCCGGGGCAGCCCACCGGCACGGGCTGGAAGGCCGGGTTGAGCGCGTAGATCTTCAGGTCGGGGATCGGCACGCCGATGAAGCTGCCCCGGTCCTCCGCGATGTCCCCCCGCGTGAGCACCCGGTAGGTCACGTGGACCGTGGTCTCCGTGATGCCATACATGTTGACCAGCTGGGGCGCGTCCACGCCGTGGCGCTCGACCCACGGCTGCAGCATCCGCAGCTCCAGCGCCTCGCCGCCGAAGATCACGTAGCGCAGCTTGAGCGCGCTCGAGCCTGGTGTGCCCTCGTCCGCGCGGATCAGCTGCCCGAAGGCCGACGGCGTCTGGTTGAGCACCGTCACGCCCTCCTCGACCAGCAGCCCGTGGAAGTCGCGCGGCGAGCGCGAGATGCGATAGGGCACCACGACCAGCTTGCCGCCGTAGGCCAGCGCACCCCACAGCTCCCAGACCGAGAAGTCGAAGGCGTAGCTGTGGAAGAGCGTCCACACGTCGCTGGCGTCGAACCCGAACCAGTGCTGCGTGCGGTCGAACAGCCGCACGACGTTGCGGTGCGTGAGCTGCACGCCCTTGGGCTTGCCGGTCGAGCCGGAGGTGTAGATCACGTAGATCAGGTTGTCCGGCGAGACGGTGACGTTGGGGTTCTTGTCCCACTGCGCCTGCTGGGCGGCGTCCCGCAACCCGCGGCCATCGATCACGACGACCTCGGCAGCGCTCTGAGGCAGGTCATCGGCCAGCGACTGCTGGGTCACCACGACCGGCGACTCCGCGTCCTCCAGGATGAAGGCCAGGCGGTCTCCGGGCATCTGGGGGTCGAGCGGCAGGTAGCCGGCGCCCGCCTTGACGATGCCGAGGATCCCGACGACGGTTTCGAGCGAGCGCTCCACGAAGAGCCCGACCAGTGTGTCGGGTCCCACCTCGCGGTCGATCAGTCGCCGCGCGAGCTGGTTGGCGCGGCGGTTCAGCTCGCGGTAGCTCAGGCGCTGGTCCTCGTAGACCACGGCCACCGCGTCCGGGGTCTCGGCGGCGTGCTGCTCGAAACGCTGGAAGAGGCAGTCGGAAACGGGGCGCGCGTCGAAGCTCGCGTTCCGGTCGACCAGCAGGTGCGTGCGCTCCTCGTCGGTCAGGATGTCGGGCGCGTCGAGCGGCTGGTCCAGGTCCGCCAGCATCGCGTCCAGCAGCCGCACGAAGTGGGCGGCGCCCCGCTCGCGCTGCTCGGCGTCGACCAGCTGGCCGTTCCAGTCGAAGTCGAGCGTGTAGTTGCCCGCGCCCTCGAAGTCGCGCAGCTGCAGGCTCAGGGCATCCACCGGGTGTTTGGGCGCCTCGGGCGGCAGTGCCGTCGCGTGCAGCCCGGTGTGGAACTCGCTCACCGTGGGCGCGCCCGCGAAGTCGCCGAAGGACATCAGGTGGAAGTTCAGGGTCGCCTCGAAGACGCGGCAGTGGGCCGGGTTCGAGGTGCAGTGCCGACCGTGGCGCAACGCGGCGAAGGTCTCCTCGAAGGCCTTGTCGAGGAGCGAGCGGAAGGTCTCGCCGTCCTCGGCCTCGACCTGGATCGGGCAGATCTCGATCATCGGACCGACGATCTCGCGTTGCGTGCGCGAGGAGCGGTTGCGCATCGGGCAGCCGATCGCCAGCTCGCGCTCGCCCCCGATGCGGTAGAGGTAGGCGAGCAGCGCGGTCTGCAGCAGCACCCACATCCGAACCTCCGGCGACATTCCCGGCAGCGCGTCCGATGCGCCAAGCTCCCGCAGCCGCGCGCTGCGCTCGGGACCGAGTTCCACGCTGACGCGCTCGAGCACGCGCGTGCTGCGCGCATCGTCGCCGGTGGGCTCGCCGTAGAAGCGCAGGGGCGGGGTGGCGTACTGGAGCTTCGGGCGCCAGTAGGCCTCGTCCTTCGCCGCTGCGCCGCTCTGCAGGTACCTGTCGATCGAGCGCCGGGCGGCGGCGAACTGGGGCCAGCCGGGTTCGCTCGCGGGCTCGCCGTCGGCCATTGCGGTGTAGAGCTCCGACATCCGTTGGAAGATCAGCGCGTTGCTGCTGCCGTCGGTGATCAGGTGGTGCTGGCAGAGGTACCAGACATGGTGTTCGGGCCCGAGCCGCACGAGCGCCGTGTCGATGCAGCGCTGGGCGATGTCGAACGCCCGGGTCGAGCGCTCCTCCCGCAGGCACTGATAGGCCGCTTCCGGGTCGGGCTGCTCGCTCAGATCGATGTGGTCCACGGGCACCTCGAGCCGTGGCAGCACGCGCTGGCGGGGCCGCCCGCCCTCGCTCTCGACCACCGTGCGCAGGGCGTCGCAGCCCGCGACCAGGTGCTGGAAGGCGCGCGCGAACCGGTCCGGGTCGATCTCCGCCCGGATCGAGAAGCTCATCAGCATGTTGTGCGAAGGGAATTCCGGTGCGGCGTCGTGTGCGAGCCACATCAGGAACTGCCGCTGCGTGAGCGCGGCCGAATCAGGCACGGACGTCAATTGTGTGAGCCCCCACAGCTACGGTGATGTCGCATGATGTACTCCATTTCGGAGACGGGCAATCCCCCCTGGGCGCCAGTCCTGGAAAGTCTGGAATCACCCGATCTAGCCAATCACCACCTGGCCACGGGACTCCCTGCGGTCCTTGCCCCCCCGGCTACCGCTACCCACATCGCAGGCGATATTAGACAGATCACAACGCCGGCACGGCCCCGCGCCTCGGCCTCAGGGCAGGATGTCTGTCACCAGCCCGACACGCACCGCCACCTGCAGCATGGCGCCAACGCGCCAGCACTCGTCGTCGCAGTGGGGCAGGCGCGTGGCCCGCGGCTGGAGCGAGAGCACCAGCGTCGGCACGGGCTTCACCAGCCGCACGCTGTCGTTGAGCGCGGCCGCGTCGCGGGTACCACCGATGTAGATCAGCCATGAGCCCGTCAGCCCGGCGTGGAAGTTGCCGTCCTTCAGCAGGCCCCCATCGAGGTACTGGCTGCCGAGGTCAGCGTGCAGCTCCCAGCCGGAGTCGCCACTGCGCGGCTCCGGCGCCCAGCCGTAGCCCCCCAGCAGGCCGAAGCTCCAGCGCGATCCGTCCTCGGGCGTCGCGGCGCCCTCGAGCTCGTAGCCCAACACCGTGCTGCTACCGCCGGGCGGCGGGACGAGCGCGGCCTGGTGCTTGCCGCTCCAGCGGAAGTCCGTGTCGCCCTGCACCGGTGTCGCCACGCCGACGCCGCCACCGAGCTGGGCAGCGCATCCGCCCGCGAACAGCCCCAGGGCGGCCAGCGCGAGCCACCGCGCGCTACTGGGCATCGCCATCGCCCCCCTCCGAAGTGCCCGCGTTGTCCGCGCCCGCATCTGGATCGCAGCCCCAGCGTGGCGTCGCCCGGAACGGCTTCGACTCGAAGCGCCCGTGGGCGGTCACCGTGAACCGATGGGGCTCGCACCAGGGCGCGTGGGTGCGCGTGGCGCTCGGGATCCAGATCGCTTCCCACAGGTACGCGTCGTCCCGCCGTCTGTTGCCGATTCGCACGATCACGCTGCCGTCGCGGTCGTCGGCGCGCTTGCCCGCGCACTTGTCCGAGTGGCGCAGGCACGTGACCTCCACGTGCACCTGGTGCTGGGAGGTGGCGAAGCCCCGGTCCGGACCCCACCACTCGACCTGAAAGGCGCGCTCGCCCTCGTGCAGGATCTTCTCCACCTCCAGCTCGCGGGTGTGCACGTCGGGGATGTCGGGTTCGCGTGGCCAGCGCCGCTGGATCGGCTCCGGCTTGCTGTCGAGCGCGTGCAGCGCCTCGACCGGGCTCTGGCCCAGCTCGCAGCCCGCACGCCACAGGCGTGGGCGCGTGCGCCCGTGGTCGAGCCACGCTGCCAGACACGTCAGGTGCGTCTCGAAGAAGCGCGCGGAGCGCGGCCCGTACACCGTGGAGGCGCCTTCGTAGTGTTGCAGCGCGTACTCCTCGCGCGTCGCGATGTATTGCAGGTAGCCGTTGGTCAAGCCCACGAGCGCCGTGTGCGGCACCTGGGGCAGGGCGTCGGCCACCGAGTCGAGCAGGCGCAGGCCGGCCGCGGTGGTGATCTCGCCCGGCACCGTCGACAGGCCCATGTCCCCGATCCTCAGCAATGCCACCGGCATCCGCTCGGGGAACTGGTACTCGTTGTCGTCGGTCGGGCGGAAGGGGACCTGGAGGATCAGCTTGTCGCCGTGGCAGCCGTCGCGCCGGGGTGCGCGCTGGCCCTCGCGCACCGCGGGCACGATGCCGAGCGTCGTGCGCCCGTCCTCGGCCCCGCCTCCCGCCGCCACGCCCAGCTCCGGCACCTCGCACAGGCGCCCGCCGCCCGCCTCGACCCGCGCGCCGGGCAACCGCAGCTCGCGGTAGGCGCCGTCGAGGATCTGGCTCTGGGGCTCGCCCGCGACCTTCACCTCGAGCACCTCCGCCGCCAGCCGCTCGCCCAGGCGCTGGGCCTCGCGAGAGGTCTGCTCCATCACGTTCGGCGACACGTCGCCCTCGATCCCATTGGCGAGGCCGACCACCGTGCACCCCTTGCCGGCCACGCGCACCGCCGGCTCGGTGCCCTCCGCGCTTCCGCACCTGCCCAGCTCACGCTCGAGGGCACGGCGCGCGAAGCCGAACGCATCGGGCTGGTAGAGCTCGTTGTGCGCGCTGAGGGCGGTCTGGTGCATCCCGAAGATCGCGAACACCGCCAGCGGATCGCCCTCGGGGTCGCCCGCCGGCAGGGCGCGCATCACCCACAGGGTCGGGTCCACCGCAAGCTCCGCCAGCGAGAGATTGTCGAGCGCAGGGTCCGGCGTCACCGTCTCCGGTCGTGAGGAGCGCTTGATGCGCGCGTGCAGGCCGCGGGGTAGCAGCGGCACACGCTGCCCGTTGCGCTCTCCCATCCGCTCGTTGCTCATGAAGGGGGCGAGGCTGCGGTTGCGCGTGAGTCCGTTGACCTGACGCTGCCCCCAGTGGATGCGCGCGGGCGCGCGGGCGGCGAAGGCGCTCTTGATCGCCGACGCGATGCGCTCCGAGAGCCACTCGAGCACCTTGGGGTCGTAGCCCATCAGGCGCGTCGAGAACGTCCCGCTGTAGCTGCGCGCGCCGAAGTAGTGCGCGAAGCCGGCGTGGGTGTGGCTGGCCATCAGCATCACGCGGCCGCGCCCGATCGGCACGCCCTCGTCCACCAGCAGGCCGGCCACGGCGTGGTGCAGGTCCGACGAGATGGCAGAGAGATCGCACGGCACAAGCGCCATCGCCTGCTCACCCCGGGTGAGCACGATCGCCTGGCACTCGAGCCGCGCCCGCCAGCCCATCGCGACGCGCGACTCGGGTCCGTAGCCGAACAGCGACAGCCCCGGTGGCGGGGTCACGTCGATCGCCGCGGCGCCGACCTGCAGTCCAGCCTCCGGGTCGAGCACCCGCATCGGCGCCACCGTCCTCGCCTGCGGCCGCGCCCCGCAGCCCAGCAGTGCAACCAGCACGAGCCCACCGGCGAAGATGCGCCCGCTCATCGCGCCCGCTCCCGGCGCGTCCGCTCGTGCCCGGCGGGATAGTCGGTCACCGCATCCGAGCCCAGGTTCACGCGAAGTCCCGCGCGCAACGCCCACTCGAAGTACTCCTGGTTGCCGAGCTCGGCCGGCATCGACCACACCCCGGCGTCTGCGCCGATCACGACCTGGAAGTGGGTGTTCACCAGGTAGAAGCGATTGGTCTCCCACACCGGTGTGCCGCGCGCGCCCGCGCCGATCGGTATCAGCACCTGCAACGAGCCACCTCCGTAGAAGCCGCTGCCCTCCATCTCGATCCGCGGCGGCTCCCCGAAGCCCACCTCGCCAGCAGCCTCCAGCCCGACGCCGTAGTCGTTCTGCAATAGGTAGCCCCCGCGCGCGAGCCCCGCGGTCGCGCGCACGGGCGCGGAGTGGTGCTCCATCCGCACGGCCAGCCCGCCCACCGCGCCGCTCTCGCGCTGGCGCGTGAACCCGACCTGCAGGCGCGAGCCCGCCGCGCTCACGTCGTCGGCGCGTGCCAACCCGGAGCTGAGTGATGCGGCGCACCCCCCGAGGCAGCACAGCGCGGCGGCTGCGCCGACCGTGATCCCGAAGTGCTTCATGGCAAGTAGTACCCCGTCGTGTTGGAGAGGCTCAGCAGCAGACCCAGGCTGCTCGCGCCCTCATCGCCGTGTCCTGGCTGGTCCTGCTCGGTGTGCCCCGCGTGCAGCGCGAGCTCCAGCTCCACCGTGCTGCCCAGCGAGCTCGCGAAGCTCCGCACCAGGGTCAGCGAGCAGAGCGGCAGCGTGAGCTCCAGGCGATCGGCGTTCGCGACCGTGCTCGTGTCGTAGCGCGGGTAGTAGATCAGCGTGCCGCTGCGCAGGAAGGTCAGCTGGAAGCTCATCGAGCGGCCGAGCCGAAAGCGCCGGTAGATGTCGCCCCAGCCGGTCAGCGTGCGCATCGCGCTACGCGCGCCCCGATCGTTGATCTCGAAGTAGGGCAGCCAGAAGAGCCCGTCGAACGGCACGTAGCCGAAGGGCACGTGCCAGGTCGCTCCGACGCCGAGGTTGCGCTCGAGCGGGCTGCCGCCGCTAATCGCGATCGCCGGCGCGAGCATCAGCCGACTCTGGTGGCTGCTGGTGGTGATGCCCTCCGCGCCGAACCCGCCGCCGAGGTGCGCGAGCAGCCTCGCCTGGTAGCGTCCGCCGTCGGGCGCAAAGCCGATCGATGCGCTGCCGTCCACCCCCCACCCGGCCGCGATGTAGACGCCCAGCTCGTCGGTGTGCTGGTAGGGCAGGGGGCTGTGGGGCGTGGGCGCGATCACCCGCGCCATCACCTCGCGCAGCTGCTGCGACTGCACCAGGGGCTCGAGACCGACCGGCACGCGCGTGTCCCTGCAGGTCCGCGTGCCCGGGCGGTAGCGAGCCCGCGCGAAGGCCGCCAGCTCGGCCTGTCGGTCGGGCGGCGCCGAGCCCGTAAGCGCCGCCAGCACCTGCGCCAGGCTGAGCGTCGCCGCGGCGCTGGCGTGCTCGAGATCCACCTGGGCCATGAAGGAGTCGCCGTGGGCGTGGTAGCTCGTCGCCGGATCGCCCCAGGTGCGCGCCGACACCCCGCGCTCCGAGTAGTAGTCGTGGGTGCCCATGAAGTCGCCGCGGTCGCCGTGGGCGCCCACCACGTGGCCGGCCGAGAAGGCGTCCTGGAGGAAGTGCAGCGCGAACGTCTCGCGCAGCAGCACCTCGAGCACGACGGCTGGATCGATCGTCGCGGGGTCCGCCTCGCGCGCGCGCTGGGCGAGCGCGAGCGCGGCCGCGTGGTGGCTGGCGTAGAGCGCGATGGCGTTGGCTTCTTGCCCCGTGCTCAACATACTCGCCAGGTACGGCTCCAGTCGGTCCGAGCCGCGCGAGAGCTGGAAGTGCCACATCTCGTTGGCCGCGCGCGGCAGGTACTGATCGTCGACGCGCTGAAGCCGCAGGTGCTGCATCGCGAAGGCGTCGAGGTGGTCCGCCGTGTCCCGTGCAGTCTTCAGCTCGTGCTCGGTCTGGCGCGACACCGCCATCACCGCGGGCGCCATCTCCCAACGCACGAGCTGCGTGTGCAGGTCCCGCACCGAACAGGAGTGGTCCGCTGCCAGGGCCGGAAGCTCGCCCAGCCCCGCGCAGGTGAGCTCGTCGTCCTCGTCGTCGTGCGGTCGCTCGGGAAGCAGTTCCTCGCACAGGGAGGGCAGGGCGGTGCGCGCCTGCGCCCAGAGCATCGCCAGCTGCGCGCGTTCGTCACCGCTCAGCCTCGCCACCGCCCGCTCGGTGATCTCGCGGTGCTCGTGGAACACCCACGCGAGGCTCCGCTGCGGTACGAGCACGACGGCGAGCAGCAGCCAGGCTGCGAGCGCGCGAGCGCCCACGCCGACACGATCCCGCATCACCCCCGTCTGCTCTGGGCCCACAGCGCCCGGATGATGCGCGCGCCGCCTCCGCCCTGTCGACCGCAAAACACGCGGCTGTGAAGCCCATCACGCCAGGTGAGCTCCCCCCTCACCCCCTCGGATTGGGACGCGGGTCCTGGTTGCAAAGGGGCGCGTTTCGCGCGACCAGTAGCGTTCCGCAGGCAACGGCCTGCCGGGGGAACCGTGGAAGCCCACCCGATTCGCTACGACTCCTACGTCTCCGAGCTGCTACGCCAGAGTCTCGTGCGCAACCTGGCCCGATCGGGGAAGCCCTTCGGAGAGACCCTGCCCTCGGCCTTGCTCTTTGCCGACCTGAGCGGCTTCACCGACTTCGCCGAGCGCCTCGTTGATGACCACGTCGGCGACGCCGAGGACACGCAGCGCATCCTCAACCAGCACTTCTGCCGCGTGCTCGAGATCATCGCCCACTGGGGTGGCTCCGTGCTCAAGTTCGCGGGCGACGGAACGATCGCCTTCTGGACGGTGGGCGCCCACTGCGACCTGGCCCTTTGCACGCGCCGCGCGGCCCGCTGCGCGCTGGAGATCCAGGCCGCGATCGACGCGCTGATCGCAAGCGGCGAGCTGGCCCAGCGTCAGCGCCTGGTGGTCGCGGCTGGCGATGCCTGGCTGGCGCACGTGGGTGGCATCGACGGCAAGTGGGAGTTCATCGCCGGCGGCGCCCCGTGGAACCAGATCGCGCTGGCCGACGCCATCGCCGCGCCCGGCGAGGTGGTGCTCTCGCCGCAGGCCTGGGCCCAGGTCGAGCCCGTGTCCGCGGGCGCGGCGGTGGGCCGCGGTTGCCACAGCCTGCGACTGTGCGAGGCGACGCCACCCGGCGCTGGCGAGTCTCCCGGGGCGGCGATCGAGGCCGTCGAGGCCGTGCTCGAGCGCTACCTCTCGCGCACGACCAAGGCCCAGATCCGCGCCGGTCACCACGGCTGGCTCGCCGAGCTCCGGCGCGTCACCGTGCTCTTCCTGAAGATCCAAGGCTTCGACCACCGGGCCCCCAACGCGCTCGAGCGCCTGCACGCGGCGACGCAGGCGATCCAACGCACGGTCGCCAGCCACGACGGCAACGTGCTGCAGCTGATGGTCGACGACAAGGGGCTGGTCCTGCTCACGGCCTGGGGCCTCGCGTTGAGCTCCCACGAAGACGACGCGGAGCGTGCGCTGATGGCTGCAAGCGCGCTCTCGGCGGCGCTCGAGGGACTGGGGCTGTCCTGCCGCATCGGCATCAAGAGCGGCAAGGTCTTCGCCGGGCTGTTGGGCAGCGACCAGCACCTGGAGTACGCCATCATCGGCGACCCGGTGAACGCGGCGGGGCGCCTGATGCTCGCCTCCATGGGCCGTCCGCTGTGCGACCGCACGACGCGTGAGGCCGCCCGGCGACGCTTTGAATTCGAGCTGGCCGGCAGTGTGCAGGTGAAGGGCAAGGCCGAGCCGATCGAGACCTTCCTGGTCGTCGGCGAGCGCGCCGACCGCCGCGCGCCCCAGCGGATGGTAGGCCGCGGCTCCGAGCGCGCCTTCGTCGAGCGCATTCTCGATGCCGCCCGCCGTTCCGCAGGCGCCGTGCCGCCGGTCCACGTGGTGGGCGAGGCCGGCGTCGGCAAGTCCTGCCTGGCCGAGTTCCTGGTCGAGCGCGCGAGCGCCCGCGGGCTGGCCTGCGTGATGGGCGCCGGCGACGACCTGCGCCGCGCCGACCCCTGCCACGCCTGGGGGCACGTCGTGGCTGCGCTGCTGGACCTGGAGGACCCCGCCGATTCGGACGCGGTCCTGGCTGCCGTTGCGGCGCTGCCGGACCAGGACCGGCGCACGCCCTTGCTCAACGCGCTCTTGCCCGTGTGCCTGCCCGAGACGTCGTACACGCTCAGCCTCGATGGCGCGGGCCGCGCCGCCAGCATGGGCGAGCTCCTGGCCGAGGTCGCGGCCGCGGCCCAGCAGCGGGCGCCGCGGCTCTTGGTGCTCGACGACGCCCAATGGTTCGACTCCTCCTCGTGGCAGCTGGTCGAGACCCTCCACCGGCGCGTCCCGGGGCTGCCGATCGTGCTGCTCTCGCGGCCCCTGGTGCTGCCGGACGTCCCCGCCGAAGCCCGACGCGTGCTCGAGTCGTCGGAGCTGGAGTCCCTCGAGCTGGGGCCGCTGTCCTTCGACGATGGCCGTTCGCTGATCGCCAGGCGCCTGGGCGTCGACTCGGTCTCGGACGACCTGGCCTACCGCGTCTTCGAGCGTGCCGAGGGCAATCCGCTCTTCACGGAGGAGCTCCTGCTCTGCCTCGATCAGCAGCAGGGCATCCACCGCGCCGATCAGGGCGCGACCATCACGCGCGAGTCCCGCCGTCCGGCGCCGCTGGTCCTTTCGGAGAGCGTCGAGCGTTCGGTGGCAAGCCGGCTCGCGGGCCTCGACCCCGGGCATCAGCTCTCGCTCCAGGTGGCGAGCGTGCTCGGCCACAGGTTCACGATCGACGCTCTATCCGAAGTGCTGCCGGCGCCCCTGTCGCGGGTGGAGCTGGTGCTGCAGCTCGAGGCGATCTGCGGCACGCGGTTGATCGAGCACGACCCCGATGGCGGTGACGGCGACTACCGATTCCGTCACGCGGTCATCCAGCAGGCGGTGCACGAGCTGCTGAGCTCGCATCAGCAGCGCGAGTTGCACCGGTCTGCCGCCGAGTACTACGAGCGTGGCGACGACGCCGAGCTGGCGCGCAACCACGCCCTGCTGGCGCGCCACTGGGGACTGGCCGAGGTGGACGGCAGGGCGATCGAGCACCTGGAGCGGGCGGCCCATCGGGCTCGGGCGCAGCACGCCAACCTGGAGGTGGTGGCCTTGATGCTCGAGGCGCTGGAGCGCGCGCCGCGTTGCCCCGAGCTGGTGCCGGAGCGTCGCCGCGCGGGCTGGGAGCAGCTCCTCGGTGAGGCCGAGGCCGACCTCGGCCTCCACACCCAGGCCGAGCTGCATCTGCGTCGGGCCGTGACGGCGCTCGACCGGCCCCAGCCAGACACGCGCTCTGCCCTCGGCCTCGCCCTGGCGCGGGAGTTGGGCAAGCACGCGCGCATCCGCGCCCTCGGTCGCACCAACCCGCTGCCGGACCGCGAGCGCGCGCTGGCGTCCGCGCGCTGCTACTCCACGCTCGCCCGGATCCACTACGACAACCACGAGCTCGAGCGGATGGTGCACGCGACCGTGGCCGGGGCGAACCTCGCCCTGCGTGCAGGCGGCGATAGCCCCGTGCTCGCGCGCCTGCTCGCCAATCTCGCGATCGTCGCGATCAGCGTCCCCGGAGTCGAGTCCGAGTACTACTGCGTCGAGGCGATCGAGATGGCCGAGCGGCTGGGCGAGCCCGCCGCTCTGTACGAGGTACTCGCGGTCGTGGCGATCTACGAGGGGGGCGCAGCGCGCTTCGCGCACGCCATCGAACACTTCGAGCGCTCGATGGCCGTCGCCCGCTCCGTGGGTGCGAGCGGATACCGCGACTTCGCGCGCGCGAGCCTGGCCAACGTCTTGCGGCTGCGGGGTGAGTTCGAGCGCGCCGACGAAGCGGACGCCGAGGTCTTGCGCTCTGGCCTCGATCGCAGCGCGCCCAAGACACAGGTGTGGGGCTTGTTCGGGCGCGCGTGCGCCCTGACCAGCCTCGGTCGTCTCGACGAGCTCGCGGAGTTGCTGGTCGACTTCGGCGCGCTGCTGGACGACGAGGAGGTCCGCCAGCAGGTGAGCGCCAGCAACACGGTGGCGCATCTTCTGACCTCGGCGCTGCTCGATCTGCGGCGCGGACGCGGGGATGCCGCGATCGAGGCGGTCGGCAGGAGCGTCGCCCTGGTCGATTCCCTCGACCACCTGCAGTCCGCCATGGTCTGCGTCGTGAGCCATCTGCAGGACGCGCTGATGGCGTTGTGGCGTCGTCGTCCCGGCGACCGCCGTATCCGCACCTGGAGTCAGAAGGCCGACCGTTTCGTGGAGCGCTGCGCCTCGATGTTCCCGGTCGCGATGCCACGCGCATTGATCGGCCGCGGCAACCGCGCGCTGCGCAAGGGGCGAGCGCGTCGCGCCGCCAAGCTCTGGCGCGAGGCGGCGGCCGAGGCCCAGCGCCTCGACAACCCGTACGACCAGGCGCAAGCCCACCACCAGCTCGCCGAGCTGGTCGCGCTGGACGCGGCGGAGCGCCAGCACCACCGCCAGTGCTGCCGGCGCGAGCTCGGCGAGCTCGGCATCGAGGCGCCCTACACCTGGATGGTGTGACCTCCGCGGCGCCGGGCGCGGCGGCCGGCGCCGTGCCATCTCGGTCGTGGAAGACGAACCCACCGGTACGTATTCTCCACTAAATCAATTCATCCGGATGGACAGATGTTCCCCCTCGGGGGGACCTCTTTGCCCTTCCATGTTTGCGCCAGCCAACTCGACCGTCCGCGGGTTGGGTCCGCGTCCGCTTCGCGCCCGCGGCAGATGGCTTCGCGAGGGATCCGCGCTAGGCTGCCGGCCGTGCGACGCGCGACCGCCCGAGCAGTCGGACCGTTGTGGTTGGGCCTGGCGCTCTCGCTGGTCTCCGCATGCGCGGGCGAGATCGGGGATGACGGCAGCGCGGAGGAGCTGTCGGAGACGGGCAGCCAGACGATGGAACAGGCGGCGGCTGGAGCTGCCAGCCCGACGACGCCCGCGGACTCCGGGCATCCGGACGATGCCGGGAGCGCAGCGGAGGAGGTCGTTCCGCCCGTCTCCGACGATCCGGCGACGTCGAGCGACGGTGGCGCACGCGACACGGGTGACGCCACCGATCCCGCGCCCATCGACGCGGGCAGCGTCGACTCGGGCGCGACGGATTCCGGCAGCGTCGACTACGGGACGCCCGAAGCAGGCGAGGACTACAGGACGCCC
>JAPPOT010000645.1:19233-21975 GCA_028817855.1 Myxococcales bacterium
ACGCGGGCCCCGACTCGCGGACGCCGGACGCGGGGGCCGACTCGGGCATGCCGGACGCCGGCACTCCGGATGCTGGCGTGGACGCGGGACCGCCCGACGCGGGCGGCGAGCCGGACTCCGGCACCCCCGACGCGGGCACGCCTCCTGATCTGGGCGAGGACTTGCCCCTGCCCACGGCGCTCACGACCTACTACGTGTCCGCGTCACTCGGCGACGACGGCTGGAGCGGAACGCTGCCGGAGCCCAACGGCAGCCTGACCGACGGCCCCAGGGCCTCGCTGGGCGCCGCCGCCGCCCTGCTCAACGGCGCCGACCCCGGCACCCACGTGCTGCTGCGTCGCGGCGACACCTGGCAGCCGACCGGCACGGTCGAGATCAGCGACGCCATCGGCACCGAGGCCGATCCCATCGTGCTCGGCGCCTACGGCGAGGGCGCGCAGCCGAGCATCGTCTCGCAGCACGCGGGCCACACCTTCACCATCCGCGGCAGCGCGCGCGGCGGGACGTCCTATTTCCGCATGCACGACCTGCGTCTCACCGCCGCAAGCATTCAGCAGGGCCAGGACGCGCTCTACCTCTTCGAGTCGCTGCACCCGGAGATGCCGCACCACGTGACCTTCTCCGAGCTCACGATCGAGAACAACGCGACTGGCATCACGATGTACGGCAACGATCACCTGGTCCACGGCTCGCGCATCGCCAACAACACCATGGGCCACGGCGCCTGGGTCCACGCGGACAACATCGCCTTCCGCTACACGGAGTTCGAGCACAACGGCTTGCCGCCGCCCGACACCGCGGTGCACTCGATCTACTTCTCCGACTGCGACGGCGTGCTCTTCGAGCACAACGTGGTTCACACCGCCACCGATGGCGTCAAGGCGCGCCGCACCCAGAACGGCATCTACCGCCACAACACCTTCTACGAGATCGAGGCGATCGGCATCCACCTCGGCGGCGACTCCAACGGCGGCGCCAACAACAACCGCATCGAGAGCAACCTCTTCCACGACAACGCGGTCGGTATCGTCATCAAGTCGGAGTCCGGCATCCAGACCGATCCGATCGACGGGCTCGTGATCGCCAACAACATCCTGCACAGCTCCCGCGTCGGCTTCGTCGAGTGGGGCAGCCACCTGGTGATCGATGCCGACGTGCCAGCCCAGAACGTTTGGGTGGTCCACAACCTGCTCTACGACATGGACGATGACCACGGCATCCACATCGGCAACGGTGGCGCCAACATCACCTGCGCCAACAACATCGTCGGCAAGTTCACCGCGGGGCGCACCTACAACTTCCACGCCAATGTGATCACCAGCAACAACCTCTCGTTCACCACGCGCGCCGACTTCGACACACTGGGCCTGGTCGACCCGACCGCCTTCGACTTCGAGATCACCGCGTCCAGCACGCTGCTGATCGACCAGGGCACCGACTTCACCGGAGTGCTCGACGTGGACTACGTCGACGCCCCGCGGCCGGTAGGTGGCGGCTACGACATCGGTCCCTACGAGCTCCAGTGAAGTCGGTCCTCGGGTGGTGGAGGCGGGTGCCGGAGGACGCGTAGGCCTTGCCGGCTTCAGATCCACACCCACTTAGCGGGCGTCGGAGACGATCAGTCTGTAGGCGTAGTCCATCGACTCGCGCTCCAGCAGGTGCCCGTAGCGCTCGGTCCACGCGCCGGACTCCAGGTCCTCGGCCAGGCGTGCGATCGCCCGTTGCACCGTCGCTTCCGGCAACAGCGCCAGGGTCGAGATGCTCTGTTGGACCTGCGGGTCGAGGTAGCGCTCGGGCCGGCGCCAGTAGGCCGCCTGGAAGCCGTCGGTGCAGTCCCAGGGCACCGGCACCACCTCCACCCGCGCGTCGCCTAACATGTCGCACAGCGCGTCGATCGTCGGCGAACGCTTCTCCTCCATGACCTGGATCTCCGGCAGGTAGTCCCCCACCAGCCAGAAGTCGTCCTGGCGCAGGGGATCGAAGGTGAAGATCAGCCGCAGCGGCGCGATGCGTCGGAGTTCCTGGAGTCCGCGCTCCACGTCCTCCCAGTGGTGGATCGTCAACAGTGCCGTGGCAGCGTCGAAGCTCCGGTCCGCGAACGGCAAGGCCTCGGCCCGCGCCCGCACCACGGGCCCCGGCGGCCGCTGCGCCACCATCTCCAGGGACGGCTCCACCGCAACCACCTCGCGGTCCTCGGGCTCATAGGAACCCGCGCCGGCCCCCACGTTGCACACCCGCCGCGCGTCACCGAGCGCCCGATGGATCTGCGCCGCAATCCGCGGATCCGGCCGCCGCTGCCGCCGATAGCCAACCCCAATCCGATCGTAGATCCCCGGGTGCGAACGCTCCATGCCCAGCGTTAGCACGGAAGACGGCGTCGTCGAGCCGAGTCTGATCTCCACGTCCGAATCCGAATCGCTGCCACCACTGACGCAATGCCCGGCACGATGCACGCCCACTTCGCGCACGATGTTCCGAGCTCGAGACGGCGCCCGAGACGGATCCCGAAACCGAGACGGGACCGAGACCGAGCCCGGATCGCCCAAGTTGTCTCGCGCACGAGTACGAGCGCCGCGACGCCCTTGCGGCCTCACCCGCGCGCAGCGCGTCCCTTGCGCGGTAGCGCAGCGGGCCGCAAAGCGGCACGCAACTGCCATCAAGAGAGTGACCGCGCATTCCTTCACCCTTTGGCACGACGTGAGGCTGTCGGGGTGGGGAAGCCCGGCCCGGGGTGCTTTCGCG
>JAPPOT010000331.1 GCA_028817855.1 Myxococcales bacterium
TGGTTTCCAAGTCATGGGGCGGGTTCTTCCGCTCCCGGAAGGAGTCGTCGCCATGGGTCGTGTGGTGATCGCCCGCTACTTGTTGGTCCGGGTCGTCGGGATACTCACTATGACGTGCAAGTAGCCCTCACGCGCACGCGCAGAGGATATCGCCCTGCCAGGTTTGACCTTCGATTCGTATCGTACGCGTCAAACACGATCCGCCGCGCAACCTGAAACGGCCGAAAGCAAGACCAGCCGTGCTACTATGCTGAAGGGCTGCCGTGTGCGGGCAGGCATGGCTCCACTATGCAACGAACTGATACGGGTCTCCCACGGGCGATCCATCCGCCGCTCTTTGGGGGAAGGCGGCACAAGGGCGTTCAACCTGGTTCAGGCGATGTCGTCGTGTGTGGTCGCCTGTATTCGCTGGTGCTTCCGTTTCTTCAAGCCGGGTGCATCTTCGTTGACGCGTGAGGGCACTGAAACCAAGGTGGATGTGATCGTTCGTCCTTTCGGCTCGCGAGCAAGCCAGGCAGACCGGCCCGACAGGGACGGTGCCGGGGCAGCGCTGATCGAACGCGCGGCCGCCGGGAACCGCGCGGCACAGCAGGAGCTCCTGCAAACCCACATCGGGCGCATGAGGCGGGTGGTGTCGCGCCTGATCGACAATCGTGCGGACGCGGACGACATCCTCCAGACGGCCTGTACCGAGGTGCTGCGCAGCTTGCCCGGTTTTCGTGGGCAGGCGTCGGTGGCGTTCTGGATCGACCGTGTCACCACGCGCGTGGTGTACAGGCACTACCGCTCCGATCGCCGGCGGCGGGCGCGCATCGCGTTCGTCGCATCCCCCCAGGACAGCACCCCGGCGCCCGACGAGACCGTCCGCGTGGAGGTCCGGGACGGCCTGCGGCGGGCGCGCCAGCTGGTGGAATCGCTCAAGCCCGAGCGCCGGATCGTGTTCCTGCTCGTGGCGGTCGAAGGCTGTTCGCTGCAGGAGGCGGCGGCGCTCCTGGACCTCAGCCTGTCGGCCACCAAGTCCCGCTATCTGCGCGCCCGGCGCGACCTGGACCGCAAGCTTCAGGACGAGCCCGGCCTGGCTGCGCTGTTGCAGCGTCCCACCGCTGAACGAGAAGACGAGCATGCAGACCCTGTCGCACACTGAAGCCGATCGCCTGGCGGCGATGGTGGGGGCGGGTGAGCCCCTGAGCGCGCCCACGCGGGCTGCGCTCGCGCAGCATCTCTCGGTGTGCGCGGCATGCGCGAGCCGTGAGGCGCGGCTGGCAGGGCTGGTCGAGGCGCTGCAGGCTGCCCCTGAGGGCGCCTCGCAGGTCGGCGACCGGGAGCTGATCGCCAAGGCGATGATACAGGCCGGGACGGGCCGACCGCTTCGACAGGGGTCCAGACCCGGGCGGACCGCGGCGATCCTGGCGGTCGCGGCATCCGTGGCCCTTGCCGTGGTCAACGGCCTGACCGAATACGGGTCACGCACAGAGCGAGCGGAGCATCCACCGCCTGCCAACCGGCCGCCCTCGTCTGCCGAAGCCGAGCGCGACAAGCAAGACGTGCTGGCGGCCGCGCCAGCCACCGCGTCAGTCACAACGCCCCCTCCAGCCGCCGAACCGCCCTCACGACTCCCATGCCCTGGCGTGCGTCTATCGTGGTCCACAGAGCCCGCCCTGCAGGTGCAGGCAAGCGATGGGCGGGTCTGCCGACTGTCGCTGCAAGCCGGCGTAGCGCAGGTAGTGGTCGATCCGAAGGCGCACATGCGGGTGTCGATCGATACGCCCAGCGCCACGGTGCGCGTGCTCGGGACCATCTTCCAGGTGGCCGTCGGGGACGCGGACACGAGCGTGGCCGTGTACCGAGGTCAGGTCGCCGTCGAGACCCGGGCCGGGGGACTGCAGCTGCAGGCGGGCCAGGCGGCGACCAGCCGGGACGGCGTGCTGGTGCGTGGGCGCGCGCAGCCCGAGGCCCTGTCCACGCTAGCGACGCTGGCCGGCGGCGATTCGCCGCCAGCGCGAGCGGCTACGGTCGCGGCCCAGCGGTCCAGGCCAACCGAGGCGGCTGAGGCCAAGCGCGCGCGACGGTCCGACAGGGGTGTCGAAGACCTGCGAAAGCTCCTGTCCGCCGGCGACACGCGCGCCGCGCGGGCCCGGGCCACGTCGCGAAGCCGCGCGGAAGACACCCCGGGCCGCCGGGCGGAGCTGTTGACCATCATCGCCGAGAGCTATGTCATCGAGGGGCAGTACGAGCGGGCCCTGGAGAGCTACAGCCGCGTGTGGGGCGGGGCGCGCTCCGCGACAGCCGCCAACGCCCTGATCGCGGCGGCCAACGTGAGCCTGGAGCGCATGCGAGGCGCGCACGAGGCGCTGGCCCTGTACGAGCGCTACATCCGCGAATATCCCCGCGGCCCGCTCCGCCAGGTGGCCGCCACCGGCCGCTGCCGGGCCCTGCAGGCGGCGGGCCAACACCAGCGCGCGGCAGCCTGCGCAAACGCCTATCTCGCCGTGCACCGGAACAGCCCGTTACGGCACCGGATGCAAGCCCTCATCGATGGGCCCACGGCCACCGAAGGAGAGGAACATTGACTTGGATCGATCGCATCGCGGCCCTCCTGCTTGCCTTGGCACTCGCCAGTGCAACGAGCCTTTCGGCCGCGCAGCATCGGCCGCTCACGACGGTTTTGAAGACGACGACATCGGACCCGGCGTCCTCGGGGCTCTCGGCGGCCGTGGAAAGCGTCGTGCGCAGCGAGACGCGCGCCCTCGATGTGGTCGACCTGTCGACCACGCCCGCCATGGAGCTGTCCGAGCTGCAGTTCGCCGTGGGATGTGTCGGCGAGTCGCCGGACTGCCTGCGACAGGTGGCCGAACAGCTGCAGGTTCAGGTGCTGTTGCTGTCTTCGGTGGAGCGAGCCGGCGACGCACTCGTCATCCAGGCGAGCCTGTTCCGGGTGGATGCCGAGGATAGCCAGCGGGCCACCCGCCGGGTCTACGGACCCGACTCGGAGGCGCGCGTGCTCGACGAGGTGCCCGAGCTGCTGCGTGAGCTGTTCGGACTGCCGCCCGCGCCCGAGCAGACCGACGCAGCCGCCGAGGCTCCCGCAAGTGAGGCCACCGCGGCCGAGGACTCGGCCTCCGAGCCGAGCGACGAAAGGGACGCGCAAACCTTGCAGGCCGCGGAGACCCTTTATCCAGAAGGGGAGGCCGGTTCGGGATCAGCGGGGATCCCCCTGCTACCGATCGTCGTGGCCGGCTTCGGGGTCGTCGCTATCGGCGCGGGCGTGACGCTCGGCCTCGCCTCCCAGGGCTCGGAGGACGCGTTCCAACGCTCGGGGATGACGACCATGGCGGACGTGGACGCGGCGCTGGAGAGCCACGCCGACGCCACCACCCAGGCCACCCTCGCCAACGTGCTCCTAGGCACCGGTGCCGCACTGACCATCGTGGGCGGCGCGCTGTTCTTTGTCATGCGGTCGGACGGATCCTCCGAGACAGACCAGCTGTCCTGGATGCCGGTGTTCCACCGCGGCGGCGCCGGCGTGCAGGTGTCGGGTCACTTTGGAGAGATGTGATGAAATACGTTGTCTTGGTCATGTGTGGGGCCCTCTGGGCCGGGTGTGCCGTCGACGCGATCGGGTCCCATGGGGCCCAGGCCTGCGCTTCGGATGGGGCCTGCGCCGCCGGGCAGTCCTGCTATCGGGGCTTCTGCATCCCGTCGGCCTCCGAGGGGGACGATGGTACGGCCGGCGACGGCAGCGCCACCACCGGCGAGGGGAGCACCAACGACAGGGAGCCGGACGGGACGACCCCGGGCGAGTCCGATGCTTCCGATCCGGCCAACGAGCCGGAGGGGACCGGCGCACCCGACCGCGGAGGGTCGACCATGTCGCCAGTGGACCTGTGCGACGAGGGGCAGGCCCGCTGCGGGCATGACTGCGTCGACCTCGGCAGCGACCCCGACCACTGCGGGGAGTGTGACAACGGCTGCGACGACAGCGCGGTGTGCGAAGGCGGCAGCTGTCTGTCGGAATGCACGGCAAAACACACCGACTGCTCGGGCAGCTGCGTCGACACCGGCAAAAGCGCGGACCCCTGCGGTGCCTGCGGACGGGCCTGCGACGCGGGGCAGCTGTGCTGCGACGGGGCGTGCGTGCCTCACGACGCTTCCAACTGCGCGACCTGCGGTGTGGCCTGTGAAGGCGATACCTGTTGCGACTGGGGCTGCGCCGACACCACCACGGACGAGGCCAACTGCGGCGGATGCGGGATCGCCTGCGCCGGTGGGGAAACGTGCGTCGACGGGATCTGCTGCGCGATGGGAATGACCAGCTGCGATGGCCGCTGCGTCAACCTGGACACCAACCGCAGCCACTGTGGAGCCTGCGAACACACCTGCGGCACAGGCGCAACGTGCCGCATAGGCCGGTGCTGCACGGGTCCGCGGTGCCAGTAACCGTTCCGCAGGGCGCCGACGCACACCAGCCCGCGCCGGCCGGTACGGCGGATCCCTTGATCGGTGCGCTGGTCGGGGGCCGCTACCGGATTCGGGATGTCATCGGGCAGGGCGGCATGGGCATCGTATACGAGGCCGTGCACGAGGAGCTCGATCGGCCGGCGGCACTCAAGGTCCTGGGGCCGGCCTGGGCCGCGGACGAGCGGGCGATCGCGCGCTTCCAGCAGGAGGCCCGGGCCGCCAGCAACCTGGGCCACCCGAACATCGTGACCATCTACGACTTCGGCCGCCTCGATGACGGGCGCCCGTACCTGGCCATGGAACGCCTGCGCGGCGAGTCCCTGGCGGACGCGTTGGACCGCGAGGGGAGCATGCCTGCGCGGCGAGTAGCGGCGCTGGTGCAGCAGATCGCCCGGGCCCTCGAGGCGGTGCACGCCGAGGGCCTGGTGCACCGGGACATCAAACCGGAAAACATCTTCCTCGCGCGTCGCTCCGGCGCGGAGGAATGCGTGCAGCTTCTGGACTTCGGACTCGCGGCGTTTTCCCACGTGCCGGGTGCCGGCCGCCTGACCTACGACGGGGAGATCCAAGGCACCCCCATCTACATGGCGCCGGAGACGGCCACGGGCGAGCGCCAGGCCGACCGCCAGGCCGACCTGTATTCACTCGCGGTGGTCAGCTTCGAGATGCTGAGCGGCAAGGTTCCGTTCGACCACGACAACCCCATGCAGGTCCTCCACCGCAAGTGCCAGCAGAACGCCCCCAGCATGACGGCCCTGTCGGGCTGCCCTCACCCACAGGGGCTGGAACGCGTCCTGAAGCGGGCGCTTTCGCGCGATCCAGAGCGCCGCCACCAAAGCGTTCGCGAGTTTGCCGACGCCCTTTGCAGTGCCGCCAGCGTGGCGTCCTTTGCACTGCCCGCAAGGGACCCATTGCGGCCCACCGAGCCCGAGCGATCCGCGCAACTCGGGGCGCAGGACAGCGCGGTGGTGACGTATGACTCCGAACCGCCCCAGTTGCCCATCTCGCGGGCGCCGCTCGTGTTTCGCTGGGCGCTCGCCGGCGTGCTGGTCGTGAGCGGCTCGGCGATTGCCTACGGGGCCCTGACGGAGGATGGGCGCGCGCCGGCAAATCCCGAGGCAACACCCGCCCAGACCGCCACGCCCGCGCAGCCCCATGCGCCCGCCGCTGCCCAGGGC
>JAPPOT010000283.1 GCA_028817855.1 Myxococcales bacterium
ACGATTCGAGTGGTCTTGGGCGGGTGGTGCTGCTCGGATCTCGAACTCGGCCCACTTGTTTCGGATTCGGTCGTCGGGATCGGTTCTCGGGATCCGTGGTCGGAATCGGTCTCGGAATCGGGTCCGGACTGGGTCAGGTGTTCTTCGAGCGTTCTCGGGACTCGAGCTCGAGGCGGCGGATTCGTAAGCGGATGTCCTGCAGGAGTAGGCGGTTGGTGCGGACCAGGCCGCCGAGGATTCCGAATACGAAGACCAGGGTACCGACCACGAGGCAGATGGCGGCAAGGATCAGCGACTGGATGTAGCCGCTGTAGTCGGGATCCTGCACGTAGTAGTAGAGGAAGCGCAGCCCGAGCCCCACGCCCACCAGGATGAAGGGCAGCGACACCCAGCCGAAGGCCTTCACCGGGTTGTGCATGGAGTAGCCGCTCAGAATGATGCTGGCCGAGCGCGCGATGTACTGGGGGATGCCCTTGAACAGGCGGCTCTTGCGCGTCGCCTCGTTCGTGCGAATCCCGACCTCCTGGATCGGCTGGCGGTTCTCCGCGGCCGCGAAGATCGTCTCGATCGTGTAGGAGAAGGGATTGGTCAGATACACGCCCATCGCGAAGGCGCGCGACATCGCGCGGAAGCCACTGGGCGCGTCGTTGACCTCGATGCCCGCCGCCGAGCGCACCACGAAGTTCCCGACGCGGTAGAAGAGCCGCTTGCCCGGCTTCACCTTGGGATCGGACTGGGTCTGGCGGTCACCGATCACCAGGTCCGCATCGCCTTCCACGATCGGCTTGACCAGGTCGTCGATGCGGTCGCCCGGGTACTGGTGGTCGCCGTCCGTGTTGACGATGATGTCGGCGCCCATCTCGAGGGCCGTGTCGAGCCCGGTCAGGAAGGTCTGGGCCAGCCCGCGGTTGCCCCGGTGCTGGACCACCCGGGTCGCACCGTGCTGCATTGCCACCTCCGCCGTGCGATCGGCCGAGCCGTCGTCGACCACCAGGATCTGGATGTCGTCGATGCCCTCGATCTCCGTGGGCATGTCGGCGAGGACTTCCGGCAGCGTCTCTTCCTCGTTGTAGCAGGGGATCTGGATGACCAGGCGCATGGCTCGATATCGGCGGGTTGTACTACGCGCTGCGGCCGTAGCTCAATGCTCACCCGCAGAGGCCGGCTGGCGTGCCCGCGCCCAGATGCCGGCGCCTCCTGCGATCACCACGCAGCCCGTCATCACCGCCAGGTGCAGCAGGGCGAGCACGATCGCGACCTCGGTCTCGACCGCGTGACGCCCGAGCAGCTCCGCGTAGATGAGCTCACGCGCTCCCAGACCCGACACCGTGATCGGCAGCAGCGAGCTGAGCGCGGCGAGCGTCGCGGCGGCGGTCAGGACGATCGGCCCGACGCCGACCCCCATGCCCAGCGCCAGCGCGTAGAGCGCCGCGAAGTAGCCGGTCCACGCGATCAGGGTCCAGGCGCCGGCCTCCAGCAGCGGCCGCGGCGACAGCAGGGGTCGCACGCCCGAGACCAGATCGCGCACGCTCGAGACCAACCCCCCGCCGAGGGGCAGCCGCTGGACGAATGCGACGAGCCGTTGCACCGGGGCCCGCAGCAGGTCCGGGCCCGCGCCTGCCTCGACGGCCACCACCGCGAGGCCGCCCGCCGTCGCCGAGAGCAGGATCCCGGCAGCCCACAGAGCCGCCTCCGCCTCACCGAAGACCAGGGCGCCGAGCACGGCGCCCAGCGCGAGCACCAGGTAGAGGTCCAGCACCCGATCGAAGACGCACGACGACAGGGCCCGCCCCAGCGGCACGCCGCGCTCGAGCAGGGCTTCGGCGCGGAAGAGCTCCCCGAGGCGACCGATCGTGAACTGCCCGTAGAAGACGGCAGCGAGGAAGGTCGAACGCGTGATCGGCGCGGGGACGTGGATGCCCTGAGCGACGAGCATTCTGCGCCAACGCAGGGCCTTCACGAGCACATTGCAGCTGAAGGCGAGCGCGGCGACGCCCACATGCAGCGCACTCACGCTCGAGAGCGCAGCCATCACGCGTGCGCCCTGCAGCCCCGAGAGAATCCATACGAGCAGGGCGACTCCGACGAGCGGTGCGAGTCGGCGCCACATCGGAGGCGGCGGCGGGCGGACCTGCTCTCGTTCCATCGCCGCTCCGGAAATAACGGAAAACGCCATGGCTCGCCAGCTGCGGACGCGACGCGATGTGCACGCTGCTTCGCGTCTGCGCGCAGGGTGCGCGCGTCGCGGGCCATCTCCCTTGACGGCCCGGTCGTGGATAGTTACACCCCTGAGCGCCTCTGGGGACGATCTCGGCATCGCCGATCGCCGCGCACCCATGTCCGAGACTGCCAGCACCGCACGCTCCCTGTCCTCGCGTGCGGCGCAGCACGGGGCGGCCCTGCTCGCATACGTCGGTCTCGCCGTCGGCATGACGTGGCCGCTGGCAAGCCACCTGGAGACGCACGTCGTCAAGGCCAAGTGGCACTACGACTCGATGGTCAACATGATGATCCTCGGCTCGCGCATGCACCATGCGCTCGGGATCGGCTCGCTCGAGAGCGTCTACGACAACTACTTCTGCTGGCCGGTCCCGCTCTCGATCGCCAACAACGAGAACCTCTTCGGCCTGGTCTGGCTCTACGCGCCCTACTACCTGATCACGCGCGACCCGCTGCTCTCCTACAACCTGCTGCTGCTGACTTGCCTGGCCCTGTCCGGCTTCTGCGCCTACCTGCTGGTGCGTCGCATGACCGGCAACGGCCTGGCCGGGTTCCTGTGCGGCGTGGCCTACGCCTTCTGTCCGTACATCTTCTTCGAGCTGGGACGCGTGCAGCTCGTGGCCGCCCAGTGGGTGCCGCTGTGCATCCTGCTGGCGCACGACGCGATCGAGACGATGCGCTGGCGCAGCTGGGTGGCGCTTGCGCTCGTGTACGCCATGCAGTTCGGCTCGTGCCTGTACTACGCGTTCTTTCTGACGATCTACTTCCTGTGCATGGGCCTGTGGCTGGCCCTCGAGCACAAGCGCATCGGCCGCGCCTTCTTCCTGCGCGTGGCCCTCGCCGGCGCCCTCGCCGGCAGCCTGATCGCGCCGATGGTCTACCCGCACCTGGCAGCCCGAAAGGACTTCCCGCTGACGCGCGAGGAGGCCAAGGCCGCCGCCTATGCGGGCCGGCTCTCGGACTTCTGGAAGGTCTACCCGGAGAACAAGACCCTCACCTTCCTGCACGACGACGCGAAGGGCCCGACCGAGCCGATCTCCTTTCCCGGCTTCGTGCTGCTCGGCCTCACCGGCGTCGCCTTGGGCGGCCCGATCCGCAAGGCGTACCGCGATGCCAGGAACCCGCGCGAACGCAGGCTGACGGTGCTCGGCATCGTGCTGTGTCCGCTCGCCCTCTTCGCTGCCGTGGGGGTGGGCTTCCTGGTGCGCAATTTCGCGGTCGGCATCCCCGTATACCTGGCCGGGCTGTGGCTGTGGCGCTCGCTCAGACCGCGGCCGCTCTTGCCACGCCTGCACGCCGCCTACCTCTTCTTCATCGTGCTGCTCCTGGCCCTCTTCGTGGGCCCGCTGCCGGTGCTGATGAACAACGAGTACGCGGTCGGCCTCTACCACTACCTCTACCAGCACGTGCCCGGCTTCGACGGGATCCGCTACGTGAGCCGCTTCTCCGTGCTGATCATGGCCTCGCTGATCATACTCGGCGGCATCGGCGCCAAGGCCGTATTCGACGGCATCACGGACCGGCGCCGCCGTCTGATCACCTTCGCGATCCTGCTCGGCCTCACCCTGCTCGAGCTGCGCAATGCCCCCGTGACGCTCGCGCACCTGCCGAACAAGACCGAGCTGCCGCCCGCCTACCAGTGGCTGGCCGAGCACCCAGGCCCGGAGCCGCTCGCGGTCCTGCCCGCCTACCCGAAGGGGTTCTACGGCGCGCGCACGGACTACATGGCCCTGTTCCACACGCGGCGCACGATCAACGGCAAGTCGAGCTGGATGCCGCCGGTGACCCACAACTACATCCGCGAGGCCAGCCGCTTCCCGCGCGGCACCATGCTCGACATGGTGCGCACGCTCGGTGCCAAGTACCTGCTGGTCCACCTCGAGGAGTACACCAGGGCGCGCGCGAACCGAATCGAGCGCTGGCTGGCCCGGCGGGGCGACCAGGTCAAGCTGGTCTTCAAGCAGGGGTCACACCGCATCTACGAGCTCGCACCGGCCGGCCCGAAGGAACGGCTGCTCGAGACGCCGCGCCTGCCCGAGGGTCTGAAGCCGGTGCCGCAAATCGAGCTCGGGGCCACTTCGGGCCGCCTCCCCGACCGCGCGCCCTTCGGCGTCGATGGTGACCCCGAGACCAAGTGGGCCACCTACCGCAACATGCTCGCCGGCGACTGGTTCGAGGTACGCCTGAAGCGGGAGCGCAAGGTCGCCGCGATCGACATGACGGACTTCTACGAGGCCTTCGATGCGCCCGTCTCCTACCGACTGCTGGTCGCGACCAAGGGCGGTGAGTACCGCGAGGTGGGGCGGCGCAAACGCCTGGTGATGTATCGCGACCAGGTCTTCCACCCGCGGGGGTTCGTCTTCCGCATCGTGCTGCCGGAACCGACGCCGGCGAGCCGCATCCGCATCGAGCTGCTCGACACGGTGGCGCGGCGCTGGTGGTCGGTGCACGAGGTCACGGTATGGGCAAAGTGAGCACCCAGGCGATCGCAGGCGCGGCAAAGGTCGCCGCCCTACCCCGCCGCGCGCTTCCGTCGCCCCCGGCCACGATCGTGGTGCCATGCTTCAACGCGGCCAGGCGCCTGCGACCCGCCGAGTTCGAGCGCTTCGCTGCCGAGCGGCCGGAGATCCGCTTCATCTTCGTCGACGATGGCAGCACCGACGGCACCGCCGCGCTGCTGGCGCGGCTCGGCGCGGACCCGTCTGGGCGCATCGAAGTGCTGACCCTGCCCCGCAACTCCGGCCAGGGCGAGGCCGTGCGCGTGGGCATCAACCACGCGTTCGCCCGCGGCGACGCGCGCGTCGGCTTCTGGGACGCGGACCTGGCGGCACCGCTGTCGGAGATCCCCCGTCTGATCGCGGCCCTCGAGGAGGGTACCGGCTGCGACGTGGTCTATGGCTCGCGCATCCGCCTGCTGGGCAGCCAGATCGATCGGCGCCGCGACCGCTACTACCTGGGCCGGCTGTTCGCGAGCACGGCGCGCCTGGTGCTGGACCTGGAGGTCTACGACACCCAGTGCGGCGCCAAGCTCTTCCGCCGTACGCCAGCACTCGAAGCGGTCTTCGCCACCCCGTTCCGGAGCCGCTGGCTCTTCGACGTGGAGATCCTCGGTCGCATGCTGCAGGACGCCGGCGACCGCGACGACGTGCGCCGCAGGGTACGCGAGGTCCCTCTACGCAAGTGGCGCGACGTGGAAGGCACCAAGCTGACCGTTCGCGACTTCGTGCTCGCCCCATTCGAAGTATTCCGCATACATCGCAGCCTTCGCTCGTAGCTCGTCGAGCGGGAATCGCGAGCAACCTTTCAGCTCCAGACCAAACCAGCGGGGCGCACCGAGCCGCCTCATTGGGGACGGCCTACCAAGCACAACGCACCGAGCCGCCTCATTGACGGGCGGTCGGGTGG
>JAPPOT010000275.1:0-1868 GCA_028817855.1 Myxococcales bacterium
CAAGGGACGCGCTGCGCGCGGGTGAGGTGGCCGCGGTGACATGGAGCACCCCACTCCTGTTGGCGGGCGCCGCGGTCAGGGGCGGGGTTGGCGCGGCGGTTGCGCCGCTACAGGTGTGACGACCAAGACGAATCGGCCCGGAGCCCGACCCCTCGCGCTGGAGCTCGCCCTGACCCTGATCGAGAGCCGTCCAGCTGGCAGAAGCTTCGGTCTCGGCCCCCGTCTCGGACTCGGGTTCGGTCTCGGTCACGGTCTTGGGTTCGGTCTCGGTCTCGGCTTCGGCCTCGGTCTCGGTCTCGGCCACGGACTCGGGCTCGGCCTACAGGGGGAGCGCGGTCGTCCTCTTTACCTGCGTGATCGCGATGCGCGAGTGGATCTCGGCGACCATCGGCAGGTGCAGCAGGTGCTCGCGGAGGAAGCTCTCGTAGCCGCGGATGTCCGTGGTCACGATTCGGAGCAGGTAGTCCACGCCGCCGCTGACCGTGTAGCACTCGGTGATCTGGGGCAGGCCCATGATCTTCTCCTCGAAGCGGGGCAGGGCGTCCTCGCCGTGGTTCTTGAGCTTTACGCTGGCGAAGACCACCGTGGGCAGGCCGACGGCGTCGGCGTCGAGGATGGCGACGCGCTTCTGGATCACGCCCTGCTCCTCGAGGCGCCGGATACGACGCCAGCAGGGTGAGGGGGAAAGGCCCACGCGCTCGGCCAGCTCCACGTTCGAGAGGGAGGCGTCCTCCTGGAGCTCGTTGAGGATGGCGCGGTCCAGGTCGTCGAGCGGGGCGGTCTGGGGCATGAGCTACCTCGGAAACGCGGTTTTGAGGGAAGATCATTGCTCGGATATGGCCCTATGTACAGGAGATTGCAAGAATTTCCCCCCTTCGAGTGGTTATTCTGTTTCTAGTGCCATTCGAGATCCCCCATGCGTTCGATGCCGATGTGAGCCTGGGGGACAAGTACACGCGGCGGCACGGGCGTATCTATCTGAGCGGTATCCAGGCGTTGGTGCGGCTCTGCCTGGTGCAGCGCTGGCGCGATGCGGAGCGGGGTCTGGGCACGGCGGGCTTCGTGTCGGGTTACCGCGGCTCGCCCCTGGGCGGGGTGGACCTGCAGCTCGAGCGTGCGCAGGCCGAGCTGGAGGCCGAGGGGGTGCGCTTCACGCCCGGGCTCAACGAGGAGCTGGCGCTAACCTCGGTCTATGGCTCGCAGCAGGTGCCGTCCTTCGAGGGCGCGCGCCACGCGGGCGTCTTCGGCATGTGGTACGGCAAGGCGCCTGGGCTCGACCGGGCTGGCGATGCGCTCAAGCACGCCAATGCCGGCGGTAGCTCGTGCCATGGCGGTGTGCTGCTGGTGGTCGGCGACGACCACGCCTGCAAGTCCTCGACGCTTCCGAGCCAGAGCGAGCTCGCGTTGCGCGACGCCGGGGTGCCCGTGGTCAGCCCGGCGGACATTCAGGACGTGCTCGACTTCGGCATCTGGGGTTGGGAGCTGTCGCGCTTCAGCGGCGCCTTCAGCGGCCTGATCGCGCTGGCCGACGTGATGGACAGCTCGATGACGGTGGACGCCGACATCGGGCGCGTGTCGATCGCGTTGCCGCGGGACTTCACGATGCCCGAAGGCGGGCTGGGCTTCGATCCGGCGCGCAGCCCGCTCGAGCAGGAGGCGCTGCTGCACGGCGCCCGCATGGACGCGATCGCCGCCTTCGCGCGGGCCAACCCGATCGACCGTGTGGTCTTCGACGCGCCGGAGGCGAAGCTCGGGATCGTGACCACGGGCAAGGCCTACGCCGACACGCGGCAGGCGCTGCAGGACATGGGCATCGACGGGGCGCGGGCGCGCGAGCTCGGGATTCGTCTGTACAAGGTCGGTTTGAG
>JAPPOT010000275.1:1878-5620 GCA_028817855.1 Myxococcales bacterium
GTTTGAGCTGGCCCCTCGAGCAGCAGGGTTTGTTGCGTTTTGCGCGGGGGCTGTCGCGGATCCTGGTGGTAGAGGAGAAGCGCGGGCTGATCGAGGGCCAGCTCAAGGAGATCCTGTACGACGCCGATCCCGTGCTCGGGCGCCCGCGCGTGATCGGCAAGCGCGACGCGCAGGGGGCCGAGCTGCTGCCCGCGGCCGGCGCTCTGAGCCCGGCGCGCATCGCGCGTGCGATCGCCGGGCAGCTGCCGGCGGCGGCCCGCACGGGCTCGGTGGCAGCGTTGCTCTCGAGGCTGGACGACGCACAGCGGGCGACGCAGGACGGGGGGGTCGCGGGGCGGATTCCGTTCTACTGTCCGGGCTGCCCCCACAATCGCTCGACCAAGGTGCCCGAGGGCAGCCGCGCGCTGGCGGGCATCGGCTGCCACTACATGGCGCTGTGGACCCAGGAGCGCACGGCGACCGTGACCCAGATGGGCGGCGAGGGCACGACCTGGATCGGGCAGGCGCCGTTTACCGAGACCGATCACGTCTTCATCAATCTGGGCGATGGCACCTACAGCCACTCGGGCTCGCTGGCGATCCGTGCGGCAGTGGCTGCGGGCGTGAAGGCGACCTACAAGATCCTCTTCAACGATGCGGTGGCGATGACCGGCGGGCAGCGGCTCGAGGGTGGGCTGACGGTCGAGCAGATCACGCACCAGGTCCAGCGCGAGGGTGTGCGCGAGATCGTGGTGGTGAGCGACCAGCCCGAGGCCTTCGATCCCGCGCAGCTCGCTCCTGGCACGCGCGTGCACCACCGTGACGAGATGGAGGCGGTGCAGAAGGCGCTGCGCGAGCGGGAGGGCGTCAGTGTGCTGATCTACGCCCAGACCTGCGCGGCCGAGCTGCGTCGCCGGCGCAAGCGTGGGCAGGCGCCGGAAGCGCCGGAGCGCGTCTTCATTCATACCGAGGTGTGCGAGGGCTGCGGCGACTGCAGCACCCAATCGGGCTGCCTGGCGATCGAGCCGGTGCAGACGCCGCTGGGCGAGAAGCGGCGGATCGATCAGACCGCCTGCAACAAGGACCTCTCCTGCTTGCAGGGGCTGTGCCCGGCGCTGGTCACGGTGGAGGGCGCGCCGCTGCGGGCGCGGGGGGGCTCGATCGATCCGGCACGGGTGGCGGATCTTCCGGCACCGCCGCCGCGTTTGCTGGAAGACTCGTTCGATCTGTTGATCACCGGCGTCGGCGGCACCGGGGTCACCACCGCGGCGGCGCTGCTGGGCATGGCGGCGCACCTCGAGGGCAAGGCAAGCTCGGCGCTCGACATGACCGGTCTGGCCCAGAAGGGCGGCGCGGTGATGTCCCACGTGCGCTTCGCCGAGCGGCCCGAGGACCTGCACGGCCTGCAACTGGGCGTGGGCAGCGCCGATCTGCTGCTCGCGTGCGACGCGCTGGTCGGCGCGAGCCCGGGGGCAGTGGGTACCTTCGACGCGAAGCGCACGCGCGCGGTGGTCAACAGTCACCTCGCGCCGACCGGGCTGTTCGTGCTGGGGCAGGGGGAGCCGAGCCACGACCGCGCGGCCATGGGCGCCATCGGCCGCGCCTGCAAGCAGGTGCGCTCGGTGGACGCCAGCGGCATCTGTCAGCGCGAGCTGGGCGAGGGCCAGTGCACGAACGTCTTCATGCTCGGCTATGCCTTCCAGCAGGGGCTGATCCCGCTCGCGGAGGCGTCGATCCTGCGCGCGATCGAGCTCAACGACGTGGCGGTGGAGAACAACCGCGCCGCCTTCTTGCTGGGGCGCCTGGCGGCCCACGGCGGGAGTGCGTCGTCGGCGCGCGCAGTGAGCGATGCGCCTGCGGAGCTGCCACTGGAGGCGCTGATCGAGGATCGCGCAGAGCGCCTGGCGAGCTACCAGGACGCGGCCTACGCCGAGCGCTACCGCGCGCTCGTGAGGCGCGTGGCGGAGATGGAGGCTCGCAGCTGCGGCGAGCCCGGCGGGCTGACGCGCGGGGCGGCCGAGGGCTACCATCGGTTGCTGGCGTACAAGGACGAGTACGAGGTGGCGCGCCTGCACGCCTCGACGGCCTTTGCATTGGCCCTGTCGGAGACCTTCGAGGAGGGCGCCAAGCTGACCTTCCATCTCGCACCGCCGCTGTGGGCGCGAACGAACCCAGCCACCGGTCGGCCGCGCAAGCGCCGCTACGGCGGCTGGATGCGGATCGCGATGCGCTTGCTGTCGCGTTTCAAGTGGCTGCGCGGCCGCTGGTTCGACCCGTTCGGGCATACGGAGGAACGCCGCCTGGAGCGCGCTGCGATCGCGGAATACGAGGCGGTGGTCGATCGCCTGGAGCGCGAGCTGTCGGCGCACAATCGCAAGCAGGCCCTGTCGTTGCTTCGGCTACCGAGCGAAGTGCGCGGCTTCGGGGCCGTGAAGGTCGCCAAGATGAAGGCGGCGGCGGCGCGGCGGAACGCGCTGCTCGCGGAGCTCGCCAGCGCCCGCCCGGGCTTGCCGCCGGAGGCGCCCGGTGACCTGATGGCTGGATGAGAGGGCGCTCGGCGGTGCCGGTCTTGGACTGGGTTGCGGTCGTGGTCCCGGCCGCTCCCTGTTGGGCCGACGCAACTGGAAAATCCCTGAATTGGGATGCGCACGCGGTTGCGGGGCTTACCTAGCGTCCAGCGTTTTTCGCTTCGACCGGTTTCAGGAGGGTCCCCCACATGCGCGTCCAATCAGGCGTCGTCGCACACGTCGTCGCTTCGTTCTTCGCCCTATCCGCACTGGCGCAGCCCGCGCCGGCGCCCGCAGCGGAGCTAGCGCCCGCGCCCGTACCCGCAGCGCAGCCTGCACCCGTGTCCGTGCCCGTAGCGGAGCCTGCGCCCGTGCCCGCGCCCGCGCCGGTTGACGCGCCTGGGCCTGCTCCCGCGCCGGTGGCCGGGCCCACGCCCGCGCCCGTGGCCGAGACGGCGCCCGTGGCCGAGACGGCGCCCGAGACCGAGGCGGGCGGCGAGGCTGCGATTCCGGGGTTGCCGTTGCGGCCGGTCGCTTCCCTCTTCAGTCGCTACGAGCTGCGCGAGGGGTACGACGACGTCGGCGCGGCGGACGCGGATGCGATTCGCTATCGGGCGCGCTTTGGGCTGGTGACGGCGCCGCTGCCGGCCGGGGGGACGCGCACGCTCGCGATTCGCTTCGTGCCGCAGGCGGCCGGCTTCTGGCACGTGGGCGGAGACACGCTGACCGACGCCAGCCTCGACCTGCACGAGGGCCTGCTCGCGCTCTCGGACGAGGGCTACCGGCTGGATGTGGGGCGCTTCGAGATGGTCTATGGCGACCATCTCGTGATCGGCAACGTCGGGTGGCACCACACCGGACGGAGCTTCGATGGTGCGCGCCTGCACGTGACGCCGGGCAGCTCGGGCCTGTGGGTGGACGGCTTCTTCACCGTGATCGACGAGGGCATTGCGGCCACCCCGCCGCAGGGCGATCCCTTCGCGGTCGGCGACCGCTACTTCACCGGTTTCTACACCGGCCTGGGCGAGCTGATCGCCGAGGGCTTCGCGCTCGACCTCTACTTGCTGGGGTTGATCCAGCCCGAGGGCTTCGATGGCATGACGATGATGGCGATCGACCCCGCTCACCGCTTCACCTTCGGCGCGCGCGTCAAGAACCGCGAGGGCATCGTCGACTACCGCGTCGAGGCCGGCATGCAGGCCGTGTTGATGGCACCGACGGAGCTGACGGATCAGACGGCTCAAACCCAGAGGAAG
>JAPPOT010000773.1 GCA_028817855.1 Myxococcales bacterium
GCCTTGAAATTCCTCCAGCAAGCACAGCCCCCGCCGCGGAGCGGCTTCGTTCAACAGCTACCTGATCAGCCTTGAAATTCCTCCAGCAAGCACAGCCCCCGCCGCGGAGCGGCTTTGTTCAACAGTGAGCTGGTGCGTGGGAGGCCGTGGCTCCGGTGACAACCGTGCAGGGCTGCCTTGTTTCCTTCCATTGCTACTGCTGCGAATCGGAAACCCACGTCTCGATAAGGTGTAGATACCTGCCTGCCAGGTCCGACATCGCCTGCCAGTCACACACGGACTTGCTCGCCTCATCCTGGATCAGCGCCAGCACCCCGCGTTGTGCTGCTAGCGCATCGGTATCATGAGCTTCCGAAAGGACTGCCTGTGCCTCGCGAACATGGTTGCGAACAACATCCTTGACAGCCGCATCCCCCTCGTCATCCCTCCACTCTTGAAGAAGGGCCGGATCAGCCACACGGCCCAGAACGTTCATGACATTCGCAAGCGCTGAACCACTGTTGCTAGGTGGACTCATGTCTTCGCTCTCACTCGCAGGCAGGGTCCCCGCCAGTACAAATCGGGGGACTCGGTCCCCACCGAGTTAGGATTACGGAAGCACTGCCACCGCCCAGGCACTCATAGTTGCATGTACCAATCGCCACTATCGGAGGCGTCACGGTCCTGGAGCAAGAAACAACGCCGCAGCCTCTGGCGCTGTGTGGGCATCGCACAGTCAAGGGGCAGCCCATCTCTGTGTGACACTCCCAGTTCACCACAACCTGGCCGCTCGGATCAATCCCATTTACCGGGTCATTCCCCACATACACGTAGAGATTCTCCTGCCCCCCATCGAAAAGGATTGGATCCTTCGCCGTCCACCGCCCCACCACCGGGTCGTAGTCCCGAGCCCCAAACCGCACGAGCCCGGTGTCGGCGTCGTACAGCCCGCCCGCAAACCCAAACGGCTGGAACCCAGGGTTGCTGTCGAGCAGCACGTTGCCAAACTCGTCATACTCCACCCACTGCACCGGCACCCCACTCACCGCATCCACCACCACCCGCACACTCCCCAGGTGGTCGCTCAGCACGCGGTGAACCCCGCCGTCCGCAGTCATCACAAAGTCCGGCACATGCGGCCGCGTGCCATACACGTACACCTGCTCCACGTTCCCAGCCGGATCCAGCCGAGCAACCGGATTCAGCTGATCCCCGTAGAGCAGCCGCCACTGCACCACGCCATCCACGACCTTCCCGACCCGACGGTTCTGCCCATCGATCTCGTAGTCGATCACGCTCCCGCCCGGCAGCGTCACCTGCATCAGGTTCCCGAGCTCGTCATACACATAGCTCGTCGTCTCGCCCGCGCCGGCATCGCTCATCGTCGCTAGCTGGCCCACCTCGTTGTAGCCAAACGACAGTTCTCCGTAGCTGAGCAGCCGGTCCTGGTCGTCGTATGTGCCGGCCGTGCCCGTTCCTGGCGCTGCCCCGTTTTCGAGCAGCTCCAGGCGATTGCCGTTGTCGTCATAGACGTAGCGACGGACCTCCACACCATCGACCGACACCGCCTCGAGCCTGCCCTGCAGGTCGTAGTCGTAGTCGTAGCTCGCGGTGACGCCGTAGAGCGTCTCGGTCTTGACGTCGAGCTGACCGGTCACGTCGTAGTCGTGGTCGATGCTCCAGACCAGGTCGCTGTTCACCGTCGCCGTGAAGGTGTCGAGCTCGCCGAAGCTGGTCGCGTCCGCCGTCGTGGTGACGCCGATCAGCTCTGTGCCGGTCAGGTAGCCGCTATCCTGGTCCAGCGTCAGCGACATCGCGTCGACGCTCAGCAGCAGCCCGTCCTCGTCGTAGCCGTAGTCGATGGTCCAGGCGCCGTCGACGGATCGGCTCGCCAGGCGGCCGTCGACGTCGAAGGTCCAGCTGACGGTACCGCTCGGGCCCGCTCCACCGGAGGATGGCACCCAGGTCTGCGACGTCAGCAGGGAGCTGGGCACGGGCTCACCGGTGACGGGGTCGGGATGCTCGTAGCCATTGACGAGCCTCAGGCCCTCGGGCGTGGTCACCTGACGCACGAGACCGGTCTGCTTGACGATCCCATCGACCATCGGCTGGTGGTACTCGATCTCGTAGGTGCCGACGCGGCTCTGCAGGTCGATGCTCTCCAGCCGACCCGTGCCGGGCTCGGGGGTGTAGTCGATGAAGCGGCCACCCGGCAGGTTCACGCGATCGAGCGTCTCGGCCGCCAGCACGTACTCGCTGTCGTAGTCCTCCGCAGCCTGCCCGGTATCCGGCGCCGGGGGCGCGTAGCTCTGCAGCCGGCCGCGCTGGTCGTAGCTCATGCTGTGCTCGGGCTGGCCGGGGGGCGTGACGCTGCTGAGTAGCCCAACCGGGTCATAGCCGAAGCCGATGACGCTGCTGTCTGCGTTGGTCTGGGTGTCCACGCGACCCATGGCATCGTAGCCGAAGCTCACGGTGCGCGACAGGTCGTCGGTGACCGAGGCGACGCGGCCGTAGGGGCCGGGGGCGAAGGTGACGGCGCGGGTCTCGGCGCCGTTGACGCTCACGATGCGGCGGACGTTCATGTTGGCGTCGACCCCCGTGTCGCTCTCGTACTCCCAGGTCGTGGTGGTGCCGAAGCGGTCGGTGTGGCGCTTGAGCAGGCCGGTCAGGGCCGGGTCGGGGTCGTCGGGGTCCCCGGCGCCCTGGTAGTACTCGAAGCTGACCTGGCGGCCTGCGGGGCTGGTGATGCCGGACAGGTTGGCGCGGGGGTCATAGTCGAAGCGCGTCTGGTTTCCGCGGGCGTCTGTGACGGTCGTGACCTGGTCGTAGGGGCCGTAGGTGAAGGCGGTGGCCTCGCCGGGCTCCATCAGCACGTGGTCGCGCTCGGTCAGGACGTTGCCGTGGGCGTCGAACGTGCGCGTGACCTCGTGACCGCTGGGGGCGATCGACTGCTTCACGTTGCCATCCTCGTCGCGTTTGCTGGTCGAGACGCTGCCGTCGGGGGCGGTGGTCACGAGTGTGGCGCCGGGTAGACTGGTGAGCACACGCGTGGTGTTGCCCTCGCCGTCTTCGATGAGGGTCTCGTGGGTGCTCTTGTCGAAGGCGGGCCAGTCGGCGGCAATGATCTCGCCGGTGGTGGGCTGCACCAAGCCGCTGATGAGGCCGAGGGTCATGCTGCGCTCGACCGGGTCTGCCACCTCGACGGGGCCGTCGTGGAACTGGGCGCTCTCGAAGACGCCACGGTCGGTGTAGCGGCGGGTCTTGAGCTCCCCACGCTGGTTGGTCTCGCCGACCATGTAGAGGGGGCCGGCCTCGGCGCCGTACTGGAAGGTGCGGGTGGTGCCATCCTCGAAGACGACAGAGGTGAGCGCACCGCTGGACTCGACGGTGAAGTGGGTCGCTCGGCCGTCGGGCCCGGTGATGTGGCTCAGGGTGCTGTTGCCGTTGCCGTCCTCATCGTAGGAGAAGGTGGTCACGCGGCCGGCTGGGTCCTCGATCCACTGCAGGCGGCGGTCGCTCTCGGAGATGTAGAGGTAGCGGGTCGTGCGGCCGTGCCGATCGACCACGGCGGTCTGGTAGCCGTCGGAACCGAACTCGACGCGGCTGCCGTCGCGGTAGCTGCGTGTGAAGGAGTCGTCCTCGTTGCGCACGAGCGTGGAGTAGTCGCCCGGCGGGCCGTCGAACTTCACGCCGCGGTAGAGGACGATGTCATCCACGAGTAGGCCGAAGCCGTCGGATGCGGGGTCCAGGACCAACGCCCCGGCGTGCATGTGAAGTGCACCCGAGCCGCTGCCCGTCACATTGAAGACGCGGACCTCGTAGCGGCCCTCGGGGATGATGCCGAGCAAGTCGGAAAAGCCCGTCCAGCCGGTCGGCAGCGCCAGGTCGGCGCCCGTGTCCACGTCCTCCAGCCACACCCTGGCGTTGTTTCCCGCCGAATATACGCGCTCGCGCTGACCCGTCGTGGCCCCACTGGTGCCGACCCACGCGCTCAGTGTGTAGAAGCCAGGCTCGAACTGCATCACGCGGTCGGTGACCATGTGCGCCAGCACGTCGGGCACCCCGATGCTCGGAATCCCACCCCCGTCCATGTTCAGGACGCGGTCACGCGAGTTCGCTGGACAGTGCATAGCCGAGTCACCACAGTCCAGATACTCATAGGCCGGGGCCACGATGCTGCCAGTACTGGCGGAGGTGGTCGTGGTGATCTGGTTCCACTCGCGATCGGGCGCGTTGGAGCTGTTGAAGTCGAAGGCGAACATCGGTAAGGCGTCGCCCTCGATGGCCTCCACGATCACGCGCACCTGATCAGTCGCCGAGGACATGAGCTCGAAGGACACGCGACCGTCACCGTGCCAGGTGACGCTCTCGCCGTCGCCGTCCTCCATGCCACGGTCAAGGGTGGTGCTGTAGTCGAGACCGGGGGCGCCGAGCTCGGCGTCATGGGCCTCGAGTGTGGCGTCCGTCAGCTGAATACCGAGGATGCGCCGGCGGAAGGTGGCGTCCGCCGAGAGCATGACCGTGATGCCGTTGCCAGCGCTGTCTCTCATACTGGTCGGGTCGCGCACCAGGTAGGTGCTGACGCGGGTGCCTTGCTCGAGGGTGCCAGGCTGGTGCGTGCTGACATCGAAAGTCGCGGTGCCGGGCGCGGACAGGTCGACCGCAACGTCTGCGCTCAGCTCGAAGTCGGCCCGCTCGGGCACGAAGCTCAACCGCTGGTTGGTGCCGGCGCCGTCGATGTGGGCGGCGCCGGGGGGCACCAAGCGCCGGGCGATCTCTCCACTGAGCTCGACCAGGGGGTCGCCGGCGGCCACCACGAAGATCGAGCTGTCGCCGTTGCCATCGAGGACCGTAGCGCCCCAAAAGGTATCGGGTTCGTCACCGATCAAGACGCGCTGCAGGCCGTCGACGCCCCAGCCAATGGCGAAGGGGCTCTCCGCGCCATTGTAGTGAGCGAATACGGTCTCGATGCGGTTCTTGACCCGGGTCTCGCCGTAGGTGTTGTCGATCTCGACCTCGGCCTCGTAGGTGCCGGACGGACGGTCCTCCATCGGCACGTCGAGGCTGACCTCGATCTCGTCGGCGGAAGTGAAGCCGTCGAGGTTGATGCTGGCCTCGCCGTCGTACCAGATGCCATCGACGTTGACGCGATAGCCCAGCGAGTCGGGCACCGGACCGCCCGCGACGCCGATCCTGGTGGCGACGCGCAGGGGCACGGTGCGGCCCAGGCTGCGGGTGCGGCGGCTGCTGTAGACCAGGCGCACGCCGCGCTCCTGGCCGAGCGAGCGGTAGGTGGGCGTCTGGATGTCGACCTCGAGGCAGCCGTCGGCCAGGCCCACCTGGGAGGCCATGCCGCAGGTGCTCTGCTGGCTGGAGTCGCCCGCGAGGCTCTCGGTCCCGGTAGGCGCGACGAAGTGCCAGCTGGCCTCGCGCACGCCGCCCTCGATGGTCACGATCTCCGTGCCGTCGGCGCTGACCTGGCCCTGGCCGGCGACGAAGAACTCGCCCAGCCCGTGGTCCATCGACCAGATGTCGACGACGCTGCCGGGGGCGAGGCCGTCGGTGTTGGGGAAGGTCACCGGGGCGGGCTACTCGAAGGTCAGACCCATGGGCTGGATGGTGACG
>JAPPOT010000595.1:0-4109 GCA_028817855.1 Myxococcales bacterium
CCATGCGCAGCGCGCCGGCTCCCCGGGCGCTGCGCTGGCGGCGCCACCGGCGAGGGCGCGCCGCACGAGCACGCGCGAGCGGTCGGCGTCGACCGTGATGAAGACCGCGCGCGGAGCGGCCGGGTTCGCGGGCCGCGCTGCCAGGTCACGGCAGTGATGGGCGTGCGCGGGGGGCTCGTCGGGAGCGGCGGGCTCGACCGTGGGCGGGCACTGGCGGGCGAGCGCCTCACGCGCGTCCCTGAAGGCGGCGTGGGCCCGTTCGCACAGCTCGGCGGCTTCCTGGTGCTCGCGTGCGCGCCATGCCGGGTTGCAGGTCTGGACCACCAGCGCGTCGACCAGCGTTCCGATCGCCTGCACGCGCGTGCGGAAGGGCACGTCCCAGTGGATGCGCGCGCTCGCGCCGTGCAGGAACCGCCGCCACCGGTGCGCGGGCAGCTGCACCGGCACCCGTGGACGGCCCTTGTCGTTGGCACGCGGCGCGGGCGGCTGCCGCGGTCGCGCGAGCCAGGCGCGCGCGACCGTGCAGTCGATCGGGCGTCGCTCCAGCGCGGCGAGCGCCTCGGCGGGGCGGTTGCGCGCGGCCGCGAGCGCGGCCTCCACGCTGGCCGGGCGCACGGACTCTGGGCCGCAGCGTTTCACGATCTGCGCTCGCTGGTAGCGGGCGTTCTCGGTCGCGACCTCGCACAGGCGCTCGGCGCGCCGGTCGTCCGGGTGCCGTACGAAGGGCCGGCAGCCCGCTCGCTCCACGCGCGCGACCGTCGCGTCGAGCAATCCGGCGGCGCAGACCTCCTCGGCTGTCGCCCGCTCGAGCACGCCCAGGGCGGCGTCGGACCGCGCCCGGGCGTCGTCCAGCATCGCGTCGCTGGCGACCGAGGCAGTGCAACCCGCGAGCAGCAGCAAGACACCGGCGCCAAGCGCGCGGACCGGCCGCGGCGGCGCCATCGCTGCGCTCATCCTGCCCACCCCCCGAGCGTCCATGGGTGACAAGACTAGCCCATCATCGACGAGGCCGCGGCTTCAGCCCCGGACGCCGTGCACCCACTCCCCCAGTCGGCGGGCGCCCGGGAAGCCGGCCAGTCGCCCGGCCTCCTTTCCATCGACGAACATCAGAAAGGTGGGAAACCCGCGCACCCCGAGCCGGGCGATCAGGTCGGGCGCCTCCTCGGCGTCCAGCTTCACCACCTTCAGCGCCTCTCGCTGCTCGGCTGCGAGCTCGCGCAGCACCGGCTCGGCTGCTCGACAGGGAGCGCACCAGGCCGAGGAGACATCGACCAGCACCGGGCGGTCGGCCTCCAGCACCTCCTGCTGGAAGCTGAGGGAGTTCACGGTCGCCAGGGGCGTCTCGGCTTCTTGGCTCTGCATGGTGGGTAGAGCCATCAGCGCCCCGAAGTGTTACGCGTCGCCGTGAACCTCGCCGAGCACCGGCTCCAGCGCCGCGCGCAGCCGCCTTCGAATTCGGGTCAGGCGCGTGCGCACCGCGCCAGCCGTGAGCCCCAGCTCCGCTGCGATCTCGGGCGCCGTCCAGCCCTCCACCTCGGCCAGCAGCAGCGTCATGCGGTCCAGCGGCTCCAGCTCGAGCAGCGCCGCCTGTAGCACCTGCCCGAGCTCGCCCCGGCAGGTCAGGTCGTACGGCGACGGAGCGTCACTCGGCAGCACGGCCTCGGCGTCGTGACGACCGAAGTCGTTCTTCCCCCCACGCGACATCCGCCGACAGGCGCTCGCCACGATCCGCACCAGCCAACCCTCCAGGCTTCCGTCGCCCCGAAAGTCCCCCATGCGCTCCGCGGCGATCACCATCGCGTCCTGCACCGCGTCCTCGGCCTCCGCCCGCGTCCGGCAGTACCGCCCACCGGCCCGCAACAACCGCTCCCCATAGCACCGCGTGATCCGATCCAGCGCCTCCGGAGACCCCCCCTGCACCATCCGCATCAAAACCCCCGGACTGCAGTAGTCGTTCTCCACCCCACTCAGCATCGCCCGCCCACCATAGCAGTCCCCACCCAATCCGCACTCGAGCACGTCCCCCGGTACGGTTGAGCAAACCACATTCGCCCACCGGCTGCGCCCCACCGCGTCCCCCGCGGCGGTCACCCTCAACCGCGCTCGACCGGCGCCTCCGCTGTGCGCTGCGCCATCGCCTTGAGCTCGCGGTCCACCACGAACGGTCCGAAGGGCAGCAGCGACGCGATCGCCATCTTCAGCCCCTGGCCCTTCGACAGCCAGCCGTCCGAGACCGCGTGGGCCGCCATTGCCACATAGACCATGAACAGCACGCCGTGGATCGGCCCTACCACCTTGACGCCGATCGGCATCCCCATCGCGTACTTCAGCGGCATCGCGATGCCCAGCAGCACCAGAAAGGAGGCCCCCTCCAGGAAGCCGACCCAGCGGAGAATCCCGAGCGTCTTCGCCATTGCGGCTCGCACCCTACCAGACTCCGGTGCCGTCATCATGAGCTAGCCGAACCAGGCGCCCCATTGCGCGAGCCCGGCTGACCACCCGCCACGATGACGACTGCCTGCTGTCCGCCGATCCGGACACCCAGCTCGCCATCAGCCAGATCAACACCGCCGCCGACATCGCGGCCAATCCGTTGCTCTGTGCCAGCGTGTCGAGCATCAACACCCGGCCCTGCAGAAACCACACCCTGCAGGCCTGGCGCGACATGTGTGATCCGACCCAGGAGAACGGCGGCTGGTGCGGCGGCGCGGTGCGGTACACCGACCTCGCCTATACCCCGATCGATACCTACGGGATCGACGAGCTAGACCGCAGCGCCTTTGCCGCGTCGCACACGAACCTGGGCATCGGCAACCGCGGCATCGCGGCCCTGTTCGGCTTCAGCGGCTCCACCAGCACGCTGGACACCTTGGTCGTGCCCCAGCTCCCGCAGGACGATCGCGTGGAGCGAACGTTCTTCAGGGCGCTGTTGCGTCTCGGAGGCGAGCACAACTGGACCGACTATGGCGACGCCTGGACGAGGGCTGCCGCGTCGACCTGGGCCCAGGGTGGAGACGCCGTACAGGCGGATGCCGTACAGGGCCTCTACTGGGCCCTGCTCGACTGCTGATGCAGTCGCGCGCACGCGCGCGCGCATCACTCGACGATCTGGCACTCGACCGAGACCTCGAGCAGGTGCTCGCCGCCGTCGCTGAGCGTGTCGCAGGCCGCGCCCACCAGGCGGATGACGCTGTCGCCCTCCATCTCCCAGCCGTCGGCGTCGCCCAGCTTCACCTGGGTGCCGTCGATCAGCACCTGCACGTACTCGGGCGCTGGCGGCGCGGTGTCGAGCGCGAGGTTGCAGCTGATCGCGCTGGCGGTGATGCTGCGCAGCTCCTCGATCAGGCTCGCGGCATCCTCCACCGGTCGGTGGGCCATGTCGCCGGTGCCACCGCGCTGGGCGAAGCCGTCGAGCACCGCGGCCAGGTCCACGCGCTCCGGGCCGGCCGTGTCGTAGCCGATGACATAGGTCTGCACGTCGGCCTGGGTCAGCGCGTCGATCGCCGCGTTGCTGCGGTTCACGTCCTCCGGCGTGGTGCGCGCGCCGCCGCCCGCGGGACAGGTCGGCTGGCCGTCGGTCACCAGCAGCACGTAACGCGGGTTCACCACCGCGTCCGGGTCCAGGTCGACCGGACCAAAGCTCGAGAGCACCGCCTCGAGCGTCTCGGCGGTGGGCGTGCCGCCACGCGAGGTGGCGGCGTCCAGGGTGGTCCCGATCATCCCCGCGGTGGCGTCGCCGACCGGCACCACCACATCCCCCGGCGTGCAGGATGCCCCGCCGCCTCCGAACAGGCCCCCGCCGTTCATCGCCATGTCCTGGTTAGGAAAGAGCGCGAGCCCAAAGCGGATCGCGTCCCCCAGCTCCTGCGTGACGCTGCGTACCGCATCCACCGACGGCGCCCAGCGCCCCTCATCTTCCATGCTGCCGGAGCGGTCGAGCACGATCAGCATGTCGGGCGTCACGGGGTTTGCGTGCGCCCGCTGCGCCTCGCACACGCCCTCCTGCAGCGCCGGCCCGTTTCCGCTCGGCACGGTCGGCGGCAGGGCCGGAGCCTGCGAGCCGGGGTTGCCGAAGCCGGTCGCGGGCGTGCCAGGCACCGTCGCCGGTG
>JAPPOT010000595.1:4119-5594 GCA_028817855.1 Myxococcales bacterium
CGCTCGCCCCCGCCGCACCCATGACGGGCGCTTCACGCATCCGCGAGGTGGTCGGCGCGGTGTCCGCGCTGCAGCCCAACAGCGAGATCAGGCCCGCGGCGCCGATGACCGGGGCCAGTGAGGAGGGAAGACGGGAGTCCAGCATGCCCCCGAGCCTGCGCCCGACCCGACTGTGAAATCTTTGGCCACATATGTGCGATTTCCGGGGCGGCGCCCCACAGCGCCCCACCGATGTACGCGACGCGACAGCGTGACGAGCAGGGCTACGGTCCCGGAAGGATCGTCCCCTGCAGCCGGGAGCCCACCGGTTCGGGTCGATGACCTGTGCCGCACACACAACTCGCGGCCCCGCTGACCGATGGGTGGAGCAGACAAACGGCAGAGGGGCGGCTGGCCCGCCCGAAAGGGGAAGCGAGATGAACCCAGCAATGCACCACTTCGGACTCGGTACACCGCGCGACACGACGCTCCGTGTGCTGGTGGGCGCGTCGATGCTCGTCGCGATCGGCTGCGGGGAGGAGGGCCCTCGGGCCGCAGACGTCGAGGAGCCGCCGGCCATGGACGACGGCGCGGCGGGCAGCGCTGCAGATGAGATCGAACAGCTCGCGGCCGACCCCTGGCTCGACGATGGGGCCGACCCGTGGGATGCGCAGCGGGAGCCTCCACCGGAGCCCGCGTCGGAAGCGCTCGCCGGCTTCGTCGCCAACACCGTGCAGTGGTCCGGGATGCTCGTGTCCACCACCGGCGCCCACGTGCTCGTCGGACACGAGGATACGATCGCCTATGCCTACCGCGACTTCTTCCTCGAGCCGGTGCTCGACCCGTATGAGACCTACCTGCGCGTGGAGCTCGAGCTGAGCAACGTCGGCGCGACCGAGATCGACTACGTCGAGCGCGACACCTGGGACCTGGTGCTGCGCGACGGCACGCGCATCCAATCCCAGGATCTGCTCGACGTCAGCGTCTTGCCCGGCGACACGGCCGCGACCGTCTTGCACTATGCGCTCCCGCTGGACACGGACCTCGCGGGTGCATCGATCGTGCTGGAGGGCGCCACCTACGCCAGCCTGAACCCCGAGACGATCGCGCTCGACGCACAGGTCGAGCGCCGGTTTCCGCGTCGCATCGACAGCCTGGTCGGCATGGTCTTCGAGGACGACGATGTACGCGTGGAGGTGGACGAGGCGATGTGGGACAGCAACCACGCGCTGCTGGGGCGTCCCCGCGCCGGCTCCCGTTCAGTCTGGCTTCGGCTCGCCGTCACCATGCCCGCTGACAACTCCGAGCACTGGTCTGGCAGCGAAGTGCGCCTCTCGATCGACGGCCGGAGCCAAGCTCCGCGGGAGTCGGACCACGGAATCGTGCACGAGCTCGAGACGCGCGTGTTCGCGATCTTCTTCGAGATCGAGCAGGAGGCGGATGCGGCGACTGTCCTGATCCCGATGGATACCTCGCCGGGCTCGGAGGTCTACGCG
>JAPPOT010000319.1 GCA_028817855.1 Myxococcales bacterium
ATCAGTAGAGCTCGGCGATTCATGGGGTCCCTCCAAGCTGGCCCCTCGCCAGCCACAACCCCTCATCGGCCGCCCCCCGCCCCCGGTTGCGTCATAAATTTCGCCGCGCGGCCTGCGGTCAGCGCAGGGCCGCGAGCGAGACGACGGAGCCGTCCCCATCGGGGGCCACCGTGAGCGCGTAGTGGGCACCGCCGCCACGGACGAGCCAGGCGTGCTGCGTCGGGTCCGGCTGGCTGAGCCGGAAGCCGGCCGCACCGAGGGCCTCGACGTAGCTTGCTGCGGTCGGCGCGGCCGGAGCGGGTGCGTGATAGGCGGTCAGCCCCGGGGCGGCGCTCGCGAGCCCCGCGCTCAGGATTCGTCGCGCGCCGGGTGGGCGTGGCAGCCCGCGTGCGTCCGTTCCCGGCGCATCGCCACTGCTGGGGAAAGCCTGGGAAATTGGCAGGGCGCCGGCGCTGTCGATCGCCACGTGGTGCGTTGCGGATCCATCCCCCTCCACCCACGCGAAGCGGAGTACGCCGAGCTCGGCCAGGTCGGTCGTGCGCGTGAAGGCCTCGAGGCGCGCGATCAGCTGGGGACGGTCCAGGGGCTGGCCCGGATCGAGGCAGGCCACGTACCCGCGCGAGCCGTCGTCGCGTCGCATGACCCCGCGCCCGATCGGTCCGGGGATGGGCATGCGCGCGCCGGTCGGCAGCAGGTCGCGCAGGCCCGCGGCGTCGACGCAGCGCCGCTCGAGCTCGTCGAGCACTTCTGCGACCGGCTGCTGGCTGACACCCGAGCGCAGCCACAGGGGCAGGCCGTTGACCTGAAGCGCAACCGGCTCGGCTTCGCGTGCGCCCTCCACCCCGAGCAGATAGCGGCCCAGGTCTGCGGCGAGCTCATCGACGCGCGCCTGGGCGGCTCCGTGCAGGACTGCCAGCGCCAGCGCGCCCACCATCCCCACGACGCCCAACACTCGGAGCTTGCGTGCCATCTCAGCCTCCACAGGGCAGCCAGTTGCACATCACCCGCCTGGCCTGGGCCGCCGGGCTCTCCGGCCGCGGGTCGCACAGGACCGAGAAGCTTCCACCCACCTCGGCCTCCACGGCCGCCTCCGGATCCTCGGCCCGCGCCTGGGCTTCCATCTGCGGGGTGAACGGCACCTGCCGGCGCACCTCTCCGGTGGTGGTGGTGCCGAGCAGCCCTTCGAGCGCGTCGCCGATGATCGGCAGCTGGTCGACCAAGGTGCCCGAGGTCGCGGCACCCGCGCGCGCGCTTTCCGCCGCTTGCCGGCTCTGATCGTCGCGCTCCGCGCGCGTACCTCGTAGGACAGCTTCGCACCCGGCTGGGACCTCCTGGCAGCCGCTCGCGGCGTGGGCGAGCGCGCAGCGCCGGGCGAGCGCACGGGTCTCGCCGGCCTCCGTATGGACGCGCGCGAGGAAGAGCACGCCCGTGAGCAGCAGCCCGAGAACCGGCAGCATGATCACGGCCTCCACCGTAGCTGCGCCTTGTCGTCTTCTGCGTTTGTCTCGCGTCATCGCAACCTCTCAGTGAATGACCAGACCCGTGATGGTCGACGCGACATCGCAGCTCTCCGCAGGCAGACCGAACATGGAGCAGGCGGCGCCCAGCGTGGTCGCCGTGCGCGCATCGCCCCCCTCGTCTGCCGCCTGAGGCTGGCCCTCTTGCGCCCGCAGGCGCCGCAGCCGTGCCCGCCAGGACAGCTCCCACAGGTAGCGGCCGCGGTGATCCTGCGGCCCGGCGAAGTAGAACTCGGCCTGCGCCGAGGCCACCCGTCCGAGCGCGCGTGCGCTGGCGAGGGCAGCGTTGCGTTCGGGGGCCTGGCCCCGGGCACTCACCGCCAACGCCCCCTCCGGGCCGCGGCGCGGGAGCGCGCCGATGGCGACCGAGCGGAGCTGGAAGTCCTCGCCGCCCAGTGCTGCGCCTTCGGCGATGCGCTGCGGCACGCGTCGGTTCGCCTCTTCCTGGCTGGGCTGGTCACCCGCCTCCCCGACCTCGACCTTGCGCCTGCTCACCTCCTCGCAGCCGAAGACCCGCAGCACCTCCTGGCGCTCGACCAGCACGCGCTCTCCGGGGGCGAGCTGTTCCGGGAAGGGATCCCCGTCGCCGCAGATCGGCAACAGCTGCTCGTCCTCGCCATACTGGCGCTCGTTCCAGTCGTAGACCGTCGTTAAGCGGACACGGCGGCCGCACGGCGGGCGTTCGTGGGTTCGTGCCCGCAACTCCTGCTCCTGAACCTCGCGGACCAATCGACCGTCCTGGCTCGTCACCACATACAGCACGCGACGCTGCTGCCAGCCGTAGCTCCGGCGGTTGGGGTGGGTGCGCGGATTGCAGTCCACGCGCGCGAGGGCGTCGCGCCGGTCGTAGGGCTCGTCGCGCTCGCAGTCCCGCACGCACTCGCCGGTGTGTGCATCGAAGCGCGCGCGCTCCTCTTCGTCCTCGGCCTCCTGGCACAGCGCTTCGCCTTCCGGTGATGCGTTGCTGGCAGCGCTCGAGGTGGCCGCCTCGCAGGCCGCGCGGGCCGGGAGCTTCGGGTAGCCGATGCGCTGCTCGACCTCCGTGCTCGGTGCCTTGCCGACACCGCAGAACCACCCCCCCCCGCCGCGCGTGAGGTCCTTTACCGCACCGTCGACCAGGTCGCCCAGCAGGTCGACGCCGGTCAGATCGAAGGGCGCCTTCACCAGGTCCCCGGTGTAGTCGCCCGCCTGGGTGCACAGGGTGCGGTACTCGCCGTCCTCCACTGGCAGCGTGGTGCGCGTCGGGATCGCGACCGCGCCCAGCGCCGGGGGGGCGTGGTGCGCCCGGGCCTGCTGCACCACGCGCGCCTGGGTCGACCAGGGCACGACCACCCGCACACCGCGTGAGATGGCGGTCAGGGCCTCGAGCGTGGGATCGATGACACGTTTGGCCCGATCGTGGGTCTGGCGCACGGTCTGCTGCACCTTCCGGATCTTTGGAATCGTCGCCGCAAGCCCGGGCGCGAAGAAGGACGCGATTCCGATCGCGACCATCAGCACGATGGTGACCGCTTCGACCAGCTTGAGGGTGACCAGGATCGCCAGCAGCGCGGCCATGGTCATGTTGATCAGCACCAGCGTGTTCATCCCGCGCGCATGGAGCGTTGCGGCGTTCCAGGCGGCGGCGTCGGCGGCATCCTGCATGCCCTCGCGCTGGAGGATCGCCTCGCCGATGCCCATCAAGTAGTAGCGGCAGCCGGCGAGGAAGACCGCCATGAAGAGGCCGAGTAACAGGATCGCCCCCCGCTGGTCGCGCACCAGCCTCATTGCCGCTGCTCCATGTGGCAGCCGTGCGCCGCATGCTGGGCTGGCAGGGAGGCTTCCGCCTGCAACAGGGCGAACGGCAGACCGGAGCGGGCGATGCCTCGCTGCAGCCGGGCGGACGGCGCCACCCTGAGCTCCTCGAGCGCGGCCCGCCGAGACTCCGAGGCGCGCTTCGGCAGCTCCAGCTGACCGCGCAGCGGCGACCAGGCCAGGGGAGCACAGGTGAGGCGCCCGACGAACGGGATCAGGCATGGCATCGCGTGCGTCACGCGCACCGTGACCAGCGCCCCGCCTTCGATCGAGACCCTCGCGCGCTGCAGCTCGCGGCTCCCCGGCCCTGTGGGAAAGGTCGTCGCAGTCAGGGCTGGCGTCAGCAGCAGCCCAGTGCTCACGCGCGCGGCCGCGCCGCCTCGCAGCGCGTCTGCGACGCTGCCATCACGCAAGATCGCACCCAGCAGCGCGGGCTGGGCGAGCGCCATCAGCGGGGTGTGCACGGCGCGGCGGATGTCGGCCATGCGCGGTCCGCCGAGGTTCGGAGCCTCGCTCGTGCGGGTGCCGAGGCGGCGAGCCAGGCGGCGCTCGAAGCTGCTGCTGTCACCGCTTCCGGTGTCGGAGATGTCGCCGCACGGCCGATCGTCGTAGTGCCGTGGGTCGTCGGTGAGCACGACGATGGCGGCCCGCACGCCCCGCACCGCGGCGTGTTGGACCACGAGCTTGCCCGCGGCGATCAGAGTCAGCTGCAGCGTGCCGAGAAAGATCAGCAGAACCGGGACGAAGCAGATCAGAAACTCCGCCATCACCACGCCGCGCCGGTCGCAGCCGAGCTCGCGCAGCCTCACGGCAGCACCCAGTGACTGCCGAGGATCGCCACGATCGCGAGCAGCACCGGCAGCCCGAGCCGGATTGCCGCCCCGCTGGCCGACGCGGCGCCGGCGACCGCCCGCGGCGCGCCCGCCACGGTGGTCAGCAGGTGCCCGCGGTGGGCCAGCGTGCAGAGCGCGATCAGCGTGGCGATCATGTAGCTCGTGAGCTGGATCTCGAGACCGAGCCGCGCGCCAGCCACCGCACCTATCGCCGCGAGCAGCTTCACGTCGCCGCCTCCCATGCCGCCGCGCAGGAAGATCATCAGCGGCACCGCGCCGCAGACGAACACGCCGAGCAGGGAGCTGCCGAGTGCCCCCGGTCCGAGGAACAGGCCCTGGACCGGGGGCACCAGCAAGAGGGGAGGGAGGGTCAGCCAGTTGGGAATCAGGCCCCGGCGCAGGTCGGTGAAGGCAGCGACCGCACCGAGGGTGAGCAGGAGCGAGCACGTGACGATGGCGGCGGCAGTCATGGGCTGACCTCAGGGAAATGGCAGCAGGAGCACGGCCTGTTGGAACTGGAAGAGCTGGAGCAGCAGGGCGCCGAGGCCGATCACGGCGACGGCTGCGCCGATCGCGGCCAGGCCGAGGACGACGGTGTACTCGACCGTCACGGCGCCCCGCTGGTCACGCAGCAGGCTCACTCAGTCGCCCTCTTCCAGCGCGTCCGTGATCTCATCCGTGGCGTCGCCGAGGTATCCCTCGAGCTCGCTACCGAAGGTCTGCCAGGTCCCGACACTGATCGCGGCGATCAGGCACAGCACGATCGTGTACTCGACGGTGGTCATGCCGCGCTCGTCGTCGCGCAGGCGGGTGAGGTGGCTCAGGAGCTGAGTTCGCATGGATAACCCTCTCGTGGTGGCGGCCTCACGGCCGCGTTTGAAGGGGTTATCGGCAGCGCCTGGCGCCGGTTGTGTCGCGCGGCGAAGTTTCTTCTCAGGCGCGCCCGTTGTAGGCCACGCAGTCGGCGTAGCGCACCTCGGTGCCGCCGAAGATGTCGAGGGCGCTGCCAAAGGTCAGGTCGATGCGGCCGTCGCTTAGCTCCGCCACCCGATCCAGGTCGCCCACGTCGTTGGCTCCGCCGGCGTAGGTGCATGGCAGCTCGCAGCTGCGGGCGAGGGCCTCCACCAGCTCGGCGTCAATGCCCCTGCGCAGCCCCTCCACGTCCGCGGCGTGGATCAGGAACTCGCTACAATGCGCCGCGAGGCGCTCGAAGGTCGCGGGCTCGATCGGCACGTCCGTGATCGTCTGCCAGCGGTTCACCGCCACCCGCCAGCCGTCGCCATGGCGCCGACAGCTCAGGTCGATCACCAGCTGCTCCGGCGTCACCGCCGCCGCCAGGGCATCCAAGCGCCGCTGGCTCAGGCGTCCGTCCTCGAACAGCCAGCTCGTGACGATCACCTTGCTCGCCCCCGCCTCGAGCCAGCCGGCCGCATTGTCGGCGTCGCTCC
>JAPPOT010000002.1 GCA_028817855.1 Myxococcales bacterium
GGGCGGGAGGGTCGCGTGACCCTCCCGCGGGTCGGGCGCAGCCCGACGGTCAGTAAGCCGCTCCTGGGCGAACCTCGGCGATTCCCTCTCAGTGAACTACCCCTGTACATGGAGGCGTCGTTTGCCTCCGGTTCGCTCTAACCCCCGCCACATCTGGTGCGCCTTGCCGGCCGCCGGCGAGTCCTCGACCGCCTCGTAGAGGCCCGGCATCACGAGCTGAATGCGCGGGTGCTCGGCCTGCAGGCCCTCGAGCGCGACGCGGAAGGCCTTCAGCTCGGTCGAGCCCGGCACGACGATCTTTCCGTAGACCAGGCGGTGCTGCTCCGGGGCCTGGATCTCCCGCCGCTCCGGGGGACCGCCGCTCTCGTCGCGGCTCAGGGCCTCGAGCGCCTCGCGGTGGATGAACATGCGCGCGCCGCCGGGCAGCTTGTCGCCGAAGGCCGCGACGTCGCCGGCCTCCTGCTGCAGCGCGACGAAGCGGAAGCGGTGCTCGTCGCCCCTGCGCAGGACCGACAGCAGCGGGAAGCGCGGCACCGGCCGGCCCTCGTGCTCCACCACGTCGACTGGCAGCCCGTCCCACAGCACCAGATCGCCGTAGTCCACCGAGGCGTCGCGGTAGGTGGCGCTGGAGAGCACGCCGTGGATCGGGCTGATCGGCGTCACCCACAGCAGCTCGAGGGCCACCGCGTTGCCAGGCACCTGCCCCTCTGGACCCAGACCGGATCCGATCGTGGCAACGCGCACCTGCGCCGGCGGCAGCCCCTCGACGTAGGGCATGCCCGCTTCGTTGACGCGGGCGTCGTGGCCCATCGCCCGGAAGGCCTCGGCGGCGGCGTCGCCCTTGCCGCAGGCGGTCGCGCAGATCGCCAGGTTCCACAGCACGCCCTTGTCGTCGCCGAGCAGCTCCCGCGCCCTGCGGTTGGCGGAGAGCCCAGCCTCGAAGTCGCGCCGCGCCTTGTGCAGCAGACCGAGGTTGAACCACCAGGCTCCGCGCTCGGGGTCCAGCTCCAGCGCCTGCTCGAACGCCTCCAGGGCTGCATCGTGCTCGCGAGCCAGGCGCAGGCCGTTGGCGAGGTTGATCAGCAGGTAGCCGCGCATCGCGGGATCGAGCCGCGATGCGAGAGCCTCGAGGCAGTGGCTCGCCGCCTCGGCAGCCCGTTTGCCCGGACCGTCTGCCGGGAGCGGTTCGTCCGGTGCGGTGCGCTCCGCCGCGCGGATCAGGGCGTCGCAACCGCGCGTGACCAGGGTCGGGTCGTCGTGCCAGCGCTCGAGCAGCGCGCCCACCGCATCGACCAGACCCGCTCGGCCGGGCGCCAGCCGCCATAGGGCGAGCACGGCGGCGGCGGCTTCGGGGTCCTGGTCGGCGACCGCCTCCAGCGGGGCGATGGCGGCGAAGGCCGCGTATTGGTTGCCGGTCTCCAGCGCCGCCGAGGCGGCCGCCAAGGCGTCTTCGATCTGCTGATGGTCCATGTCCTGCTCTGTCGCGCCGCTCAGCGCCGTCGTCGACCCCGTCGCTCCAGCTCGCGGGGGCGAGCGGCGAGCTCGACCACCGTCTCGCCGGTCACGATGCCAGGTCCGACGGTCACCGTCACCACCAGCTCGTCGCCCGGGGCGTACCGCGCTAGCACGGCGCGTAGCTCGTCCATGGTGCGCACCGGCTCGGAGTCGAGCGCGAGGATGATGTGTCCGGTCCAGGGGATGCCGAGCTGTCCGATGAACGGCGGGCGTCGGTCCGCCGCACCGAGCAGCCCGGCGCGGGCTGCGGGGCTGCCCTCCACCACCTGGTGCACGCGCACGCCCTCGTAGCCGCGCGCGCGAAAGTCGTCGCCCATGACGCCGAGCCACACGGCGGGCTGGGCCTTGCCCCGCTTGGTCCCTGCCTTGCCGGGTCGCCTGCCCTTCGGCCCGGGCTTGGCCGGCTTGGCCTGAGCCCTCGCTTCGCGCTGCTCCAGCTCACCGAGCAACGCCTTGACGTAGCTGACGGGGACTGCAAAGCCGATTCCGTTGCTTCCGCCCCCACGTGAGAGGATCGCGGTGTTCACGCCGACCACCTCTCCTCGCGTGTTCACCAGTGGCCCACCCGAGTTGCCTGGATTGATCGGGGCGTCGGTCTGGATCACGCCCTTGACCTGGCCGGTGCCAATCGCGCCAAGATCCCGTCGAGCGCTGACGATGCCCTGAGTGAGTGTTCCCTCGAGCCCAAAGGGGCTGCCAAAGGCGAGCACGGTCTGGCCCACCTTGACGGCATCCGAGTCGCCGAGCGGCAGCGGCTTCACCTTCACGGCACCGTCGATGCGTGCGACCGCCAGATCATGGTGCGGGTCGTAGGCGAGCAGGGTGGCCGGGTGCTCGCTGCCGTCGCTGAAGCGCACGGCCAGCCGGCCGCTGCGCCGTGCACCGGAGGCCACGTGGGCGTTGGTGACGACGTAGCCGCGCGGCGCCACCAGGAACCCCGAGCCGGACGAGCGCCCCGCCAGCACGGTCACCGTGGACTGCTTGAGACGCTCGGCGACCTTGATGCGCCGGGCATCATCGATCTGGGCGTGGGCGCCCGTCCCACCCGGGAGCACCCCGACGCCGAACGCGAGCGCCAGCAAGCCGCAGGCGCCCAGCGTTCCGAGCGCGGCTCTGCGGCCCGCCCTTCCCTGGCCCGGTGACCTCATGCCCGTATAGATGGACGCCCAAGGCCTTGGATTCAACCGCGATTTCGGAATGTCGAGGCGAAGTAGCGCTGGGATTCTCAGGCCGGGAAATTTACAATGAGAATCGTGGACACCGTGGCCTTCGGTTTGACCGATGTGGGTCGGCGGCGCCTCTCGAACGAGGATGCCTATCTGATCGATGACTCCTTCCGTCTCTACGTGGTCGCAGACGGCATGGGGGGGCACAACGCGGGCGAAGTGGCAAGCGAGCAGGCCGTGGACACGCTGCACGGCATGGTCCGCAGTGAGCAGGCCTGTCTCCAGGAGGTTGCGGACCTGCCGGAAGGCGCCGACCGCGGCAACACCATGCCTCCGTCCATGCGCAAGTCGCTGCGCGTGATGGAGAGCGCGGTCCAGGCCGCGACATACATGGTCTTCGGGTTGGGCGAGGCCAATCCCGAACAGAAGGGCATGGGCACGACGATGAGCGCGCTAGTCCTGCGCGGCGGCTACGCGCTCACGGCGCAGGTCGGCGACAGTCGCATCTACCTCGTACGCGACGGCCACGCCGAGCAGATCACCGAGGACCACACGCTTGTCGCATGGCAGATCAAGAAGGGTCTGATCACCGAGGAGGAGGCGCGGCACTCGCGGCAGAAGAACGTGATCACCCGCGCGGTCGGCTCGCGCGAGTACGTCCAGGTCGACACCCGCGCCATTGCGGTCAAGCCCGGCGATCGCTTCCTGCTCTGCTCCGACGGCCTACACGGCTATCTCGAGGATCGCGAGATCACCGACCTGATGGCCGGCACGGTGCAGGAGGCCGCCACACGCGCGGTCGACATCGCGAACAAGCGTGGCGGTCGCGACAACATCACCGCGGTGGTGGTGGACATCGTCGCGTGACCACCGAGCCGCTTGCGACCGCGATCAGCTCTTCTGCGGCTCGGCGCCCGGTACGGGTGTGCGCGCGCCGGCCTCCGCCGGGGCGCTGGCCGCAGGTGGCGGTGACGGCGGCACCGACAGCGTGCGCGGTACACCGAGGAAGCGTTCGCGCAGGAACAGGAAGAGCGTCTGGGTGATGCTGAGCACCGGAACGGCCAGCAGTGCGCCCATGATGCCCGCGACGTGCTCACCAGCCAGCAGTGCGAAGACAACCAGCACCGGGTGCACGCGCGCGGAGTCGCCCATGATCTTTGGGTTGAGGAGGTTGGCCTCGATCTGGTGGATGCCGACGATCCAGACGATCACCAGCGCCGCCACGTCGAGCCCCTGGGGCAGCGCGACCAGCACGGCCGGGATGGTGCTCAGGATGGAGCCGAAAATCGGGATGATGGACATGACCCCGGCCAGCAGCGTGAGGAAGGTCCAGTACTTCAAGCCCAGCAGGTAGAAGCCGATGCCCGAGAGCACACCGTTGACCGCGCAGATGATCAGCTGGCCGCGCACAACGCCAGCCAGACCGCCGTCCATGCGCCGCACCAGATCGTCGAATCCGTCGCGCCGCCCAGGTGGCCACAGCGAGCGCAGGAAGCCGAAGATGCGGTCGCTGGTGACGAGCAGGTAGGCCGAGATCATCAGCATCATGACGAAGCCGAAGATGCCGCGGGTCAGCGCCCCGACGAGCTTCTGGGCCGCCTGCAACAGCGCGACCGCCATCTGCTCGGTGTTGTCCATCGTGCGGCCGAGGGCCTCGGTGATGGTCGAGGTGATGTCCTTCTCCGGCCCCTGCTCCTGTGGCGCCGTCTCGATGCGATAGGCGCGGTCGCCCTCGGGCACCACGCGCAGACCCTCCTCGGGCAGGACCACGTCGTAGCCGCCGCCCTGGCGGGGCCGCACGATGATGCCCGGCGTCAGCTCGGTCTCGGCCTGGGGACGCGCCGAGCTGACCACGTCTGTGGCCTCCGCTTGCGCGCCGTTCACCTCGGGGACCTGGCCTGGGCGCTGCGGGCCATCGGCCGGTACCAGCGTCTCCTCCAGATAGGGCCTGCTGGCGGAGCGCAGGCGCCGCTCGAGCTCGGGCAGCCACTCGGTGCGCACGGTGGAGACCGCCAGCGGCGCCTCCCGGGTGAGGCGCGCGAACTCGCCGGCCAGCCGCGGCACGGAGAAGGTCAGGAAGGCGCTCAGGGCCCCGATCAGGGCGGTGTAGAGGGCCACCACCACGACCCAGCGCGGCACCGTGCGCTGCCTCACACGCAGTCGCTCACCCCAAGACACCACAGGTGAGAGCACGTAGGCCAGCACGATGGCGAGCAGGAAGGGCAGCAGGACGCCGCGGAACAGCACCAGCGCGGCCACCAGCAGCACCGCGGAGACGCTCAAGAACCAGCGCCGTCGCGTGCGTGATCCGGGCCCCGTCTCCGGCAGCCTGTCCTGTCCGCCCCCGCTGGCCGCGCTCATGGCGAAACCTCCTGCTTGACGATAGCGCAACGCAGGGGTGAGGCGCCAACGCGCAACAGCGCGTTCGGCCCCGGTCGTGGGCTCGGCGTGGCGCGCGCGGCGCCAAGACTACTCGTTGTCCGAGCCCTCGCCCGATCCGCCGCCCTCGGCCGCGCCGGCCTCGCCCTCGCTGGCCTCGGCCGCGCCGGCCTCGCCCTCGCTGGCCTCGGCCGCGCCGGCCTCGCCGTCGGCGCCTTCGCCCTCGCCACCGATCTGACCGGCCAGCTTGTCCTTGAGCACGTCGCCCAGGGTCGCCCCGCCGCCGCCGCTCGGGCCCACGGTGCGCTGCGTGTCCTCGCGCGCGCGCTCCATGAACTTCATGGCCTCGACGGTCTCCTCACGCTGGAAGGCGCTCTTGAAGGAGAGCGCGATGCGCCGCTCCTCCGGGTCCATCGAGATGATCTCTGCCTTGACGATCTCGCCCTCTTTCACGTGGGGAGCCGCATCCGGGCCCCAGGTGTCCGGGAACTCCGAGACGTGCACCAGACCCTCGACGCCGCGCTCGATCTCCACGAAGACGCCGAACTCGGCGACGGACTTCACGCGCACCTCGAGCACGGTTCCCACGGGGTAGTTGACCGGAAGGTGAACCCAGGGGTCTTCGTAGAGCTGCTTGATGCCAAGGGAGACCTTCTTCTCCGCGTGGTTCACCGAGAGGATGATCGCCTGCACCTCGTCGCCCTTCTTATAGAGGTCGGCGGGGTTGTTGATGCGCTGGGTCCAGCTCAGGTCGGACTTGTGGACCATGCCGTCGACGCCGTCGGCGATCCCGACGAAGACGCCGTAGTCGGTGAGCGAGCGCACGGTGCCCTGGATGACGTCGCCCGGGTTGTACTGGCCGGCGAACTCCTGCCACGGATCGGCCTGGAGTTGCTTGAGGCCGAGGCTGATGCGCTTGGCCTCCTGGTCCACCTCCAGTACGATGCACTCCACTTCCTCGCCCTCGCTGAGGACCTTGGAGGGGTGCTTGGGCTTGCCCCAGCTCATCTCGCTGACGTGGATCAGGCCCTCGATGCCCTCTTCCATCTCGATGAAAGCGCCGTAGTCGGTGAGCGAGACGACCTTGCCGGAGACGCGCTTGCCCTCCGGGTAGCTCTCGACCGCGTGCTCCCACGGGTCGTTCATGGTCTGCTTGAGGCCCAGCGAGACGCGCTCGGTCTCGGGGTTGTAGCGCAGCACCTTGACGGTGACCTCGTCGCCGAGCTTGAAGACCTCGGATGGGTGGTTGACCCGGCCCCAGCTCATGTCGGTGATGTGGAGCAGTCCGTCGATGCCGCCCAGGTCCACGAAGGCGCCGTACTCGGTGATGTTCTTGATCGTGCCGGTGACGACCATGCCCTCCTGGAGGTTCTCCAGGGTCTGGGCCTTGAGCTCGTTGCGCTCGCGCTCGAGCAGCACGCGCCGCGACAGCACGATGTTGCCGCGCTTCTTGTTGAACTTGATGACCTTGAACTCGAAGGTCTGGCCGATCAGCTTGTCGAGGTTCCGGACGGGCCGGAGGTCGACCTGGGAGCCGGGCAGGAAGGCCTTCACGCCGCCGCGGATCGAGACCTGCAGACCACCCTTCACGCGTGCGGTGATGGTGCCCTCGATCAGCTCGTCGCGCTCGCACGCCTCGCTGATCTCGTCCCAGACCTTTAGCTTGTCGGCCTTCTCCTTGGAGAGGCTGACGAGGCCGTTGTCGTTCTCCTTCGCCTCGACGAGCACGTCGACGGTGTCGCCGGGTGCGACTGCCACCTGGCCGGTGGTGTCGATGAACTCATTGGCAGGGATGACGCCCTCGGACTTGTAGCCGATGTCGACGATGACCGCGTCGCGGTTGACCTTGATGACGCGTCCCTGAACGATTTCGCCCTCGCGAAGCGAGTCGGCGTGGGCCATGGAGGCCTCGAACAAGCTGGCGAACGATTCGCTGTCGCCGGAAGTAGCCTGATCTGCAGTGGTCATGTGTGTGGGGGTTCCTTCTCTCTCAAAACAGCAGAGCCACCGCGGTGCGCTCTCCAAGTACAAGCGGGTGTAGTGGGCGGGTCGGCTCGAGATACACGCAGCCAGGAAGGCCAAGTTCCAGCCCGGGTGTCCCACCCGAAGTCTGAACACAGGCCCAGCCCGCGAGGCTTTGGGCCGGGGAAGCTAACAGCGGCGATACTGCCTGTCAACTCGACACCTTGCGCTCATCGGCATGGCCAATTCAGGCGCCCGCCGATCGTGCGATCTCCTCCAGACGGCGCACGACCTCCCCGATCGGTACGCCCGTCGTATCCACAGTGACACTGTCCGCCGCCGGCTTCAGCGGTGCGACCTCCCGCTGGGAGTCCTGGGCGTCCCGCTCTTGGACCTCGCGCAGGGTGGTCTCGAAGTCGGCTTCGATGCCGCGTTCGGCCAGATCCTCCACGCGGCGGCGGGCGCGGACCTCGGCGGACGCGGTCAGGAAGATCTTGGCCTCCGCGTCGGGAAAGACCACGGTGCCGATGTCGCGCCCCTCGAGTACCACCCCACCCTCGCGGCCGAGGCCCCGCTGGATGCCCATCAGGGCGGCGCGGACCGGCGGATGCTTGGAGACGTGGCTGGCCCCCATGCTCATCTCCGGGGTGCGGATCTCCGCGGCCCGCTGTCGGCCGTCGATCGTGAGCCGCGGCGTGCCGTCCGGGGCCATCTCGAAACCCAGCCGCAGCGCACCGGCGAGCGCACCGAGCGCGTCCCCGTCCTGCCAGTCGACCCCGCGCTCACGGGCGGCCAGGGCGACTCCGCGGTAGAGCGCGCCGGTATCCACCAGCACGTAGCCCAGACGGCGGGCGAGCTCCCGGGCGACCGTGCTCTTGCCCGCCCCGGCGGGACCGTCGATCGCGACCACCACGCCGCGCGCGCGCTTGCCATCCTTGGGCACGGGCGGCGCATAGCACAGCCTGCGTTCGGCGTCAGCGCGCGCGTACCACTTCCGCCGGCGCGGCGCAGGGGCTGGCCATCACCCTGATCATCGCGTCGAGCCGCCGGAAGAGCTTGGCCGTGGCGCCCGACCCCTGGGACAGGGAGACCCGCAACACTTCGCCCTCGACGGAGATCTTCGCCTCGTCGAGGATCGGGCCCAGCCCAGCCAGCCGCATCAGCAGGTTGGCGCGTGAGAACAGCCCGCGCAGCGCCTTGCTCGCTTCGCTCGCCGCCTGGGTCGACTGGTAGGTGCCCAGCACCTCGGCCCGCGCGTGGCCGGCGATCATCAGCTGCGCTGCGACCGGACCCTCCGCCAGACCGGCACCGGCGCGCCCGGCGCCCATCCGCCGCAGCTGCCGCCGGATGCGCGCATTGGCACTGCGGTCGGTGCTGCCGAGCAGCGTGATGGTCGAGTTGCTCAGGCTCTGGGGGAAGCCGTGTTGTGCCGCCAGGGTCTCGTCCGCGGACAGCGGCGCGCCGCGCGCGGGTCCCTCGAGTGTGTCGAGGCGGCGCAGCACGCGCTCGACGCCCTCGCCGTCGCCGACCAGCAGCCAGCGTCGGTCGAGCACGCTCGCCGCGAGGCGCCCCTGGCGCTCCACCCGGAACCTGCCGAGTTCCTCCACCGCGCGCGGTCCGCGTGCCGTCGGCAGCAGCCGGGCGGCCTCGTGCAATGCCGCGGTTCCATCCTGTGCGACGAATTTGCCCGCGACGAGCACCACCGTCAGAGGCGCGGTGCCGGGAGGCGCATCCGCGGCCGGCGCATAGGTCGCGACCAACGCCTCGCTCCCGCGTCGCAACAGCCAGTGGTCGCGCGCGCCCGCATCGATGCAGCCCATGCGCCGGGCCCAGCCATCGATGCGCGGGAAGTGCTCGGAGCCGCGCAGCTCCGTGAGGTCGACACGCGCGACCTGCTGCGCACCGGCCGGCAGGACGTCCAGCGCGTCGACGGGGATCGCGGGCGGCGGCGGAGGCAGGTCAGCGGCACTCTTTGCAGCCGGGGTCGCGGCACCTCCGCACGCGACGGATCCGACAGCTAGGGTGGCCGCAAGTAGCAAGGTCCATCCTGCCCTCATGCCAGCACCGCCTCGAGCGCCGTGAGCAGGCGGTCGTTCTCCTCCGGGAGCCCCACCGTGACACGGAGGTGGCGCGGTAGTGGCCCGAAAGCGCGCACGATCACGCCCCGGCGAAGCAATGCCTCGTAGACCACGTCCGCTTCGTCGGATCCATCCGGCAACTCCACGAAGAGGAAGTTTGCCTGACTCGGCGCCACCGCAAACCCCATCTTTGCCAGGGCGGTGCTCAACCGTGTGCGCTCGCTGGCGTTGAGCGCGACGTAGCGCTCCACGTGCGCCGGGTCGTCGAGTGCGGCCAGGGCGCCTGCCTGCCCGACGTTGCCCACGTTGAAGGGCGCGCGCACGCGCTCCAGGTCAGCGACGATCGACGGGTGGGCGATGGCATAGCCGACCCGCGTCGCAGCCAGGCCGTAGGCCTTCGAGAAGGTTCGCAGCACGATCAGGTTCTCGTTCAGGTGGCGCAGCTCCAGGGCGCTGCGGTAGTCGGGGGCATCGACGAAGTGCACGTAGGCCTCGTCCAGGACCGGGATCAGGTGTTCGGGGAGCGCGGACAGCAAACGCTCCAGCGCGGCGGCCGGCACGTGGGTGCTGGTCGGGTTGTTGGGATTGTCGATGAAGATCAGACGGGTGTCGGGGCGGATCGCTTCAAGCAGCGCATCCACGTCGAAGTGCGTGCCCGCGCGCAGCGGAACCACGATGCGCTCGGCCCCGGAGGCCTGCAGACCCAGCCCGTAGCAGACGAAGCTCGGCGCGCCGTGGACCCCGCTGGTGCCGTGGCCGCTGAAGACGCGGCAGATCTGGTCGATCAGCTCGTTGCTGCCGTTGCCGAAGGCCAGCTCCCCGGGCGCGATCCGGTGCATGGCCGCGAGGCGCTCACGCAGCGCGTGCAGACCTGCGTCCGGGTAGCGGTGCACGCCGGCGACCGCGGCCTCCATCGCCTGCACGGCCGCTGGCGAGGGGCCCATGGGGTTCTCGTTGGACGCGAGCTTGACCGCGTTCTCGATACCGAGCTCGCGCTCCAGCTCCTCCACCGGCTTGCCTGGCTGGTAGGGCTCGAGGCTGGCGAGGTGCGGATGGGCGAGCTTCATAGCTCGGTGACGCGGGGGTAGCTGCCGAGCACTTTCACGTAGCGGCTGGCGCCGCGCAGCTCCTCGATCGCCGCCAGTACGGGGCGGTCGGTGATGTGGCCGTCGATCTCGAAGAGGATCAAATAGCGGAACTCCCAGCCGCGCGCCGGTCGTGTCTCCAGGCGGTAGAGGTTGATCTTGCGATCGGCGAACGGCCGCAGGCAGTCGATCAGCACGCCCGGCGCATCGTGCAGCGCGAGCACCACCGCGGTACGGTCCTTGCCGCTGCGTGCCGGGAAGTCGTTGCCCACCGCCACGTAGCGGGTCTCCAGGTCGGAGACGTCCTCGATCGCGCGCTCGACCACCTCGAGCTTCGACAGTTCCAGCGCGACGTCCGTGACCAGCGCCGCGGCGTTGTCCTCTTCGCGAGCGTGCTCGGCGGCGGCCATGCCGCTGCGCGTATCGATCACGACCGCATTCGGGAGTCGCGTGCTGAGGTAGGACTCGCAGGCTGCGATCGCGCTGGAGGAGGCGTAGACCTTGGCGATCCCGTCACGCGTGCCGCTGCGCGATACCAGGTTGAACCGGCGCTTGACCGGGATCTCGGCGCAGATCTTGGCGTCACCCCGCGCAAGTTGGTTGACCGTGCCGGTGACCGCGCCGTCGTGGGAGGTCTCGAAGGGCAGCAGGCCAAAGGCCGCGCGGCCGCGCTCGACTTCGGACAGCACCTCCTCGGCGGTCTCCACGGCGCGCAGCTCGGCGGAGCTGCCGAACTGCATGCGCGCGGCCAGGTGTCCAAAGCCACCTTCCTGTCCGGAGTAGACCACCTGCAGCGGCGCGGTGATCGCGCTGCAGGCCGACAGCACGTCGGTCATCACCGCGGCGGCGGCGTCCTTGGGAAAGTCCCGGACCCGCTCCACGTGCTGCGCGATGACCTCGTGGTCACGCGGCAGATTGACCAACAGCTCCGGGTTCTGCGTCTTCAGCGCCGCGAGCTCGCGCGTCGCGCGCGCGCGTGCGTCGAGCGCCTCGGCCAGCGTGCCATCGGCCGCCGCCAGGGCCTCGCGAATCCGTTCGAGCTCCTGCTTCGGGTCCGCCATCGCCTCTCGTCATCATGGGCGATCCAGCCGCGCGGAGCAACGCGCTCACTCCGGAGGAAGCAGATCTTTGAGCCGCGCAAGGGCCACGATCGCTTCCACCGGCGTCATGCGCTCGACGTCGAGCTCGCGCAGCGTGGCCTCCACCACGGAAGGCTCGCTCTCGGCGGGTCCCGGAGCGAACATATCGAGCTGCGTATCGCCGGCTTTCCCCTTGCCTCGCAGACTGGCCGGTGCGCCGGAGGGGAGGCTCGTTCCCGCCTCGAGCTCGCGCAGCATGGCACGGGCGCGCGCGAGGACGATCTCCGGAACACCGGCCAGCCGCGCCACGGCCACGCCGTAGCTGCGATTGGCCCCTCCGGGAACGAGCTTGCGCAGGAAGACCACATCCTCGCCGTATTCCTTGGCCGCCACGTTGAAGTTGACGACGCCGTCGCGCGTGCGCGCCAGCTCGCACAGCTCGTGGTAGTGGGTGGCGAAGAGCGTGCGGCAGCCCACCACGTCGTGCAGGTGCTCGGCCACCGCCCAGGCGATCGCGAGGCCGTCGTAGGTGCTCGTGCCGCGCCCGATCTCGTCGAGCACGACCAGGGAGCGGCGCGTCGCCCCGCGCAGGATGCTGGCGGTTTCGCGCATCTCCACCATGAAGGTGCTCTCGCCCGCGGCCACGTTGTCGCTCGCACCCACGCGCGTGTAGATGCGGTCGACCATCCCGACGTCGGCCGCGGCGGCGGGCACGAAGCCTCCGCTCTGGGCCATGATCACGCACAGCGCGACCTGCCGCATGGCGGTGGACTTGCCGGCCATGTTCGGCCCGGTGATGATCATCAGCCGCGCGCCCTCCGCGTCCAGGCTCACGTCGTTGGGCACGAAGCGGCCGCTCTCGACGGTCTGCTCGACGATCGGGTGCCGGCCCTCGCGCAGCGCGAGCGCGACCGAGTCGTTCAGCTGGGGGCGCATGTAGTCGTGGCGGTGCGCGAGATCGGCGAAGCCGGCGTGCACGTCGAGATCCGCCAGCGCTGTCGCGAGGCGCTTGATGCTCGGAGAGAGCGCGCCCACGTCGCGGCGCAGCTGCTCGAAGAGCTCGGCCTCGAGCACGCGCAGGCGCTCGTCCGCATTGAGGATCTTCGTCTGGACCTCGTCGAGCTCGTCGGTCGTGAAGCGCTCGCCGGTCGCGACGGTCTGCTTGCGGCGATACTCCTCGGGCACCGCGTCGAGCTTCGCCTTGCTGATCTCGATGTAGTAGCCGAAGACCTTGGTGAACTTCACCTTGAGCGTGTGGATGCCGGTGCGCTGTCGCTCGCGTTGCTCGAGGGCGAGGATCACCTCCTTGCTGCTGCGGCTCAGCTCGCGCAGCTCGGCGATCGTCGGATCGTGATCGTCGCGGAAGATCCCGCCGGTGGTCCAGCTGACCGGGGGCTCGTCCACCAGCGAGCCGGTCAGACGCGCGGCCAGGTCCTCGCACACGTCCTCCGGGACCAGCCTCGCGATGGCGTCGTCGGTGGAACGGGCGAAGGCTTCCTGGAGGTGCTCGCGCAGGCTGGCCGCGGCCCGCAGGCTATTACCGATGGCGCCCAGGTCGCGTGGGGTGGCGACGCCGAGTGCCGCGCGCGTGCACAGCCGCTCGAGGTCGGAGACGCGGCCGAGGGTCTCACGCAGCTGCTCGCGCAGGGCGGCGTCGGTCAGCAGGGCCTCGACCGAGTCGTGACGCCGCCGGATGCGCGCCAGCTCGGTCAAGGGCGCCAGCAGCCGGCGGCGCAACAGGCGCGCGCCCATCGCGGTGCGGGTGCCGTCGAGCAGGTGGAGCAGCGAGCCCTTGCGCTCGCCGCCGAGCGTGGTGACGAGCTCCAGGTTGCGCACCGCCGCGTCGTCGAGCAGCAGGTGGTCGCTGGGGTCGTAGGGCGCGATGCGTTGCACGTCGAGCGTCGCTCCGGGCTGGGAGCGCTGCGCATAGGCCAGCGCCGCGCGGGCCGCGCGCAGCTCGAGCTCGCCGAAGCCGTCGCCCTCGCCTGCTGCCTCCAGGATCGGCCGCACGCGCTCGTCGGCGCCGCCCGCTTGCAGGAGCGCTTCGTCGATCTCGAGGAAGCTCGCGTTGGGTAGCACCTGGCCGAGTTGCTCGCGCAGGGCGCCCGCCTCGGCTTCGATCAGGATCTCCCGGGCGTCCAGCCGCACCGCCTCCGCCAGCACGTCGGCGCCCGTGTCGAGCTGACAGGCGCGTGCGTCCGCGGTGCTCAGCTCCAGCACCGCCAGCCCGAAGGGCGCCTCACCGGTGATCGCGATCAGGTGGTTGTGGGCGCGTGCGTCGAGCGCGTCCGGCTCGAGCACCAGCCCCGGCGTCACCACCCGCACCACCTCTCGCGGGACGACGCCCTTCACCTTGGAGGGGTCCTCCATCTGCTCGCAGACGGCCACCCGCTGGCCCTGCTCGATCAGGCGCGCGATGTAGCCGGAGGCGGCGTGGTGGGGCACGCCCGCCATCGGGATCGGCACGCCGTGCTCGTCGTTGCCGCGCGACGTCAGCGCGATGTCGAGCAGCTCGGAGGCCTCGACGGCGTCCTCGTAGAAGAGCTCGTAGAAGTCCCCCATCCGAAAGAAGAGCAGCGTGCCCGGGTGCTGTTCCTTCTCGCGGAAGAACTGCACCATCGCGGGCGAGCGCTTGCGCTGCTTGGACTTGGCTGCCTTCTTCCTGGCGGGCATGGCCGCGGGGCCCGCTCAGTTGAAGGAGCCGGGCGCGAACTCCGGGAACGGGTCGAGGGAGATCGGTACCAGCCCCCGCCGGTGGATGTCCATCAGGTAGAGCCGCTCATCCACGGCGTTGAAGAAGAGCTGGATCGGCACCGTCGTGGTGGTCGTGAAGCCGGCCAGGTTGCCGTCGAGCTGGACCTTGGTGGCGGGCGTGAAGACCTGGGTCTGCAGGCGCACGTTGCGCGGCACCGGCGTCACGTCGTCCGGGTCTGCGGCCAGCCAGGGGCGAACCTGCAGCGTGCGGTTGCGGAAGGTGCAGCCGAGCCAGGCGCGCCCGCGCAGGCGCGCGTCTTGCTCCCGGTCCACGGTGCAACGGCCCGACTCGTGGGCGACCACTCGATGCACGAAACCACTGGCGTTGCCCTGGACGGAGAAGCTGCCACGTGTCCGCACGACGTACTCGAGGCGCTCGCCCGGCCCCCCGAGGCAGCGCTCCACATCGCGCCACGCGCGGATGCCGGCCACTTCCTCGACCATGTTCCCGCGGTCGAAGAGCGCGAGGAAGTCGTCGAAGGCCTTCTCGATCGGGAAGGCGAGAATGTGGTCCTCCTCCTGGTCGAGTAGCGCCTCGCGCAGCTCGTCGCAGGCCTCGAGGTCGTCATCGCGGAAGTCCACGCCCTTCTCTTCCAGCGTCGCGCGCAGCAGGTCGCGCGCAGGCGGCAGGGTATTGATCACGAGCTGGTCGCCGCGGGGCTCCGGGTCCCGCAGGCAGTCGAGGTCCTCGGTCTCGAAGCCGATGTCGGTGTCGCCCAGCACGCCCGCTGCGCAGAAGCCGCCCTCCGAGACGAACTCCACGCGCATGCCCGTGTGGCTGGCGGGGTCGTCGGCGTCGCGGAAGCGGCCACGACCCCCGCGCACGCCCGGCAGGACGCCCTCGTAGGTGAAGGACCAGAGGTCGTCCACGGGTGTCCACGGGTCCGCGCTGGCGCACAGCAGCGCGGTGCGGTCGCGGGCCGGGCAAACGGCCTCACTCTGCACGCCCCCATCGGGCAACGTGCCCCCGTCGGGCAACGCGCCCGCATCGCGATCGGTGTCGTCCTCCGCTTCGTCGTCCAGCAGGTCGAGCAGATCCTCGGGGTCGGGGAAGACCTGGACGAGGTCTTCGTCGCACGTGAAGCAGTCCAACCCGGGGGCGTCGGGGCTGCCGGCGGTGCCGTTGTTGCGCACCGCGAAGGCGAGGCCGTCGACCACGAACTCGAGCATCGACTCCGCCGGGTTGAGGGTGGCACGCACGGAGGGGTCGTCGTCGATGAAGCTCTGCCGCAGGCGCGCGTGGTGGCGGATCAACACCGGCAGCGCCGGCGGCGCCTCCACCTCGAGCTCGCCCGTGTCCGCTGCGATGCGCGCGGCCGGGCGGAAGCTGATCGGGCTCAAGGCCAGCTCGACCACCGTCTCCTGCTCGCCGGCGCGCACCACATCGCCGACCATCGGATGCCAGGTGGCGGTGGGCTCGATCGTGACGACCCCGTCCTCGTCGATGGACTCGATCGTCACGCGCGGCCGGTTGGCGCAGTCGCGGCATGCCCGCAGCTCGTTGTCGTGCACGTCGACGACGCGCACGCTCCCGTCGGTCAGCGCGACCGCCAGAAAGACCCCGCGCAGACGGCTCGGGTCCTGCTCGTCGTGGTCGTCGTCGGTGCAGTAGAGCTCGGGATCCTCGCCCTCGGGCACACCGGCGCTCTGCGGCTGTCGGGCATACTGGGCGGCGGGGCCGCGCACGTCGAAGCTCGGCGTGAGTATCTCGAGGGCGGCGGCCGAGGTCGGGCCGCGGCTGGCGCGGCTGTCGAGCAGGATGCGATCGGGGCGGAAGTTGGGGTCCGTGTTGACCGACAGTACGCGCCCATTCTCGGTCACGATCACGGAGCCGTCGCGGGCATCGATCGCGTAGACGAACTGAGTCTCGCCCTCGCCGTCCAGGCTCGCGGGCACCCTCGGGGTGACCGCAACGTCCAGGGTCGGAGAGCCGACGGCGATCGGTTCGAGCAGCGCGTCGTCTCCTGCCGCCAGGGCGTCCAGGTCGATCGCGTGGATCACCGGCAGCGCCTCGTCGGCCACGAGCAGCCGCGGGGAGCAGCCCTCCGCGCCGTCGCTCGGGCAAAAGTCGTCGAGCTCCAGGACGCGCGGCTGGGGCTGGACCATCAGCTGCGCGTTGCTCACTGTCGGCGGCTCCACCCTCGGCGGCGACGCCCGCTCGAAGCCGCACAGCAACGCGTAGGGCTCCGGCGTCACGCCGTCGTCTGGCATCGAGGTGACCAGATGCGCTGCGGATTCCGACAGGTCGACGGCCGTCGTGGCCGGCCTGCCGTCGTCGGCGGTCGCGATGCGCCCCTCCTGGCACGTGCCGTCGTCACCGCAACGCTCGATCGGGAAGCGCAGGACCTGCCCCAGCTCGGGCACCGCCACCAGCAGCGCGTCCTGGTCGGGGCTCATCACCATGTCGACCGGCGCGCCACGCGCGCCCATGTGCTCGACCGGCACCGTGGCGAGGGTCGCGTCGTCGGTGCCGCGCCCGGCCAGCAGTCTGGCGGTGTCGAGCAGGGTGATGTCGCGCGAGCCGAAGTTCGCCACGTAGGTGGTGTGGGCGTGGTCCGGCGGCACCACCGCCGCCACGGGAAGCTCCCCCACACGGGCGAAGGTGAAGCCCGGGATGTCCTCGCGGGCGTCCAGGATGCCGTCCACTTCCAGGTCCACCGCGGCGATCTCGCCGCGCGTGCTCTGGGTCACCAGGGCGTGCATCGACAGGTCGTCGTCGCGGTCCTCCTCGGAGCCGCGGCAGCGCCCGAGGGCCACGACGCGTTCGCCGTCGAGGCACGCGAAGGCCACGCGGTTCGGGCGGTCGAAGCTGCCCGGTCGGGGGGGAGGCGTCTCGTCGTTGCAGGCGGCGAGGATCAGCGCGCCGAGCAGCAGCGGCACGGGACGATGGGGGGCGATCACTGCAGCTCCTGGATGATGCGCGGGGCGCCCAGGGTGGCGACCACGCTCGCGCCCTCGCCCGCGTCGGGATCGGTCAGCGGCGAGAGGTCGATGATGCGGATGACCGACGAGCGGAAGTCGGTCACGTAGAGCAGCGAGCGCTCCTCGTCGACGGCGAGGTCGAAGGGGCCGCTGAGGTTGGGGACGACCGTACGGATCAGCATCGTCTCCAGGTCGACGACGAAGATCTCGCGCGCAGTGAAGCAGCTGACCACCGCGACCCGCAGCGCGTCGCCTTCGCGCGGCAGCTCGGCCACGACCATGCGCGAGGGGCCAGAGCCCAGCACGGCCGTGCGCAGCACGCGCCCTACCCCGTCGCGATTGCGGGTCTCGTCCAGGTCCGCCAGCAGCAGCGCGTTGGGCTCGCGCGCCAGAACCAGCGCGCGCGGCTCGGGCTCGGGTGCCGCGATGAACTCGATGTCGCGGGTGTCGGTGCGCGGGCCGACGCCCTCCAGTACCAGCACTCCGGTGCTGAAGATGCGGGCGCGCGCGGTGTCGGGCACGGCCTCGCCGCTGTCGAGCACCCGGTCCGGCACCGAGACCGCGACCCGGTTGATGCCCTTGCCGCGATTCGTCGGCACCACCGTGGCGAACGAGAGGTGGACCTGGCCGGTGGTGTCGTCGAAGGCGAGCCCGGTGAGCTGTGGATTGACGCGCTCCAGGACGCCGGTCAGCTGGAAGCGGTCGAGCAACCCGCCGTCGTCGTCCAGGCCCTGGGTGAAGAGGCTGATCTCGCCGTCCAGGTGGCCGACCATCACGTAGTCGCCCAGGTCGTCGCGGCCGGGGAGCCAGTCGCTCATCGGGCGCGTCATGATCACGACGGGGTCGCCGATCCACTCCTTGACCGCCTTGCCGGTCTCCGGGTCTTCGCCCAGGTCGGCGGCGCGGGTGCACCCGCGCAGGCCGTCGCCGCAGGTGAAGATGTCGTCGTCGCTGGCGGGGTCGAGCTCGATCACGCTCAGGCTCTTGTCGGTGCGGCTCGCGACGAAGGCCCGGTCGCGGCCGGGCGCGATCGCCAGGCCGTTGCTGAAGGACCCGATGTGGATCTCGTCGGCGAGAAACTCTCCCGGCTCCAGCTCGCAGTCCTCGTCGCCCTGCTCGACGCACCCTGCCACTGCATCGCCGAGCTCCGCGAGGTCGTAGGCCTGCAGCGTGCCAGCGTTGTAGCGCAGGTCGAAGTTGGAGTTGGTCACCAGCAGGTGGCGCGCGGCGGCGTCCGGATCGTCGTGGAGAAGCCCGAGGGCATTGGGGAAGTAGAGCGTCGCGCGCGGCGGCGCATCGCCTTCGTTCTCGATGTTGCAGGCCGTCGCGATCAGCGCGATCAGGCCGAGGGCGAGCTGTTCCCGGGGCCGCATGGCGAGCGGAACGTAGTCGCTACGCGCAGGCGCCGCAAGCTTCGATCGTAGCCCCGTCCGGGGACGCTTCCGGGATCAATCCCAGGGGTCCAGGACCTCGGTCTGGGGCTTGCGCGGTTGGCGCGGCTGGGCGGGCAGCTCGGGCGGCTTGGGTGGCCGCTTGGTGTGCTTCGTCCGCGACGGCCGCTTGCGCTTGACCTTGGCCATCGAGACCTTCAGCTCCTCGCCGGTACGCTGGGTGATCGTGAAGGTCTTGGGCTCGTAGCCGCTCAGCCGCAGCTGAAGCTCCAGCTGGCCGTCGCCCTCGGGGCGATCGACCGAGAGCGGCGTGTTACCCAGCAGCGCGCCGCCCTGATACAGCTCCGCCCCCGCGGGGGTGCTGCTGATCGCCACACGCACGGGCACGGGCTCGGGCTCCGGTTCGGGCTCCGGTTCGGGCTCCGGTTCCGTCTCGGGTGCGGTGGCCGTCTCGGGCGCGGGGGCGACCACGTGGGACTCGTCGGGCGCCGGCTCCGAGCCGCCCATCAGCGCGTATCCCACCCCTGCGATGACGAGCGCCGTCACGCCCAGGAGGATCGGCACGGGGGAGCGCTTGGGAACCTCGGGCTGGCCGACCCCGACGGCGACCTTGCCGGTCGGGTCGGCCTCGGGTGGCGTGGTGTGACCGGCAGCGGTCTGGCGGTCGACGTTGTCGACCACCGCCTTGGGGGTCAGTCCGCCCTCGAGTGCCTCCAAGTCGGCGAGCAGCTCGGCCATCGACTGGTACCGGTGATCCGGCTTCTTCGCCAGGCACTTGAGGATGATCGCCTCGAAGGCAGGCGGCACGTCGACGGGGGGCGGCAGCTCATGCGGCGGAACCGGGTTCTCGTAGAGGTGCTTGGTGAGGATGCCCATCAGGTTGTCGGCATCGAAGGGCACCTGCCCGGTCGCCATCTCGTACAGGATCACGCCGACCGCGTAGATGTCCGTGGTGTGGTCCACCGCCGTGCCGGCGCACTGCTCCGGGCTCATGTAGTGGGGCGTGCCGAAGACCTGTCCGGCCTGGGTGAGCTTGCTCGTGCTGCCTCCGACCTTCGCGATACCGAAGTCGAGCACCTTGACGAAGTCGCTGTCACCGCCCCGCTCGATCAGCTGCACGTTGTCCGGCTTCATGTCGCGATGGACGATGCCGCGCTCGTGCGCGGCGCCCAGCGCCTTCGACAGCTGCTTGGCGATGTGGACGCTGCGCTCGGTCGGCAGGCGCTGTCCTTCGATCTCCTCGAGCGCCTCGGTCAAGGACTTGCCCGTGAGGAACTCCATCACGAAGTAGGTCGAGCCGTCGGGCGCGACGCCGAAGTCACTGATGTCGATGATGTGCTGGTTGCCGATGGCCGATGCGCTCTGGGCCTCCTGCTTGAAGCGAGCGACGATCTCCTCGTTCTTGGAGACCTCCGGCTTGAGCACCTTGATCGCGAGGGGCTTCTGGAGCGCCGTGTGGACCGCCTTGTAGACGAGTCCCATCCCGCCTTCTCCGAGCGCGGACTCGATCTTGTAGCGGCCGTCCAGGATCTGTCCGATCAGCGAGCTGCCGCCGCGCTGTGCGGTCGAAACTTCCTGGGTCTCGGCGACCCCATTTCCTCCCTGGTCGGACATTCCAGGCAGCAACTATTCTATCTCAGGCATTATTTGCGGTCTCGGAAGCGTCCCGAGCACACATGTGCACACCCGAAGGGCGAGTGGTGCACGGCGATCATTGGTCATTGGTCGGGTCCGGTCAAGCATGAGAGATTGGACGCTCTGCCCGGTTCCACCATTCATCACGCGAGCTTGCGGGTTGGGCTCAGGCCTCCGGTGGTGCGCTGACTTCCTCTTCCTGGGCGTCCTCGGCGTCGTCACCGTCCTCGTCGTCCTCGTCCGACGCCCCATCGTCCCCGTCTTCAAGGTCGTCTCCGGCGTCCTCTGGGCTGGGGTCGTCCGCGTTGTCGGTCGCCGCAGCGAGCTCCTCCTCCAGCTCCCCCTCGGCTGCCGCGGCGGCGGCCTCCTCCTCTTCTTCCCGGCGGGCGGCCTCCTCGGCGGCGGCCAGCTCGGCCTCGGCCTCTTCTACGGCCTCGCCGGTCTTGTGCTTGAAGAGCGCCCGGTTCTCCTCGGACAGCTCCGTGAACTCGCGCAGAGTCGGCAGGTCCTTGAGGCTCTTCATCCCGAAGAACTCCAGGAAGTGCGGGCTGGTGCCGTAGAGCAGCGGGCGCCCGGGCTCGTCCTTGCGTCCCAGGATCTTGATCAGGCTGCGGTCGAGCAGCACGCGCACCGCCGAGCCGGTGTCGACGCCGCGGACGTCATCGATCTCCGGCCTCGTGATCGGTTGCCGGTAGGCCACCAGCGCCAGCGTCTCGAGCTGGGCGCGGCTCAGCCGCACCGGCTTCTGGGCGACCCAGTCGCGCACCCAGGGTGAGCACTCGGCGGACGAGCGGAACTGGTAGCCCCCGGCCACCTCCACCAGCTGCAGACCGCGCCCCTGGAATTCCTCCATGAGCTCCTTGAGCACGGGCCGCACGATGGCCACGCGGATCTTCGTGGCGCGCGCCAGCTGCGCGGGGGAGACGGTGCGATCGGACACGAAGATCAGGGATTCGAGCACCTTCTTGAGCCGTGCCCGCGCCTGCGGATCCTCCTCCGGATCTCCGAGGTCGGGCCGGCCGCCGGCTTGGGTGTCGCCGCCTTCGGCCGCTTCCTGGGCCTCACCCTCCTCTGCGGCGTCCTGCTCGGTCTCCGCGGCCTGAGCCTCCGCCGTCTCGCCGGCAGACGACTCCGCGTCGTCCGCGGGCTGCACCTCTTCGTTGGGCTCGTCGCTCATGCCTCGTCGTCCCCGCTCTCCGGGCCTTGGTCCTCTTCGGCGCCCTGGTCGTCCTCGAGGTCGTCCTCGTCGTCTTCGAGGTCGTCCTCGTCGTCTTCGAGGTCGTCCTCGTCGTCTTCGAGGTCCTCGTCGCTTTCGAGGTTGTCTTCGTCGTCGAGGTCCTCGTCTTGGAGACTGTGTTCGTCTTCGTGTGTGTGGGCGCTGGCCGGCTCGGGCTCGGGCGCATCCTGGCCTTCTGGGCTGTCCTGGGGGCCGTCAGCGTTCGGGACCGCAGACTGCCGGGCGTATCCCAGGCTGGCGTCGTCTGGTGGCGGGATGGTGGGTGCGTCGGCGGCCAGCAGCGCGTACTGCACGTGGATCGGGGACATGTGGTCGGCCTGGTAGATGCGGATCACGTGCATCTTCGTCATCTCCAGCATGGCCAGAAAGGTCACGACGATGTCGTAGCGCGTGACCTCCTCTGCGAATAGCTCCTCGAACTGGCACGCCCGGCGCTCGCGCAGGAAGTCGGTGATCTCGGTCATCCGCTCCTGGATCGTGATCCGCTCCGCGGTGACCTCGAGCCCAGCGCGGTCCTTGGCGCGCGACAGGATGCCTTCGAACGCGTCGAGCAGCTTGAACAGGCCGATCTCGGCCAGCGGGGCGGGACCCTCTGCCTCGGGCGCGGGCCCCCCGCGCGG
>JAPPOT010000787.1 GCA_028817855.1 Myxococcales bacterium
CTGTGGGAGCCCCGGGGGAGAAATCCCCCGGGGCCACCCGGCGCAGCTACAGCCGCAAAGGCAACCGGCTCGCTCGATGGCAAGACGCCATGGGCTCCGCGAACGAAACGTGGAGCGCCCTGCAGGTCGCAGCTGCGGTCGGCCTCGCCACGCCGAGCGCCTCGCTGCTCGACCTCCTCGACAAGATCGTCGCGACTCTCTGGAAGCTCACGCGATGAGCACGAACGGCCGGCGGCGCTCCAAGTCGCCGCCGGCCATTGGTCTTCAACACCGGCATGCTGCTGCTGGCAATGCCCGCGCAGCACCACCCGCTCCCGCCACTCGACGATTCCCTCAGCCTATGTCGCCCAACCTTACCAGCACGTATTCAAGGCGCCGATCAGGCTCAGTGCTCCGTTGTTCAGCGCACCGGCCGGGTAGCTGAGCGCGAACTGGTAGCACATCTCCGTGTTGGTCGACTCGCCGAAGGCCACGTTGCTGCCGGTGTCGTTGAAGAAGGAGCAGGTGGTCTCGACGATGTCGCCCGGCATTACCGTCGCCGGTGGGATGTCGTAGCTGACCTGGTAGTCGAACTGGAAGGGCATGTCGAAGATGTTCGTGGCGGTGCCGCCACTGATGATGTCCGTCTTCATATTCGTGCCCAGCAGGTGCATGTGTGGGTTGAAGCCGATGATCGTGATCGGCGCACCCGAGTTGTTGGCGCAGCGCGTGGTGAAGTCGTTCTCACCCGGCGGCATGCCCCCCGGCCCGTTGAAGTTCTCGGTGCCGAGGAAGGTGATGCCCGCGGTGTTGGGGCGCGCGTTGCCAGGCACAGTGCACACCTGGACCTTCGAGTTGTCCTGAGCGACCCGGCCCGTGGTGTTGTACATGTGCCACTGCACCATGATCAGTGGGCTCTGCGGGATCTCGCCGCCCACATCCTCGGGCAGCTCGGTCCGACAGCCGCCGACGGCCCAGCCGCCGATCAGCGTGGCGCTGGTGCCCAGCGTCGTCCCGAGCACATTCTGCGCCACGTCGCCCGGGGCCCGCGCCGCGCTGCTGGTGAAGATCAGGTAGTGGTGCAGCACCTGCAGGTTGTCGAAGTCCGCGCCATAGCGCGTCCAGACGCTGCCCGCCGGCCACGGCACCGCGTAGTACCACTCGTGGTAGGTCTCGTTGGTCGGCACGTTGAAGGCCCCGCTGCCGCCCGGCGCGTGCACGTCGAACTCGTAGCAGGTCTCGTCACCCTCGGCGACGAGCGGGTCGAATGCGCCCGGCTTCTTGCAGTTGTCGATCGTGCCGCCCTCGGTGACCGGCGGCTCGACCGCGACGTCGTCGTCATTGTCATCGGGGATGACAGGCGTGTTGCAGGTCGCCTCGTCGGGACCCGCCGCCAGCGCGCCGGCCGCGAGCCAGGCGTCGAGCGTCGCGATGTCGCCTGCGCTCATCACGCCGCCCTGGGGCATGCTGCCGTCGTTGATGCGGATCTGGGCGACCTCGAAGACCTTCTTGGTCGGGTCGAAGAGCGGCGACATGCGGTGCCAGTCCTCGTGGGCGGTCAGCTTGATCGCGCCGCCCGCTGGAGTCTCTCCGTGGCACTGCGCGCAGTTGTTCTGCAGGACGGCCGACACGTCGCAGGGCAGGCCGCCCACGTTCGCCGTGGGGGTCTGCGGGGGCTGCTGAGTATCGCCACTGTCCACCGGCGGCAGTCCGCCCATGCCGGCTGTCCCGGGGATCATGGGCTGCATGCCCTGGGGCCCGAAGTTCCCGGAATCGTTCGTTCCCGGGATCTGAACCCGCTCTTCGCCGGCGTTGCCGCCCTCGGAGCTGCAACCGACCGTCAGCGCGAGCACAGTGCCCAGCGCGATCCACCACTTCATCCACCCGACCATGACTTCGACCTCCTAAGCCGACCGCGACGCGGCCCTCATTCACACACCCAAGTACGACCCTTGCACAGCTTCGCCGCCCCCTCCGAGCCCCTGGGGGGACATTGGGAAAGTGCGTTGATCTGGATCACTCGCGATCGGGCCGTTCGTGCCAACGCCCTGTCCAAACGCGCTTCTTCCGCGCGATAGACCCCCCGGGGCGGGCCCGGGTGTGGCCGCGGCAGCGGATCTGGCGCCCCGGTCGCTCTGTCAGACTGGCGGCGGGGTGCTCGCGGTCGGGGTGCGTGCGGCGGGATCCGGCAGCAGGAGGTCGAAGGTGGACTTGCGGTAGAGCTCCGCCGGGATGCGGTCCTGGATCCGCGCGTGGAGCGCGGGCAGTCGCGACCAGTGCAGGCCGCCGCTGTGGTGGTGCGCGGTGTGGTAGCCGAGGTTGCCGGTCAGCCGGTTGAACCAGGGGTTCATGATGTTGTAGCTCGCTTCGAAGGGGTCCTCGGTGTCCAGACCGGCGTGGTGGTCGTAGGTGACCCAGGCGGTGAAGAGCATGCTGCAGAGCATCGGCAGCACGAAGAGGAAGAGCGCCGGCAGGGGCCGGTGGACCAGCAGCGCGACCACCAGCGCCAGCGTGAGCGCGCTGAAGAGCAGAAACGCGCGCTGCTTGTCCGGGTAGCGCTTGCCGACCCGGTAGGCGCGTGGATAGGCGGTCAGGACCAGGTAGACGCTGTACTCGAGCATCCCCATGGGCCGCCCGTCTCTCCGCTTCCAGCGGCTCTCGTCGCGCGTCTGGTCGAGGTAGTTGACGTGGTGTCCGAGCACGTGGTGCAGCACCCAGCAATGGGTGGTGACGCCGGTGTGCAGCGCGTAGCTGAGCTCGAGGAGCCGATTGAGGGTCGGGCTTCGAAAGGTGAAGGCGTGCTGGTGGTGGTGGTTCCAGGCGCTGAGGATGCCCTTCGGGATCAGCATCAGCAGCCAATAGCCGGCCAGCAGCCAGACGCTGTCGAGTGTGAAGTAGAGGAAGAAGTCGAGCGCGGTGAGTCCGGAGGCCATCGCGACGGGCACCCGATCCTCGGGGTATTTGAACAGCTGCATGTTGGGTCTGGAGGTCGACGCGCGCCGGGGGCAGGGCGCTAGCGGACCACTCCTTAATGATAGCGGACCCGCAGCGTCAAGCAGTAAGCGAAATCATGACGCACCTGTGCGGCGTCCGCGGACAGCGGCGTGGCGCGACCACATCGGGCTCACCAGACGTTTAGGTCTCATCCGGTCAGCGCTCCGCGGCCCAGGCGGTCGCGCCCACGAACGGGATGAGCATGCAGATGCGCCCCTCGCGCTCGCGCGCCTCGAGATCCACAGGACGCCCGCCGGTGTCGCCCAGGCGTTCCGCTACGGCCCCTGTCGGGAGCGCTAGAAGTACTCGCTCGGGTCGCGCACGTGCGGGATCAGACGCTTGACCTTAGGGCGTCGCGCGCGCGTCCTGCAGCGGCGCTCACGACAGTCGCGGTGGTCGACGTGCCCGTGCGGCGCCACGAAGGGGCCGCCGTAGGTCACCACGCGGCTCACCTGGGTGGCCGGCTGCGCGCCGCCATCGGCCTCGGCCTCGTCGTCGTCCCCGCTCCTGCGTGCGCGCTCGAGGTCGATGCGCTCGGCCTCGACCTCGAGCTCGGCCTTGCGCGCGGCGCTCCTGGCGCGCGCGGTCTCCGCGCGCAGACGCTCGAGCTCGAGCTGCTGCTCGGGCGTGATCCATTGCCCGCCGTACAGGACCAGGCCCCGGGCGCGGTTGTGCTCGTCGTGGGTCTGCCAGCCGGCGTCGGTGCGCACGTAACCCAGGCGCAGTCGCGCCTGCTCGTGGTCGGGCTCGAGCGCGAGCACCTCGCGCAACAGCTCGCGCTCGCGCTCGCGCAGGCCGTGGTCGCGGGCGAAGTCCGCCAGTGCGAGGCGCCCCTTCACGTCGCGCCCGTCCAGCTTCGCGCGCCGCACGGCGAAGCGCTCGATCGGCGTCTCGCTCTCCTCGATGCGCTCGACCTCGGCTGCCGAGAGTGTGAGCTGCCCGCCGGGAATGTCGAGCACGACGCGGTCGCCGTCGACGGTGGCCTCGCCCTCCCGCACCGAGCCACCCACCAAGTGCACCCGGTCCGCCGACACCGCGGTGGGCGGCAGCGTCAGCGCCGCGGCCGCAATCAGCGCTGGCCTCACCCGTCTGCGCATGGGCCCAATGTAGCGCGGGATCGCCCCGGCGACGAGCCCCGCCACCGGGTCAGGGTCGGGGCTTGCCTCCCTCGCGGGCGGGCGCGGACTCGAACAGGTCCTCGCACTCGGGGGTCTCGCCGCAGGCGAAGCCCGAGATGCCCACAAGGGCGCGGGCGAGGCGCTCGGCGCCGGGCTCGCGGGCGTCGAGGGATAGGTGCGTGAGACGGCGGGTGGACAACAGCGGCGACAGGTCGCGGTGGCCGCGGGCGTCGAAGTCGAGGCACAGGCCGCCGAACGGGCTGTCGCCGGAGAGGTCCAGGTACTGCAGGCGCGCGAGGCCGGTGAGGGGGCTCAGGTCCGCCGCCGGGGGGCACTCGATGGTGACGCTCTCGAGGCGGCGGAGGTTGCGCAGTGCACCGAGGTCCGCGACGGAGCTCGGCGCCGTTACCGTCAGTCGCTGAAGGCGCGTGAGCTGCGACAGCGCCGACAGGTCGCTGAGGTGCTCGCCGGGATCGACGTGCAGGCTGGTCAGCGCAGGCAGGCGCTCGATGCCGTCGAGGCGCCGCAGGGAGACTGAGCTCAGGCGGAGGATCTGGAGGTGCGGATGGCTGCCGAGGAAGCTCAGGTCGGTCATCGCGGCGCGCAGCTCGAGCACGCGCAGCCGCTTCAGCTGGCGCAACGACGGCGGCGGCGCCTGCGCGTGCTCCGGGCCGCGAATGTCGATCTGCAGCACGCGCAGGCGCTCCAGGGAGAATGCGGCTGCCGCAACCCGGGGGCTCGCGTGGGCGAGCTCCAGGCGCTCGAGGGCCCGGGCGCCCTCGAGCGGCTCGGCTGGGTCCAGCGCGCAGCCGATCACCGACAGCGTGCGCAGGTGCGGCAGGCGCGCCACGCCGCCGAGGTCGAAACGACCATTGCGCCGGCAGGTCACCTTGAGCTCGACCAGGCGAGCGAGCCTCGAGAGGTCGAGTTGCGGGGGCGCGTTGTGGACGGAGAGCCGTCGTAGCCCGGGCGGGGGGTTGGCGAGCAGCGGCGAGAGGGTATCCGCGTCGCCCTGTGCCAGCACGAGCAGCTCCTCCAGCTCGGTCAGCTTGGAGAGCACGGGCAGTGGACCCGACTCGGCGGTTGCCGACAGGTTCAGGCGCCGCAGCTTGCGCAGGTCCGCGAGCACGGCCAGATCGGCGGCGGGCGTCGCCTTGGTCACGAGCCATAGCCCCCGGAGGTTCGGGAAGCGCTTCAGGATCTGGCCCACGCCCTTGCCGGATTGCGCGTACAGCACCAGGTAGCGCACCTGCTCGAGCGCGCGCGGCTTGGAGCGGCCGGCGCGCAGCGCGTCGGGCCGGGGGGCATCGATGCGGAGCGCCCGTAGCTGGGCGAAGTCGGCCAGTGCGTCGAGGTGGGCTGCGCTGCACTGGCGGCATGCGACCACCCGGGCGCTCGCATCGACGCGCGCCTTGCCGATCGTGAGGCGCGCCTTCGGCGGTGCGGCGGCTGTTGTGGCGGCAGCGTCCCCGCGGGCGGCCGCACGCTGGCGGGCGAGGG
>JAPPOT010000446.1 GCA_028817855.1 Myxococcales bacterium
GTTCAGGATCGTCGAGCCAGCGGTCAAGGTGCGGCGAATACGTCGATACCGCGCCGCTGCCATCCGGGCCGAACTCGAGCAGACGCAGGTACCCATTGCCACCCCGGACCGGCTCACACGGGCAGCTCGGGCAGCGCTGGAAGTTCGTCAGCACCTCGTGGACGACCGCACCCGAATCCCGAACGGCTGTGCTTCGAGCGATCCCGTGGGGGATCACATGCCCGGACATCACGAGGCGCACCTGGTCGTAGGGCTCGACCAGGCCGCTGTACAGGTCCTGTCCGTCGGCGACGCCCGCCTCCTTATCGAACCCATGAATGTCAGGATGGGCGCGTTGCTCGCCTGGCTGCTGGCGGTCATAACGCTGCGCTTCCGCAAAGAGGTAGGCGTGGGTGATGAGGACGGTCGGCACACCGTCGTGGCGCTCAAGGACGTCCTGACCCCATCGAACAACCTCGTCTCGAGCGCCGTACTCAATGGAGATGAAGAGCCACCGCTCACCGCCGAGCTCGATCGTTACGTAGGCGTTGTCAAGCGAGTCCGGGCTTCGATAGGTGACAGCGGCAGTGCCGCCGCGGCCACTCTGAGACCGCAAGTAGCGCGAGGCCAGCGATTTGCGGCTGCGGTCAACGTCGTGGTTGCCCAGTGCAACCAAGTACGGCACCTTGCCATCCAAGAGCTCAAGCGCATCCCCGGCGACCTGCCATTGCGAAGCGATGTTTCGATCCACGACGTCGCCCGTATGCAAAGCCAAGCCGATGGCGCGGTGCTCGTGCTGCTCGACAATCCAACGGGTTTGAGCCGTGAAGACCTCGGGATAGGCGCAGCTGTAAAACTGGGTGTCGGGCAGTAGCACCACGCTGCGCAGTCCAATCTGTGAGCTCGTGGCGCCCGTCGGTGCGTCGTCGGCGGTGCGGATCCCCTGCTCGATGACACCCAGACCAAAGCCCGCGGACAGCACCACCGCAATGGCGAGCACGCCGCCCGCACCCTGTTGAATGCGGCCTGGACCGGAATCGTCCGCGGGTCTGCGAGCGCACACAAGGCAATGGCCTCCCTCATCGAGGGCCAGGTCGTGGCGGGGGCATCGGCGGCTGGCACCCACCTCACCAGCGTACGCGGGTGCCCCCAAACTCACCACGGCCAGCGAACCGACTGGCCGACCATGGTCATTTTTCTTCCAGCTTCTCCAGCCGCTCGACTGAGCAGCCTCTTCACAGCCCAACTGCGTTGTCGGCGACGCGCCGGCGCTCTACCCTGAGTTGGGGAGTGCCGCGGCGGTCCGCGGGTACTGAAAAAAGGCCCTTGCCGACCACGCGCATTTGGCTACCGGCGTTGCTCGTGACGATCGGGATCTGCAGCGCCGATCTCGTGGGCGCCCGCGGGGCCGTGGCACTGTCGCTGCTGGGTGCGGCCTCCATCTTGGTGCTGGTGGCGACATTAGTGAGTGCAGCCGCCCAGCGGGTGCCCTCGCCCACGCGTACCCCAACCGCGAAGCCTCGGCGCTTCGCCATCGGGATCAGCTGCTCGGTTTTCGTGTTGTACGCCACTCCGGCCACAGTCGACGACAGCGAGCTGCCGGCCTGGTCGGGCGCGGCCATCGTGGCTTTTGCGCTGATCACGTGGGAGCTGACGTCGCGCGTCCTCGCACCGGTGCTCCATGGTGATGACGACGAAGGCGAAGAAGCGCTCGGCGGCAGCTGGGCGCTTTGGGCGGTGGGCCTGACAGCGCTGACGTCATGGATGCTGTGGTCTGAGGGAGCGCTGTACGCCGTCAGGCCGGGGACCGCGGGTCTTCACCTCTCACTTCTGTTTGGCAGCTGGGCCGCGACGCTGACAGCGTTGCTCTTCTTGGGTGAGCCGTGGTCCGAGCCCACCCCGCGCGCGGTGGCAGTGCTGTCGGCAGGCCTGGGGATCACGCTCTGGGTTGCCGACCGCTTTGCGCTGGTGGGCCTATATCCCGCAACGCATCTGTGGCTGTCCATCCTGGCGGCGATTTGCCTGCTGCGGAGCGCACTGGCAGCCGTCGATGGCTGGCAGCCCGCGTCGTGGCGCCTTGTATCCATCACCAGTGCGACGGCCGTGTTGGCACTGGCCGCGGGATTCGTCGGAACCGCTGGAGGACTCTCCGATCCCCAGGTGCGCGTCGGCATCGCGCGAACTCCCCTCGGTTCGGACGTGCTCTGGCTTCGTGGGCAACTCCGTACCCCGGTCGCGACCGCGCCCGCGGGCGACCACGCCGACAACAGTGCGGCTGAGTTCGCAATGCCGACCGCACAACCCGCGGGCCCAACGCTGCCGGAGTCGCTCAACATCCTTCTAATCACAGTCGATGCGCTCAGAGCTGACGCCGTCAAGACCTCGGACTCCATCGACATCGTCGCGCCACACTTGCAAGCGCTTGCCCGGGACTCGGTTCACTTCGAGCGGGCATACGCACAGGGGTCACGCACGGCCATCAGCATGGGGAGCCTCATGCTCGGCCGCTACAGCGCCAACATCGACTGGGACCTCTACAGCTACGAAGGTGGTCGCATTCAAGGTCCGGTGGACCCGGCTTCACGCCGGGGCCTTCAGTCCATCTACACGACGTTGCCGCGCTTCGAGCCGGGCTCGACACTGGCCGAGCGCCTCGCCGAGGTTGGGTTTCAGACCATCGGTGTGCCGTACGCTGGCGACAATGAGTTTTTCCGACAGGGCCTGGGCTTCAGCCGCGGCTTTCAGGTCTACCGCGATCTGTCACTCACGAAGTGGCCCCTGCCCTCATCCGGACGCGTCACAGAGGTCGCGCTCCGCGCCATCGACCAAGCCTCACGCAGGTGGTTTGTCTGGGTGCACTACTACGACACGCATTTGTCTCGCCACACGCGAAGCGACTATGACCGCGTCCTGAGTCACTTTGACCGGGGTCTTGGGCAGCTTGTCGATGGGCTCGAGCACCGGGGCATACTCAATGACACACTAATTGTGCTGACATCCGATCATGGCGAGGCACTGGGCGAACACCGAAGTCGCGGCCATGCGACCACGTTGTACGAAGAGCAGATCCGCGTGCCTTTGATCGTGCGCTTTCCGGGCGCAGAGCCGCGACTCGTACGCGAGCCCGTGGCCCTGGTCGATGTCGCGGCGACATTGTGCACGGCCACCGGTGCGCGAGCGGAGGGCCTGAACGGCGAGGATCTATGGCCGACGATCACCGATGGGACCGCTCCACCAGAGAGACCGATCTTCAGCGAACTGCATCGGTATCGCAGCCGCTTTGGAGACCAAACAGCCGACCTCAAGGCAGTGGTCGTCGGTGACTGGAAGCTGATCTGGGATCGGCAGCGGGAAACGCAGGAGTTGTTCGATCTCCGAGCTGACCACCGTGAGGAGAAAGCTCTCGAAGAGCAGCCGGAAGCACGCAGGACGCTTCTACGCGAGTTACGCAAGTTGACAAGGACGGTCGTCAGCGAGCCTCCATGAGAGTAGGAAGCACCTCGCGTCTAGTACTACGCGGACTGACGCCTATTGGACTCTACTGGCACCTGAGGTGCCAACCGTCCGTGCCGTAATCCCCTACGTGCGACTCCGGACCTTGCTCTCGAACCAGCAAAGCGTAGGAGCAGTGATGCGCAGGTACGACGATCGACTGTTCCCATCGATCCTCATCCAATCGAACGAATTGGTGTTCCCGTGCACGCCTGATGATGGCTTGAGGGCGGTTTTCGATCACGCAGCGTGATGGGGATGCGTTTGGCGCGCGGGTGATGGTCCTCGTCGATTTGTTCGAGGAAATGAGTGGATGCGGTAGCGAGCCGAGCCCAGGAGACGGGCATCGGCGCAGTGCCGGCTTGCATCCGGGAGACGGAAGAAGTGACGGGGACCCCCTCCGCCAAGACGTGGTCCCCGTCGTGCTCCGAGTGCATTGAGACGCAGTCCACGAGTCATCCATTTCGCGATCGAGGTCAAGTCCTTGGGCACGGAAGCCACCGTCGGTCGCGGCGGTGCGTCCATCGCGCTGCCCGTCCTGCGGCTGCGCCGGCGCACCGGTGGGCGGTCCCAAGGGGCTGCACGGTCACGGTCTGCGTGAGCGCGGCCAGCTCGGGCCTGACGCCGTCGGCGGTCTTCCCGGCCACGAGTCGCTGCTGCTTCGCCGCTACGAGTGCCAGCGCTGCGGGGCGGTGATCAGCTCGGCGCCGGGCGGTCTGCTGCCGCGACTGCGCTACGGGGCGGTGGCGGTCGCGCTTGCGCTGGCACTGCGGTCGGCCGAGGGGCTGCCGGGTCATCGGGTGCGCGCGCAGGTCAGCCCGCTGCCGAGCACGGGCACCGAGCCGCTGCACGGGTGGCGGTCACTGAGCCGCTGGGCGCGGCAGTGCGGGGGCTTTTGGCCCGTCATGCGCGGCAGCCCGTCCGATGACGGCCACGATGCGGCGCTCGAGGCGACCCGCAGGCTTGCTGCCAAGGCGCCGATGCCGACCGGCCGGCTCGCGATCGACGCCTGCGCCGGTGCGGTCTTCGCGATGGGCATCGACCCCGCGGCCGCCACCGTGCTCATCCCACCATCGGAGTCCGTGGCTTTGTAGCGGCCGGCGCGGCTCGATGCCCGCGCGTGCACGACGAGCACGCGAAAGGAGACATCGAGTGACAAACGACCTCGTCCCCAAGGACCACGCCGAGGCGATAGCGCTGTTTCGCGCCAGGTCATCGGGCCGCTTCTGTGCCACGGCGGATAGGGCAAACGATGCTGCAAAACGGCGCGTCGTCCCGGGCCACGGTGCACCCGGCGGGGCGGAGTTGCTGGAACACACCCGCGTGTTGGTGTCGGGACGCTAGGGGACGGGCTTTGCTCGACAGCTGACCTGGATGTCCTGCGGACGCAGCGCGTTGCCGACCGTGTGGGCCACTGGAATCGATGACTGACCCGCTCGCGAGGCGCTCGTCGCGCCACACGCCGCTCAGCTCGCCTTCTAGAACTCGAAGGTGACTACCAGCGGGTCACGCGATGGATCGGGCTCCCATGCCGGTGCCTTGAAGACCGGATGGTACGTCAGCCGCATGCTTCCGTGGTAGCCGCCGTCCGGGTCGATGCTCGTGATCTCGACCTCGAAGTCGTCCGAAAAAGAAGGCGGTGCTTCGTCCAACAGCAGTGGGTTCGCGTACCAAGCTTCCCATTCGTCGGTGCCTTCCACAGGGCCCACCTCGCCGGTACTGATGAGGTTCGCGGAAACGTTGAATTCCTGGAAGGTCGCTCGGATGGTAGCTACCGCGCCAAGTGATGCGTTCTCTCCGCGTGGCGTCGCTGCGTCGAACTGGCCGGTGACGATCGGATCGGCAAACCGGATTCGTGCGCTCAAGGTGTAGCCATCGTCGTAGGCGAAGACATCGCAAGCGGACGCGATCGACAGGGCGTCATCGCGCCCGTCCGGGCCTTGAGACCCACGAACGACGCGGGTGCGGTCGGGCCACTCCAGTGTGATCGTGACGGCGCCGTCCTCCTCGGGACATGGTCCCCCCTCCCCGCCGCTCGCCGCCGATGCGGCGTCAGAGTCGCCCATCGTAGCTTGCGTGGATTCGCCGACCTTGTCGTCGTCACCGCACCC
>JAPPOT010000310.1 GCA_028817855.1 Myxococcales bacterium
CCGCTCGGCGTCCAGGTCGCGGCCGGCCTGGGCGTGGCGGCCTACACGGCGCTGGCGTCGTTCGTGCTGATCAAGATCACCGACGCGCTGGTCGGACTGCGCGTGGACGAGCAGGAAGAGCGCGAGGGGCTCGACTCCTCGGAGCACGCGGAGCGCGGCTACGCGATGTGAGGTCTGCGCCAGGCGCGCGACGGCGCTGCCCGCGTCGTCGGCGCCTGGCGAGCGGGGCGCAGTCATCGTCCTCGCACGCCTCAGGCCGAACGTGCGGCGGCCGCCGCACGCGCCAGCGGCCAGGCCAGCATGGCGGCGCCGGTGAGGCATGCCGCTGCGCCGACGCCCATGGCCACGCGCGCGGACCACAGATCGATCGCGACGCCGGCGACGAGGCTGGCGATCGGCATCATGCCCACGGTGCCCAGCGTGAAGAGCCCGGAGACGCGACCCAGCATGGCGGGCGGGGCGGCGCGCTGTACGGCGGTCAGGAAAGCGGTCTGGTAGGCACCCACGGCGAGGCCAAAGCATGGCGCCCACAGCAGGAAGGCGTGCAGGCTGGGTGCCAGGGAGTTGATGAGGATGGCCCCGGCCAGGGCCGCGCAGACCGTCGCCAGGCCACCGCGCGAGGGGCTGGCGAGGGAGGCCACCAGCAGGCTGCCGAGCACCGCGCCCACGGCATTGAGGGCGTGGGCCGCGCCCAGCGCGCTGGCGTCCCCGTCCAGCTCGAAGCGCACCATCGCCGTGATCGTGGTCATGAAGTTGAAGGTCAGGGCTCCGATCAGCGCGCTGACCAGCAACGGTGCGCGCAGCTGAGGCTCGCGCGCGACCTGATGCAGCGCGTCGCGCAGCTCCAGGTGGGCGCGGCGGGTCGTGCGCGGGCGCGGCCACAGCGCGTCGCGGCGCATGGCCATGAGCGCGACGATCACGCCGAGAAAAGAGACCGCGTTGATCGCGAAGCAGGCCGCGGGCCCCAGCAGCGCGTAGGCGGCGCCCGCGAGGCCCGGCCCGAGCATGCGCGCCGAGGACTGGGTGACCGAGTGCAGACCGATCGCGCGCTTGAGCTCGTCGGGGCCGACCAGCTCGTAGAGCAGCGTCTGGGCCGTGGGGCGGTCCAGCGCCTGCACGCACCCCAGGGCCAGAGCCATCCCGTAGAGCCATGTCACGTTGATGTGTCCGAGCGCAGCCACCGTCGCGAGGGTCCCGGCGAGCAGCGCCGCAAGCCCCGCCGTGACGACCAACAGCCGGCGCGGGCTCATGCGATCGGCCAACACGCCGGCGTAGGGCGCGAGCACCAGCGTGGGTGCAAACTGCAGCGCGGTGACCAGGCCCAGGGCGGTGCCGCTGCCGGTCAGGTCGAGCACCAGCAACGCCTGGGCGAGCGACTGGAACCAGGTGCCGACGTTCGATGCGGTCTGCCCGATGAAGTGCAGCCGGAAGTTCCGCACCCGCAGGACGCCGAAGGGCAGCTCCATCCGCAGAGCCTACTCGATCACCCGCGACCAGGGGCGCGTGGTGGGCCCTGTGGGTACGCCGTTCCAAGCCGCGCGCTGGTCCCCCATCGGGTCGTGCTCCAGCGACCAGCTTCGGTCGATGCGCATGGTGGCTCGTTCGTAGGTGGTGTAGGGCGTCCAGGTGGGCACGTCTTCCGCGGCCGGTACGCCGTCGCGGGCGAAGGCGACCCACGACTGCCGGATGCGGCGCGCCAGCGCCTCGGCGTCCGGGTCGGCCGCCAAGTGCGGCACGGTCGGCAACGTGCCGAACAGGAATGGCAGCTCCAGCCCATGGTAGGCGCCGTACTTCGCCAGGCGCGGCGTGGTCCAAGACAGCAGGTACATGTAGACCGGTGCGCCCGCCGCCTGCAGCCGGTGCTCGGCCAGGCGGATGGAGCGGACGCGGAACTGCTCGGACTCGATGCGCAGGAGCAGGTCGAAGCGCGACAGCTCGGGGTAGAGGGCCTGATAGCTGGCGACGAGATCCGCCGTGCCGGCATCGCACCCGGGGCTGACGCGCTCGACCAGCTCCGCGGCCGACAGCTCTGGCGGGTTCTTGCGCAGCTCGCGGTGCATCATCAGCATGAAGCGCGCTTCGTCCAGGTTGGTGCCGATCAGCAGCGGGACGTCCGCGGCTGCTCCCGCCGCGAGCGCGGGCTCGGGCCAGTCGTCGATTACGTGCCGGTCGATCACGGGCGCGAAGGACATGCCCCCCGGGGAGGGGCCACCGCCCGCGCCCATCTCGACCTGGACTTGCAGCAGCCTGTCCGGGGGGAGCTTCAGCAGCGGCTCGGGTCCCCGTGTCGGGTCGAGCTCCAATCGCTGCAACACCTCGGTGGCGGTGCGCCTGGCCTGCTCCAGATCGGGCAGCTGGAACGGCGGGCCACTCTGGACGATGGCGCGGTGGAAGAGGCCACGTGCTCGGGGGGCCGCGAGCAGCGCACACACCTTCCCGCCGCCCCCGGACTCGCCGAAGATCGTGACGCTGCCCGCGTCGCCGCCGAAGCGCGCTGCGTTCTTCTTCACCCAGTGCAGTGCGGCGACCAGGTCCAGCACGCCGGCGTTGCCGGAGTCCGCGTAGTCGTCGCCGAAGAGGGCGTCGAGCTGCAGGTATCCGAGCAGGCCCAGGCGGTGGTTCACGGAGACCACGACCACGTCGCCCTCCCGGGCCAGCGCCGCCCCGTCGTAGAGCGGGCCGGAGGCGCTGCCGACCGTGAAGCCGCCACCGTGGAACCAGACCATCACGGGGCGCTGCCCGGCGGTGTCCGGGGTCCAGACGTTGAGCACCAGGCAGTCTTCGCCGCCGGCATTGCGCACCGACAGCGGGTCGTCCGCGCGTGCCGGCCCGCCACCGGGCTGCAGCTGGACCGCGCTCGGCCCAAAGCGCAGCGCGTCGCGCACCTCGGTCCACGGGCGTGGGCTGGTCGGCGCACGGAAGCGATTGTGGCCGCCGGCGTCTGCTCCGTAGCGGATGCCGCGGAAGACGCACACGCCGCCCTCGCGCGCACCGCGCACGGCGCCCGCGTCGGTCTGGGCGCTGACGTGATCGTCGCCCATCAGAACCGCACCTCGCCGGCGCGCTCCCGCGCGCGGTCGGCGTCGGTCGGTGCGATCCAGCCCTCTTCCAAGGTCTGCTGCAGCGACGACTCGAACAGCTCGCGGTAGCGTGCAGGAGTGCCGTAGAGCTCGCGCAGTTTCTCCGGCGCGAAGCGCGTCATGCAACCCATCAGGTCCGCCACATCCGCCGGCCCCAGGCGCCGGCCACCGGGGACCTCGGTGGTGCGGTCGGCTCCGCGGGGGGTGCTGTGGGGGTAGTAGCTCGCGACCGGGACGTCGACCCAGGGCGTGCGCAGTCCGCTCACCGCGTTGCCGTGCTCGTCCCGCTGCAGCGGTTGCGCCTCGTCGCGCAGGCCGCACGGCCCCGCGTCGCGGTCATCCAGCAGTACCAGGCGGTCGCAGCGCGGCGGAGGCACGTCGTCCGCAATCCAGCGACGCAGGTTCTGCAGCGCGCCGCCGACCAGCATGTCCATGGGGAAGTCGCTCGGTGGTTCCTGAACGGGCAGCGCCATGGGGCCGGCCTCGCGCGCGACCATGTGCGCGGCACCCGGAACCTCGTACAGACGATAGCGCTCCGGGGCGTCGCTGTCGGGACGGCGCGCGCAGGCGTGGGTCTCGGCCTCCCCCTCGCTGAGGATTTCGATCACTGGGACGTCGACCCCCTGGATGGTGCGACGGCGGTCGCCGGAGGGCGGTACCGGCGTGCCCTTGCTGAGCGGCGTGTAGCCGCCGAGCATGAATGCGCCCGAGGAGATCTGGATCAGGTAGCCATCGATCGCCGGGCCACCGTCGGGGCGTCGCGCGCGCTGATGGAAGCCGTCGCCGATGAAGACGCGCTGGAATGTCCCGGTGTAGGACGCGCCGGTCATGAGCAGGCGCTGGATGCCGGGCACCGGGCTGGTGTCGCTGCGCAGCCAGGTCGCGATGCGCGCCACCATGTCGTAGCCGAGGCCCGGCTCCGGGATCTGAAGGTCGCCGTAGCGGTCCGCGTCGCCGTGCTTGAGCGCGCGCAGGCCCTGGATCTCCTGCGTGACACCGATCCACGTAAGGCCCTCGCGCACGATGGTGCGGCCCGTGCGCGGCCATGCCGATGCCATGTCGCCCGAGGGGTGCAGCGGCTCGATGATCGTCTCGCCGCTTGCGCCAGTGCCGTCGGTGGGGCGCCGCACCAGCAGTCGGGTCGTGAAGGGCACGTCCTGCCGCAGTGGCACCGTGTTCCATTGACCATCGTACGTGAAGAGATCCGCGACGCCCTGGACGAAGTGTTCCTCCTCCACGTAGTCGGCAGCTTCGAGCTGGGATCGGACCCCGCGCAGGGGGCCCGGGCGTGGCGGTGCCATGGATATGGGTACTTGCATCTGCTCTTCGCGACCGTGCGCGTGTTCCAAGACTCCCACGGTGGGTACGTGAGAGAATGTCCGGACCCTTGCGGAAATCCTAACCGCGCCTGGGGCTACGTTCCCTTGCCGCCCTCCGGGTCCAGCGGCACTGGGGTCGGCTCGCCCGTGGCGGGGTGGGCATAGTGGAACGGCAGGATGTACGAGCCGGGCTGGTCGCGGCCGTAGGTCGGCGGGTCGCTGGGCGGAAAGCGCTCGCTGACCGGTGCGGACGGCATCCCGGCAGCGATGGCCTCCGGGGGCAGCCGTCCGTAGAACGAAGGCATCCACCGCAGCACCCGGATGCGCCACTGTCCCTCCAGCAGGACGTACTCGTTCTCGTAGACGCCCTCGGCCCAGCCGCAGCCCTGCTCGCCGTTGGGGAGCTCCATCGCGAACTGGGCCAGGGCACGGAAGCGGCCCTGGGCCTGCTGACCGTCCGCGCCGAGGGTGACGACGCCCTGAATCTGGATGTGGTTGTGCAATTCGCTGCGGGCCCGGCCGTGGCGGCCCCGGCCCAGCACGTCGACGAGGAAGGTACGGAGCTGGTCGCGACCGCGATAGCGACCGCGGCGACCGATCTCCATCTCACCGTCGTCCGTGAAGAGTCCAACGGTCTCTTCCCACATGCGGTTGTCGAGGTAGTAGCCGTAGATGCGCTGCAACCGCTCGACGGCCGCGATGGACTCGAGCTGATGCACGCGGGTCTCGAGCTTGTGTAGGCGTTCTTCGAGGGAGCTGGGGAGGTCCATGGCGGGCAACCTAGCGGGCGCTGCCTGTCGCGATCAATGCTTCCTGGCAGGTTGGTTGGATCGTGCTCTCGATAGGTTCTTGAAACGATCTCCCCCGGTGCGTGGGCTTTAACCGAGAGGTGTCCGAGCCGCTATCGATTGGGCGCTGGCGCCCTGGCCGGTCTGCATGCCGTGCGCTGTGGGCCGCATGTTCGCTCGTCCTGCTGACCGCCGCGTGCAGTGACGCCGCCGGCGAGGGTCAGGACACCGTGGACCTGACCGCGGGCAGCGCCCCGGCGCCGATTGCGAGCACCGCGGGCCCCGAAGCGATGGCGAGCGGGGGCGTCGACACGGGCACCGACCCCGCATCCCCCGACGCCGGGGAAGACACTGGCGGGGCCGCCGGCAAGCCAGCCGAGGGCGAT
>JAPPOT010000544.1 GCA_028817855.1 Myxococcales bacterium
CAGCCTAGCAGGCGAAGCGTCGGGGGCGAGCCCGCAGTGCCGGTCTGGCGGCCTCAGGCGGGATCGGCGCGCGGGCAGGCGCAGCTGGCAGAACGCGCGCCTGGCAGGGGCGCGGCGGCTCCGCCAGGGCGCGGTTGCGTTCCGCGCGTGGCCCGCGTCCTGAGCGCCCTCGGGCGCGTGTATCATGCGCTCGATGCCCCGCCACAAGCGCAGGCCCCGCCGCGGACCGAGTCTGGTCGAGGCGATCTCGACCGTCGTGATCGTGGCGTCCCTGGCGTACACGGCCTTCGTGGTGGGCATGCGCTACGCACCGGAGGGCGCACTGGAAGCGGTCGAGCCCGTGATCAACCGGGTCCAGGTGCCCGTCCGGGAGAGCTTCGGACGGCCCCGCGTGATGCAGACCATCTACCTCAACCGGGAGGGGGCGACCCTGACCGGTGGCCCGGACGACTCGCAGCTCAACAACTCGAGCATCGTGGCCCACGCCGGCCTGCAGCAGGCGGACATCCCCGCCTTCGCTGGCAGCCCGGCCCGATGGCGCGCGATCGTCAAATGCATCGCGGGGAAGTTCGAGCCCTTCGACGTGCGTGTCGTCGACCGACGGCCGGTGGGCGAGGACTACATCATGGCGATGCTGGGCGGCACGATCGCGGTGCTCGGCGACTACGGAAAGCAGAAGCACCACCATGCCCTGGGCTTGTCGCCCTACAACGGCAAGGCGATCGAGGACGCGGTGGTGCTGGTCTTCACGCGCACCGCGAAGGAAAACACGCGCAAGGTCTGCGAGACCGCGGGCATGGAGATCGGTCATGCCTACGGCCTCGATCACGCCCGCGGCTGTCGCGATCTGATGACCTACATGAAGCCGTGCGGCAGCAAGCGCTTTCTCGATCGCGACCTTGCCTGCGGCGAGCACAAGGCGCGCCCCTGTGCGGGTGGCGCTGGCGCGACGCAGAACAGCCATCGGCACCTGATGGGGCTGCTCGGACCATCGCCCGTGGCGGCGGCGGAGTAGTGGTGGCGCCAGGCCCACGCTTCCGGTCGCGATCGGCGCTCCTGGTCGTGCTCGCCATGCTCGGCGTGGTGCTGGCGGTCGAGGGTGGCGGCAAGGGCATGCTGCCCCATCGAGTCTTCTCCCTGGTCCTGGGGCTATCGCTGGCCGCGCCCTTCGCCAGCTACCTGTGGCGGGGCCCACGGGCGATCGCCGCGATGCGTCGCGGCCTCCTCTTCATGTTGCCGACGGCGCTGATCTTGCTGTTGCTCGAGCTCGGCGTGCGCCTCGCCGACGTGGAGACCTGGGCATGGCCCGAGCAGCGGCCCCATCCGCTGCTGGAGTTCCAGTACTTGCCCCACAGCGGCGGGATGGACGCGTGGGGCTTCCGCAATCGCGCCGTGCCCGAGCGCGCGGAGATCGTGGTGCTCGGCGATTCCACCAGCTACGGCTTCGGCGTGCTGCGCTCCGAGACCTACCCCAGCGTGCTGGCCGCGCGCACGGGGCGCAGCGTCTACAACATGGGCATCGGACAGTACGGGCCGGTGCAGTACTACGCACTGGCTCGGCGCGCGCTCGAGCTGCGGCCCGCGGTTGTCGTCATCGGTATCTTCCTCGGCAATGACCTGCTCGATGCCCACCGCGTGGGCACCCGTACGGCTTGGCGCCGCCTGCACGAGGCCGGTGCCACGCACCCCGAGCTGATCGCGTTGCCGGAGGGGACCGCGGTGTCGCTCTTCGATGCCCTGCGTCCGCAGCGGGAGCGGGGCTACGCCCCGCGCATGCTTTTCGCGCTCGAGCGCAGCTCGCGTGCGATCGGCTGGCTGACGACCCGCACTCGAATCCAGCTCTACACCTCGCGCTACCTCGCGGGCATCTACGAGTCGGAGCCGGACGCGCCCGCCTTCGACGGCGACGGCATCGCCACGCTGTTCGCGCCGCGCCACCGCAGCCAGTCGCTCGAGCTGGCGGACGCCCGCGTGCGCGAAGGCCTGACGCTGACCCGCACGGCCCTCCGACGCACCCGGCAGCTGCTCGAGGCTGCCGGCGTCCGGCTGGTATTGATGCCGATCTACACGAAGGAGCACTACTACCAGGAGCAGCTGCTCGCCCGCGGCAGCGTGCCCGAGTCCATGGCTCGCCTGCACGCCCTCGAGTCCGCCGCCGCACGCGAGCTGGAGCGCTTCGCGGACGGCCAGTCATTGACGTGGCTGGACACGAGACAGGCCCTGCGCGGGGCGCTCGCCGCGGGGGAGCCCGCCTTCTTCACCAACGTGGATGTGCACATGGCGCCGGCCGGCCACCGGGCGCTCGCGCGGCTATTGGCGGACGCGCAGGCTCTGAAGCCGTGATATTATCCTGTAATTACAGAAACTTGAGATGCTGCCCGCGTTCTCGCAAGCGCTCCCGCCCGGGGGTGCTTATCATGACACCCGGGACCAGGAGCAGCTCCAACCCAGGAGGACTGAGATGACTTCCCTCGTTCGCGGCTTCTCGATCGTGGCGATCGCGCTCACAGCGCTCGCTGCGACGCCCAGACCCGGCCACGCCTGCGGTGGCCTCTTCTGCGACAACACCCAGCCGGTCAACCAGGCGGCCGAGCGCATCATCTTCGCCGAGAACGGCGACGGCACGGTCACCGCCGTGATCGAGATCCAGTACCAGGGCGCCGCCGAGCAATTCTCCTGGGTGCTGCCGGTGCCTGGCGTGCCCGACGTCGACGTCTCGTCCGTCGCCGCCTTTGATCGGTTGCAGCAGCAGACCAACCCCCAGTTCAACCTCCAGACGACCTTCGAGGATTGCGGTGGCGGGGACGGCGCCGCCTTCGGCAACACCTCCGGCGCAGACGCACCCACCCGTGCAACCGCCGACTCCGTCGACGACCAAGGCGGTGTCGTGGTCCTGGCCGCGGGAACGGTCGGTCCCTTCGACTTCGAGGTCATCTCGCTCGATGCGACGCTGGACGATGCGGCGGACGTGGCGCTCGATTGGCTGGGCGACAACGGCTACGAGGTCACCGCGCTCGCGCCCGAGGTGCTCGGGCCCTACCTGGAGGACGGGCTGAACCTGCTGGCCTTCCGCCTCAACAAGCAGAACGATGTGGGATCGATCCGTCCGATCATGATCACCTACACCTCGGAGCTGCCCTTCATCCCGATTCGCCCGACCGCGGTGGCCGCCAACGATGACATGGGCGTGATGGTCTTCGTGACATCCGGCGACCGCGCCATCCCGAAGAACTACAAGGCCCTCGAGCTCAACGAGGCGCTGATCGACTGGTTCAACCCGATGGCGACCTACAACGACGTCGTGATCGCCGCGGCCGACGAGGCCTCGGGACAGGGCTTCGTGACGGAGTACGCCGACAGCAGTGACACCCTGGAAGGGGTGGTCGTGCAGGACTGGGAGCGGGACTCCTGGCAGGACCTGATGGCGCGGGAGTTTTCCGAGCCGATCCAGTTCCTCTTCGAGGCCTCCGATCTCTACAGCAGCTGGGACGGTTTCCAGGACGCGGTGCGCGACGGCGTCACGCTTCCCGAGGGCATCGACATCGACGACTTCCTGGGCTGCCCGCGCTGCTACGAGGGCCAGACGGGCTTCGAGCTCGACGTGGACGCCTTCCGGCTGGCGCTCTTCGACCAGGTCATCAAGCCCATGTTCGGCACCGAAGACCTGATCCAGTCGCGGCCCTACATCACGCGCCTCTACACGACGCTCAGCGCCGAGGAGATGACCCTCGATCCGAGCTTCGACTTCAACCCCGACCTGCCGACGGTGTCCAACGTGCGCAACGCCGACCAGTTCATCAAGTGCGACGGGACCTTCGAGATCACCCTCGAGTCCGGCGACGTGATCTTCGGTGAGAATCAGGGCGTCTGGCCGATGGCGGCGGTCGCGGACCAGCCTGCCGCGCGGCGCATCATGCAGCTCTCCACCCAGGGCATGGGCGAGGTCGTCACCGACAACAGCGAAGTGATCGCCGGGCTGCTCTCCGAGAGCGCGCCCCCCGGTGGACCCACGGGCCCCGGTGGCACCACCTCCAACCCCGGCGGGGGTGATGACGATGGCGACGGCGGGGATGGCGGTGGCGGCCTGTGCGCCGTCCAGACCGGCCCCGGCGCGGCTTCGGCCTGGCTCCTGATCGCGCTCGCGCTGCTTCCGCTGCGTCGCCGCTCGTCCAGAAATCGTTGAAATGAATGCAATATGAGGCCGTCGGCGGGCGCCTCCCATGGCCCGCACGGGTCGGCGGGTGGAGCGCGACATTCGCAATGCGAGGAAGCGGCAGAGTGGCCGGACCGCGATCGGATGGCTGCCGAGTCGGGTGGCAGGCCGCAGGGTGGTGGCTAGGTATCGGTTGAAAGGACGACCCCGAACACCGCCATGCCCCCGACCGTCTCCTCCCACATGCGCTCCGACGTCACGACCGTTTCCTCCTCCGACACCCTGGTCGACCTCGAGCGCATTCTCACCGCGGAGGGCATCGGCGGCGTTCCGGTGGTCGACGACGGCGCGTTGGTCGGCGTGGTCTCGCGCTCCGACATCGTGCGGCGCATGGCTGTCGAGCAATCCCGCGCCGAGATGGTGTCCGACTTCTATCGCGACCCGGACTGGACGGGGCAGGGCGATCACGGCGAGGACGTCGCGGAGATCGGCGCCATGGCCGGCCAGCAGCTGCAGGGCTTGCACGTGCGCGACATCATGTCCTCGCAGATCATCGCCACCACGCCGGTGGCGACCCTCCAGGAAGCCGCGGCGCTGCTGCTGGAGCATCGCATTCATCGAGTCCCGGTGACGGAGGATGGCCGCCTCCGCGGCATCCTCTCGACGCAGGACCTCGTCCGCTTCGTGGCCAATGGCTGAATCTCGCGAGGACCTCAACCCCTTCGGCATCGTCCGCCGGCAGTTCGAGGTGGCACGGCGCTTCATGCCGGAGCTCAAGAGCGGCCTGGTGGAGCACCTGAAACAGCCGCGGCGCGTCATCAAGCTCTTCTTCCCGATGGAGACCGACGAGGGCGGCGTGCGCACTTTCGTCGGCTACCGCGTGCTGCACAACCGCGCGCGCGGTCCCGGCAAGGGCGGCGTCCGCTTCCACCCCAACATCACCGAGGACGAGGTGATGGCGCTCGCGGCCTGGATGACCTGGAAGTGCGCGCTGGTCGACGTGCCCTTCGGCGGCGCCAAGGGCGGCGTGTGCTGCGATCCCAAGCAGCTGAGCGATGACGACCTGCGCCGCATCACGCGCCGCTACATCGCGGAGCTCGGTGACGATATCGGTCCCTACACGGACATCCCGGCGCCGGACGTGAACACGGGCCAGCGCACCATGGCCTGGATGTACGACACCTACGACAAGCTGCACCCGGGGCAGAACAACCGGGGCGTGGTGACCGGCAAGCCGCTCGACCTGGGCGGCGTGGTGGGCCGCGACTGCGCGACCGCCCAGGGGTGTCTCTTCGCTGCCGAGCGCGCACTCGAGCTGGGCGTGGTCTCCGGCATGGACTCACTCGATGGGGTGTCCGTGGCGATCCAGGGCTTTGGCGAAGTTGGGGGTCACGCAGCGGATC
>JAPPOT010000281.1 GCA_028817855.1 Myxococcales bacterium
GTGTGCGAGGAGGTCTCGACGCTGCCCGGGCCGCCCGGCGAGCGGGGCCCTGCCGGCGAGCAGGGCCCACCCGGCCCGCGCGGCGAGCGCGGCGCGACCGGACCCGTGGTGCAGTACGACTGCGCCGGCCAGGCGGTGAGCGCGCTGGACGCCGAGGGACGCGCGACCTGCGTGCCGCTCGCGCGCGTGGAGGTCGCGGCGGGCACCGGGCTCGCGGTGACCGACTGCGGCTCCGGTACGTGCGAGATCGGCGTGGCCGCCCAGGCCATCGGCATGGAACAGGTCGACCTGCCGATGAGTCACGACTGGCAGCCGATCGAGCTCTTCAGCGGCGTGCACTTCTACGAGACGGGACCCGTGTTCGTGCCAGCCAGCGACGGCCAGTGCCTCGTGCTGGCGAGCTGGGAGATGAACCAGAGCGTGGAGTCGACAACGGGCTACGCGGAGCTGCGCGCCAACTACACCGAGGATGGTGCGCCCGGAAGTATGCTGAGCCTGGTGGGGTTCGCGAGCGCAATCGGGGGAGAGGCGCGCGGGGGAGCCTTTCAAAGCACGATCGTGCCTGTCCGGACCGGGCGCAGCTATCGCTTCGGCTGCACCATCCTTGCGAGCGGCGATTGGGTCGGTAGGCCGGGCTGGTGCCAGATCACACGATTCTGTCAGTGAGGAACCCTGAGGAGGGGAACGTGCGCAGTGCGACGATCATGATGGGCTTGAGTGTGGTGCTGATGCTGTGGGCCGGCTGCACCGAGGAGGACCCCATCGACAGCGGTGGTGGTGCCGACGAGGACGGCGGGCCCGAGCAGGGCGACACCGCAGGTCCGCCCGGTCGCGACATGGACGCCAGCACCGAGGAGGCACCGCACATCACGGTGGAGGGTCGCGACGCGACCACGCGCGACGCCGATCCCGCGGTCGAGGAGGACGACGCATCGGTGCCGGACACGCCGGATCCGACGCCCACGCCCGGGGGCCTGGGCGACTCGTGCAACCCCGGCCGCGACGAGTGTGGCGACGGGCTGTGGTGTGGCGAGGGCGCCGAGGTCTGCTGCCCAGCCGGACAGGATTGCTGCGCGACACCGGACGAGTGCCCCGCCACGTACTCGAACGAACGCGGCTGCGTGGATCCGAGCAGCTGCTGGGGCAGCGTGGAGGAGCCGACCTGCATCGACCACGTCTGCGGAAGCGCATTCGTGGCCTCCGACACCGATCACTTCGGCTGCGACGCCGTCGTGTGCGCCGAGCCGCTGTGCGAGGGCTCCGAGATCGTGCCGGCGCGGCTGTGCGACGGCACCGGCACCTGCGTGGGCGACGTGCCGGCCGCGTGCGCCGATGACTATGCCTGCGACAGCGCGAGCACCTGCGGCACCACCTGCGAGGTAGGCACAGTCAACGGCTGCGCCTTCGGGTACGAGTGCGAGGCGAGCGACGACGGCCCGGTCTGCGTGCTGATCGAGAATCCGGGTGACGATTGCTCGGGGGACGCAGGCGGCCCCTCGGTCTGCGTCGGCACCATGGAGTGCAATCCCGAGAACGAACGCTGCTGCGAACCGGGCGAGGTCTGCTGCCAGCAGGCCAACGACTGCCCCGACCAGTTCGGCGAGGTCGTGCTGCGTGGGGACGTCTGCGCCGACACCGCGACGTGCCGGGGTGAGTCCCGCAGCCCCAGCTGCTCAGACAACGTCTGCGGCTTCGTCGCGGTCGACACCGGCTCCCTGTGCGACACGCTGACCTGCGACGGCGGCGTCTGCGACGCGGGCAACTGCGTACCTCGCCGCGTGGGCGAGGCCTGCTCGGAAGACGACCAGTGCCTGAGCCGCGAGTGCTTCCAGCCAGCGCCGGACGCTGAGGGCTCGTGCGCGGGCGCGGCCGGCGAGCCCTGCCTGCCGACCCTGACCCGCTGCCTGGCCGGCGGCGTCTGCTGGTACGGCGACGCCGAGGGCAAGACCTTCAAGTGCCACCCGGCGCCATGTGTGGGCCTACCGTGTGTGTACTGGAACGGCGACGAGGACGGCTGGTGCGACGGCACGATTCCCGACTTCCTGGGTGCCACCCTCGGCAGCCCGATCTCCTCCTGCTACAACGATGGCACAGGCACGGTCCCGCACGAGGCGGCCTGCTTCAACCAGGTCGACGATGACTTCGACGGGCTGATCGACTCGGACGATCCCGACTGCCAGCCGGGCACGGGCGACTTCTGGATCACCGCGGTCGACCGCCCGGTGCGCGGCCAGTGCAGCCTCGGGCTGTGCGGCGCCTCCGATGCCAGCGGCGCGTCCCAGTGCGAGAGCGGGGTCGGCGGCTGCTTCGATGGCGAGTGCCACAGCACGATCTGCTGGCCAGACGCCGGCGAGTGCGCGAACCAGAGCACGGCGGAGACGCTCTGCAAGTGGTGGGACTCGGCCTTCGACCTGGACGACACCTGCGAGGCGGCCGAGCTGATCGATCGCCCGGACGGCAGTCTCTGCGGACCTGGCTGCATCTGCGAGGGCGCGATCGGATCCGAGTTCCTGTGCGCGGATGGCCGCGACAACGATCTGGACGGGTTGCTCGACGGCGCCGATCCGGACTGCCAGCGGCAGCACGGCGACAGCTGCTACGTCGGCCACTTCAACGGCGCCCCCGACCCCGGGAACGGCAACGCCAGCTACAGCGGCTACGCCGCGGACACCGATCAGTGCGAGGGCCTCGACCACTGCTGGTGCGCCGACGCCGACTGCACGACCGGCGTGTGCCTGGACGATCAGTCCGACTGCATCTCGGGCGCGCTGCACTGGTGCAACTCCTACGCTGCGCCCACGGAGACCGACTGCGGCACTGCGGTGCCGCGCACGGCCGGCGCGATCGCCGCGCCGTCCTTCCCGGGCGCGGGCGGGTGCGATGGGGGCTTCATCGTGCCGGTGGGCGCGGGCCAGCCCGGCGAGACATGCAACGACTGGTACGACTGCGAATCGACCTTCTGCCTGTGCGGGAGCGACGACTGCAGCCAGAAGGTGTGCTGGGCCGGCGGCGACTGCGCTGGCAACGCCTGCTTCTACCGAGTCAGCGACAGTGAGTGCCAGCCGGTGTTGCCCGACACCGACCCGATCGCCTGCGGTGGCGGCGACTACGGCGGCGTGGACACGACCGGCAAGTGCCAGTGCCTGGCGGGCGGCGTGATGGCGGAGATCGACTGCAACGACGGGATCTCCAACGACTGGCCGCAGTGGATCGGTGGCCCCCAGTTCGACTCCAACGCGGACTGGAGCGACATAGACTGCTACCTCCCCATCGAGGGCACGGCGGCGCCGTGGGCGCTGAGCATCCACGAGCGCTACAACCGGGACAGCCCCTAGCCCGTCTTCGCGCGCCTCGGTGAAATGTCCGGGCTAGGGCCTGAGCCCGAGCATGTAGTGGTTGCCGATCTGACCCACGTGGTCGGGTCCGAACTCGACCGCGGGGGTGTAGACCCCCGTGAGATACGTGGAGCCGGTGGGCGAGACCTCCATGCGCAGCGGCCACGAGTTGCCGGGGTTGGGCCAGCTGTGAACCCACTGCGGTCGCCCGTCGGGTGTGAGCCGGGCGAGATAGATCCATTGCTGCAGCAGGTCGCCGCGATAGGGCGCCCCGAGGATCTCCGGCTCACCGCTGAAATTGCCCGCCAGCGTCAGGCCGCCCTCGGGCGTGCCCGCGATCGCGTAGTCCAGCAGCTCACCGGCGCCGATCGGGGTGACCCAGCGATCGCTGCCGTCCTGATCCGAGATCTGGCGCACCACCACCTCGGTGTGGTGCGAGCCGGGGGTCTGGATCGCGGTGAGCACGTGCCCGTCCGAGCCAGCCTCGGCCACCTTGATATCGCTCAGCAAGAGGTTGTCTCCCGGTGGAAAGGCGCGAGTCCAGCGCGTGTTGCCGAGCCCGTCGAGCGCCACCACGTAGGGCTCGAACCAGAGGGAGCGCGCGATGCCCTCTCCGAAGTCCACGGTGCCGGTGAAGGTCGCGGCCAACAGGGAGTCACCGTCGGCGTCGAGGTCGAAGGACCACAGGTAGGCGATCGCGTCGGTGCTCGAGCCCGGCAGGAAGGTGCGCGCCCACAGCGGGGCGCCGTGCGCCGAGAGCTTGAGCACGGCGATCGAGTCGACGGCCGGCTGGGGCAACACGAGGGACCCGATCGTCGACTCGGCGCCGTACAGGAAGGTCGTGTAGATCTCCCCCTCCGCATCCACCATCACGTGACCACCGCGATCGAGCGGGTTGCCGTCGAGCTGCGTCTCGGGCAGGACGCACGGCAACGGGCGGGCCCAGTCGAGTGCTCCCGAGGGGTCCAGCTTGAGCAACTGGCAGCTCTGCGACTCCACCGCACCCAGGGTCTCGTCGTCCACGGCGAGGCTATCTGGCAGCAGCAATAGCAGCAGCACGTTGCCGTCGGCATCGATCGCCAGATCGACGACCCGATCGGGCCCGACCGTTCCGAGGCGGCGGGCCCAGCGACAACTGTAGGCGCCGTCCAGCACGGCGACGTACATGTCGCGGTTGAGCCCGCTCCGCAGCGCCTCGCTGCAGAACTCGGTGAGCTCGCCGAGGAAGGTCCCGGCGACCACGAGCCGTTCGGCACCGCCGCTCCGCAGCGCACGGGGTGCGGCCACCTTCACGTCGTAGACCTGAACGGCCGACGGGAAGAAGATGCTGTGCGCGACGCGATCGTCGTCGCACACCCGCCCATCGCCGTTCCTGTCCCTGTAGTAGGCGTCGCAGGCGCAACGATCGGGACCTGGTCGATCCTCGCAGATGGAGCGCTCGGGACAGCTGAGCGCACCGCTCTCGCACTCGTCCGTGTCGACGCAGCTCCTCTCCCCGTCGCCCTCGTAGCCCTCCACGCAGGTGCACTCGAAACTGCCCTCCAGGTTCGCGCAGCGGGCGTTGGCCACGCACGGGGAAGGGCTCTGGGCGCACTCGTCCACGTCGTCGCACTGGCGCCCATCCCCGAGGGTGTCGTGGTACCCCGGCTCGCACAGGCAGCGAAAGGCGCCCTCGGTGTTGACACAGCGGGCGGCCGGGGAGCAGTCGTGCAGCCGCTCGGCACACTCGTCCACGTCCCGGCACTCTTCGCCCGCTCCCTCGTGACCATCCGGACAGCGGCAGCTCGCCCCGCCCCCGTCCTCGACGCACACGCGCCCACCGGCGCAGTCGTCGGCATCGGGACGGCACTCCTGCAGCGGATGGCAACGGGTCCCATCTCCACGTGGGTCCTCGTGGTCCTCGGGGCAGGTGCAGACGGCGCCTCCGTCGATCCGCGCGCAGCGGGCCTCGGGTGCGCACACCTCGCAGGGATCGTCCGACTCGCAGGCGCCGCCATCGCAGCTCGTCCGGCTCTCGGGCATCGCGGGGTCGTCCGGCGCGTTGATGAGACTGCAAGCCGCCGCCTGCGCGACCGAGAGGATCAGAAAGATGGGCGGAAGAACGCGCATCTCAAGGGCGGAGGTGGAGGAGGAAGAGGCCGTGATCTCCCCCGGGATCTGGCAGCTCCTCGCCGTTGATCGACATGGGGGGAACGAAGGCACCGCTGATGTAGACGTCGCCGCCAGCGGCGACGGCCGCGCTGGGGAAGCGCTCGCGCCCCACCCCGCCGAAGCGCTGCGACCACCGCAGCTCGCCCTCGATGGTGAAACTGGCCGCGAAGAGATCGGTGCCGGCAGACAGCAGCAGACCATCGCCGAAGTCGATCGCCTCGAGGAACCTGCCCGCCACGAGGAAGCGTCCCGCGCCATCGGGCACCAGGGCGACGGGCCGGTCGTCGCCGCGCCCGCCGAAGGTGGAGACGCGGATCGGCTCCCCGGTGCTCCCGTCCAGCCGGGCGATGAAGATGTCCTGTGCCCCGTCGACACTCTCGTGCGGATCGAGCAGGTCGAGCTCGCCGCGGAAGGGTCCGCTCACGATCAGATCGCCGTCGGCCACGCTGATCACCTCGATCGTCGTGGTCAGGTCGACGCCCCCTGCTGCGTTGCGGATGTCGCCCTTGAGCCGGTGGATCCACTGAAGCTCACCGGCGGGGTCGAACTTCGCGACCAGGCCCTCCGATCGGGTGGGGCCCAGCAGCTGCTGACCCGCGACGGTGACGGTGCGATGGAAGGTGCCTCCCACCAGCACGTTGTCGCTGGCGTCGACGGCCACACTGGTCGCCACGCTGCGGTTGATGCCGGTGAAGTCCTGCGACCAAAGGACGTGGCCATCGTCGGCGTCGAGCTTGACCAGCAGTCCGTCATCCTCGAACACCTCCAGGTCCACGTGCTCGGCCGTCCCGAGCGCCACAGCGGAGGCCTTGCGTCCAGCCCACAGCACGTGGCCCTCGCTGTCAGCGGCGAGCCCACCGAGCTCGACGCTGTAGCCGAGGTCCTCCGGATCGACGTTGAAGAAGGAGCTCACCCAGCGCGCGCGACCGTCGGGTGCGAGCTTTGCAACCGCCCGAGCGCGGTACCCGCCGCTATCCAGGGCCCGGCCACCGACGTCCATGCTGCCGTAGTAGGCGAAGGTGAAGATGAGGTTGCCCTCACGGTCGAGCGCGGCGTCGATGAATTGGTCGACGCTGCTGTCGCCGTAGGTTGCCACCCAGTCGCAGCTACGGTCCGGCGCGTACTTGACGATGAAGACGTCGCGCGTGCCCGCGGCCGCGTGGCTGGCATCGCACAGGCGGATGCCACCGACGAAGCTGCCCAGGTGGTAGACGTTGTCGTCCCCGTCGACCAGCACTTGGGCGTGTTCCCATCCGCCAACCGCGGTGCTCCAACCCGCGCGGCGGTCCTCGCAGCTGACGCCATCGTCCGCGACCGAATAGTAGCCGGGGCACTGGCAGGTGAAGCCGCCCGGGTGGTTGTCGCAGGTGGCCAGATCCTGGCACGGGTCGTCCAGACACTCGTCGACGTCGCCACAGCGACTGCCGTCGACGCGGTCGTAGCCCTCGAGGCAATCGCAGCGATAGCTGAGGCCGTCGACCACGCAACGCGTGCCATCGCCACAGTCGCTCTCCTCCGGGCTGCACGGGTCGACCTCCATGCACGAGCTCAGGTCCTCCTGGGCGATCCCGGGCGGGCACCGGCACATGTAGCCACCCAGGCGATTCTCACAGGCGGCCGGCGCCACGCAGTCGTGCCCCGCCACGCACTCGTCCACGTCCACGCACCGCGCGTCGTCCTCGCCCGGCTCGAAACCGGGCTTGCACACGCACTCGAAGCCGGGGCCTTCCAGGTTGCGGCAATCCTGGCTGGCCGCGTCGCAGTCGTGCTGACCCGTGCGGCACTCGTTGATCTCCTCGCACTCGGCACCGTCGCGCAGCTCCAGGTAGCCGTCAGGGCAGGCGCAGATGTGATCGCCCTCGGTGTTGGCGCACTCGGCCAGGGCATGGCATCGATCGCTGCCCTCCTCGCACTCGTCGATGTCTTCGCACTCGGTGCCGTTGCCGTGCACGTCGCGGTACCCCTCGGGACACTCGCAGCTGAAGTCCGCCCCATCGCTCACGCACGCGGCGATGGGATCGCAGCTGTCGCCGAAGCGCTCGCAGGCGTCGCGCTCGTCGGGATCGTTGATCAGGGTGCAGGCGCCCAGCAGCAGGCCTGCCGGCCACCAGGCTCGCCACTGGAATCGAGACCCCTTGTGTACTGCTCTGGGCATCACCACGTGGACAGGCTGCGACGTCCCCCCGGCGTGGGATACTGGCATACAGCCGCGCGCCGGTCGAACCCCAACTCAGCGCGCGCGCACGCGGCCGGGAATCGATGCCAAGTCCTCGAATCGGCAGCGGGATCCACATGCGTGTGGCATGCTCGCTCGGTGCTGGATGCCGACCTCATCGGCGCTGCCCTGATTCTGACGCTGGGCGTCACGCTGCAGACGGCAGTGGGATTCGGGCTTGGCCTGCTGTGTATTCCGATGCTCGTCTGGTCGGGTTGGGCTCTGCCGCAGGCCGTGGCGATCCTGATCGGCGCGGGCTTCGTCCAGACCGGGCTCGGCACCTTCACCGTCCGAAGGGAGATCCGCTGGAGCTTCATGCTCCCCCTGGCGCTCGCACTCTGCGTCGGGATCCCCATCGGCCAGTACGCCATGGGGCTGATCGTGGACGCCGGCCAGGCCATCGTGAAGCAGGCCGTGGGCGGTATGCTGCTGGCTGTCCTGGTCGCGCGCGCGATCTACCAGCCGGCCCCCCGCGACGCGGTGGCACGCGGCTGGGGCTACTTCGCCTGCGGCCTCGGCGGCGTCCTGGGGGGCCTGGTCGGCATGGGTGGCCCGCCGCTCGTGCTCTTCGCCCTCGCCCACACCTGGAACAAGGACCAGTACCGGGCTTTCATCTGGCCGATCTTCTTCCTGACCACGCCCGTCCTGGTGGCGGGGCTCGCGCTCCGGTTCGACACCGGGGTACTGATCGAGTTCGCCAAGGGCGTGGCGATGGCGCCGTGCGTGTGGCTGGGCTCGCGCGCCGGCATGGCGATCAGCCAGCAATGGGAGATGAAGCAGCTCCAGTTGGGCGCCAGCATCCTGCTCTACGGGATCGCGATCAGCTCGATCGTGGGCCCGCTCCTGTAGCCTACTTCCCCGGTCGGTTTGCACGGCTGAACGGTTCGTGGGAAACCCGCATCGTGAGCGCCCTGCCACCACGCCCGAAGGGCCTGCTGCGCGGCTACGTGAGCATGCTGCGCGACCCGCCAGGCTTTGCCCTGCAGTGCCGCCGCGAGCTCGGTCAGGTGGCCGACCTCTCCCTGCTCGGCATGCGCATGGTGCTGATCCACGACCCGGCGCTGATCGAGCACGTGCTGCTCAAGGACCAACACCTCTACATCAAGGACGCGCTCACCCGCGGCCTGGACGAGGTCGTGGGCAATGGCTTGCTGGTCAGTGAGGGCGACTTCTGGAAGCGCCAGCGACGCCTGATGCAGCCAGCCTTTCACCAGCGTCGGATCGCGGAGTACGCGCGCACGATGGTCACCGAGACGCAGTCGATGCTCGAGGGCTGGTCGGATGGCGAGGCGCGCGACCTTCACGCCGACATGATGACGCTGACCCTGCGGATCGTCGCGCGCGCGCTCTTCGGCTCCGGCATCTCCGACGCTGACGCGGGGCGGGTGGAGACCGCCATCGCCGAGATCATGCGCCGCTACCTCGGCATCTTCGGCTCCGGCATCGTGCTGCCCCTCGCCGTGCCCACGCCCGGTGCGCGGCGCTTCCGGCGCCAGATCGCAGCGCTGGATCGCATCCTGCTCGAGATCATTCGGGCGCGGCGCGCCGGCGCGGGCCGCGACGCCGGGAGCGAGCGCGGCGATCTGCTCGACATGCTGCTGGAGATGCAGGACGAGGACGGGACGCGCATGACCGACTCCCAGCTGCGCGACGAGTGCATGACGCTCTTCCTGGCCGGCCACGAGACAACCGCCCTCAACCTCACCTACGCCTTCCATCTACTCGGCCACCACCCCGATGCACGGGACCGCCTCGAGCAGGAGCTCGCCGACGTGCTCGGCGGGCGCGAGCCGGAGATGGCGGACCTGCCCAGGTTACCGTTCACACGCGCGGTCGTGAACGAGGCGCTGCGCCTCTACCCGCCCGCCTGGTCGATCGGCCGCGAGCCCACCGAGGACGTGACGCTCGGCGACTACCCGATCGCGGCGGGCACCCAGATCTGGATCGCGCCATGGGCCACCCATCGAGAACCCGAGCACTTCCCCGAGCCGGAGGCCTTTCGACCGGAGCGCTGGCTCGACGGACTGGACAAGCGCCTGCCGCGCTACGTCTTCATGCCCTTCGGGGGCGGGCCGCGCATCTGCATTGGCAACGCCTTCGCCATGACCGAGGCTGTGCTGGCCCTGGCGACCATCGCCCAGCGCTTCGAGCTCGAGCCCACGGGCGGGCGCGAGCTGGAGCTGGTGCCCTCCGTCACCCTGCGACCCAAGGGCGGCCTGCCGGTGCGTGTGCGCACCCGGACGGCGCAGAAGCCGTAGGCCGCGCCCACGTGGAAGAGGTGGTAGGTGTTGAAGACGCTCGCGCGGAACTCGCGTGTGACGCGCTCGCTCAGCGCCGCCTGGGCGTCCCGCGGCAGCGGCTGGTCGCCGTCGAAGCGTAGCTGCGGGCGCGGCGCAGGCGCGTACGGCGCGCCCGTCCACTCCAGGCTCAGCTGCAGGCCGTGGTCGAAGGTGTAGGCGTAGCCCAGACCGATGCCGAGGGCGATGCCGGCGGGACGCGTCTGCTCGATTGTGAGCGCACCGCTGTGGGAGGCCCCGCCGATCGTTCGATCGCGTGCGTCGAAGCGAATCGTCTCCACGTCCTCGCCGTTGTAGACCAGGCCCACGGTCGCGAAGGGGGCGAGCCTGTGGGGCCGCAGGCGCGCGTGCAACATGGCCCGATGCCCGACGGTCTCGCGCGAGCTCGTCAGGCCATCGAGCCCAATCGCCTGGGCGTTGAAGGAGGTCCCGTCGCGCTCGATCGAGTCCGCAAGCTGATAGATGCCGCCGACGTAGAGCAGGTCACTCACGTGGTAGCCGAAGGTGATGCCCGGCTTGAAAGAGCCGTGCCACGGCAGCTCGCCCAGATCGACGCCGACCACGAAGGTGCCGCCGAGGGAGTCCTGGGCGCGGCCCGGGCTCGACCAGGACAACAGGGCGAGCAGCAGGAGCAGGGGGCGGGGGACGGGAAGTGCGAGTGGAAATGCTGTGCAGTACATGCATGGAGCGTGTCCGCCGCGGCGGCCGCGCACTTGCAGCGCGGCGCCAAAGCCTTGCTCCGACGCGCCAGGCTGCCGTCAGTGCTGCGCCTTGCGCCAGCTCGCCGGTGGCGCGCCCATGTGCGCCTTGAAGCGCCGGCTGAAGTGGGCGCCGTCGGAGAAGCCGCACACGTAGCCGACCTCCGTGACGCTGCGGGCCGGATCGCGCAGCATGCGCGCCGCGCTCTGCACGCGAATGCGGTCGAGCACCCGCGAGAAGCTGGTGTCGGCCTGGGAGAGCTCGCGCTGCAAGGTGCGCCCGGAGGTGTGCAGCGCGGCCGCCACCTCGCCGAGGGTCCAGCGATGGGCCAGGTCGCCGGCGACGATTCGCTCCACGCGCCCGGCGACGCTGTCGTCCTCGGCCAGGTCCCGCGGCGCGGCCTGGGCGAGCAGCAGCTCGTCCAGTCCCGGCATCGGCTCGCGGCGCGGCGTAAAACGTTCCCAGCCGATGCGCCAGCGCGCGCAGCCGCCGGCGGGCAGCTCGAGCCCGGTCCCGCGCTGCAACCGCCGGGTCGGCTCGCTCGAGTCGGCCAATGCAAAGGAGAGCTCCTGACAGCCGAGCAGCCCGAACATCTCCAGGTGAATGCCGAGCACGTAGAGACTCTCGACACGGGCCGGCGTGTCGCGCTCGCCGTGGTGCTCGAGCACCACGCGGCGCTCTGCGCGCTCCAGCACACGCACCCGGTGGTCGCTGTGAAAGAAGCGGTTGAAGCGCTGCTCCTTGTCGAGGAAGTCGTCGACCGAGCGCGAATTGAGCATCACGAAGAGCAGGGGCTGATCGGTGGCGCCACCCAGGGCGCCCGCCAGTGTCAACAGGGCGGCCTCGCCCCCGCGCGCTGCCACCTCCTCGAGCAAGCGCCGCTGAGTCTCGACCGGCACACCGTCGGGGCTGTGCAACTGCCCGCCGTCCACGCCCTCGGGCAAGCCACCGTGGTCCGCGAGCCAGGCGACGGGGGCGGCAGCGATGAAGGGGTGGATGCGGCGGGACACGGCACGCCGAGGGTATCGGCCGCGCGGGCGGCGCGGCAATCGCGCGGTGGCGCCTGCGTCCTGACGGCTGGCGTCCAGATGCAACCCGCCCGGAGCTGCCGCGGCCATGCTTCCTATCAACAGGAGGCGACGCGATGGAGCTCGAAGGAAAGCGATGTCTGATCACGGGTGGCACGGCGGGCATCGGCCTTGCCCTGGCGCGGCAGCTGGCGGAGCGGGGCGCGCGGGTGATGATCTGCGGGCGCGATGGCGCGCGACTCGATGACGCCCTGCGATCCCTGCCCGGGGCCAGCGGAGTGCTCTGCGACGTCGGCCGCGAGTCCGACCTGCGCGGCCTGGTCGAGGAGACCGACGCCCATTTCGGCGGGCTCGACCTGCTCGTGAACAACGCAGGCATCCAGCTCGAGTGGGAGCTGGCGAGCGCCACGCACACCGATGCCATCGACTGCGAGCGCATCGCCCGCGAGGTCGCGGTCAACCTGGTGGGGCCGATGCAGCTGACCGTCCTGGCGCTGCCGCTGCTGCGCCATGGCGAGGGGGCTGCAATCGTCAACGTCACCTCGGTGCTCGCGCGGCAGCCGCGCCCTGCCGTACCGGTCTACAGCTCGACGAAGGCCGCGCTGCGCTCCTGGACGCGCTCCCTACGCGCCCAGCTCGCGCCGGAAGGCATCCGGGTCGTGGAGCTGGTGCCGCCGCTGGTCGAGACGGCGATGACGCGCGGACGCGCGGCAGACGCGATCTCGGCCGAGGCGATGGCGAGCGCGGCGATCCGCGGCCTCACGGCTGGTCACGGGGAGGTGCGGGTCGGCAAGGCCCGGGCCGCGGCCTGGCTGGACCGCCTCGCGCCTGCCCTGCTGGCACGCATGATGGCTCAGCCCTGATCCCACCCGGCCGTGATCGCCCCTGCGCAGCGCGCAGCCGGATGCCCGGAATCAAGCCATGGCTCGGCCTCTCCGGCCATTTTGCGGCCCAATTGACCCCCAGATGGCCTGGACGGCGTAGGATTGCGGCAGCACAAACGAAGTTCGGGAGGTTTTGCGAATGATCAAGCGTCTGCCGTGGCTACGGAATCTCAAGAAGACAGACCCGGAGCCGCCGCTCCGACTGCCCATCGCCTGCGGTCCGCTCTCCAACGGTGAGGGCTGGTGGCCGGACAGCGCGCGCAAGAAGCTCATCCGCAAGCTGGTGAACGAGCGCGCCGAGGAGGTCTCGCGCCGCGAGGGCATCGACCGCCGCGAGTTCATGGCGAGCGCCTGCGGCATGGCCACCACGCTCTTCATGATCAACGTGGTCAACGGCTGCAGCGACGGCAAGTCCGGCAGCGACAAGCGCATGGGCAACGCCGGCACCAGCGGTGCCGGCAACGAGACGCCAGCCGGCGGCGACGCAGGCATGCCCGGGCCGGGCGCCGATGGCGGCATCAGCACCGGCGGCTTCGACATCCCGGAGGAGGCCACCTACGACGAGGACTGGGCGGGCTGCGTGCTCGGCAACGGCGGCAAGGAGCTGATCATCGACATGCAGTCCCACTTCGCCAGCCCGGAGACCAATCCCCTGGGCGCTGCGGGACTCAGCCAGTTCGTCGGAATGATCAACAACGAGCGCTACCCCTGGATCGAGCGCACCGAAAACTGCACCGGCTCCGCCTGCTTCGATCGCATGGAGTACGTCGACCAGATCTTCATGGGCAGCGACACCACCATCGGCGTCCTGTCCGGCATCTCCTACTCGCTCGGCCCCAGCGGCATGGGCTCGGGTGGCTTCGCCGCTCTGACCAACGAGGACCTGATCGACGGCGTCGCCTGGCTCGAGGAGATGTTCCCCGGGCGCATGCTCAGCCACGCGATGGTCATGCCCAACGACCGGCTCGACGTCCAGCTGGCGATGATGGACCGGCTCGCGGACACCTACGACAACTGGAAGACCTATCCGCCCTGGTCGCCGCTGGCCAACGGCGGTTACTGGCTCGACCAGGGTGAGGGCCCGACGATGATCCAGCGCGGCCTGGAGCTGAACTCGCCCATCTTCTGCATCCACAAGGGCTTCCCGCTCAACAGCTTCAGCCCGACCTACACGGACCCGAAGGACGTGGGCCCGGCGGCGCGCATGTTCCCGGAGGCGCGTCTGGTCATCTACCACTCGGGCTTCGAGCACGGCCTGGGCGCCGGTCAATCGACCATGCCCGGCTTCGATCCCAACGCCGACCTGCGCTGGGGCGAGGGCGCCGGCATCTGGCCGGAGGGTCCCTACGACGAGGACGACGAGACGGTTCAGGAGCTGTACCCGCTCGACCGCGGCGTCAACAGCCTGATCAAGTCCCTGCGCGACAGCAACATCGGCCCCAACGGCCGTGACCTGGACAACCCGGGCGGGCCAGTGACCACCCACGTCTACGCCGAGTGCGGCGGCGTGTGGCCGAACCTGATGACGAATCGCCCGGAAGAGGCGATGCACTACTGGGGCAAGCTGCTCAAGCACATCGGCGAGGACCGCATCGTGTGGGGCACCGACTGCCTTTGGTTCGGCTCGCCGCAGCCGCTGATCGAAGCCTTCCGGGCCTTCGAGATCTCGACCGAGTTCCAGGAGACCTACGGCTACCCGGAGCTCACGCAGCAGCGCAAGGAGAAGATCCTGGGGCAGAACGCCGCGCGCCTGCAGAACATCCGCGCGGGCGTCGAGATCGAGGGCTGCCACGACGACTTCCTGACGACCGCGCAGCTCAAGCTCAAGCACGAGACCGACGAGGAGTACGGGCGCCGCCGCGACATGCTGGCGAACGTGCCGGGCCCGCGGACGCGCCGCGACTTCCTCAAGCTGCGCTCGGAGGAGCACAACGAGAAGGTCACCATGTCCGGCCGCATCCAGAGGCTGGACGGGCGTACCTGACAGAGAGCCCCCCACGGGGCGAGCGCGCGCCTGAGAGAGAGCCCCCACGGGGCGAGCACGTCAGAACGGCTGCGGTGTCATCACCTCGCAGCCGTTTTGCGTGACGAGCAGGGTGTGCTCGAACTGGGCCGAGAGGCTGCCGTCGGCGGTGCGGATGGTCCAGCCGTCGTCCAGCTCGACCACCTCGGCGCCGCCCAGGTTGATCATGGGCTCGATCGTGAGCGCCATGCCCGCGCGCAGGCGCGCGCCGGTGCCGCTCTGCCCCACGTGCGACACGTGGGGCGGCATGTGCATGTGCCGGCCGATGCCGTGACCGCCGATGTCGCGCACGACGCTGCAGCCCTCGGCCCGGGCCAGCTCGCTGATGGCGGCGCCGATGTCGCCCAGGCGTGCGCCGTCGCGCAACTGAGAGATGCCCGCTTGGAGGCAGCGCGCCGCCACCTCCACCACGTGCCTGGCTTCGGGACCGGGCTCGCCGATCAGGAAGGTGCGCGAGGTGTCGCCGTGGTAGCCGCCCAGCGCGGTGGTCACGTCCACGTTGATGATGTCACCCGGCCTCAGCCGCTCGCGGGCGCTCGGGATACCGTGGCAGACCACGTCGTTGCGGCTGGTGCAGACCGCCGCCGGGAAGCCACGGTAGCCGAGCTGACTGGACCGGCCACCCCGGCGCGCGGTGTCGGCTCGCACCAGCCGATCGATCTCCGCGGTGGTCATGCCCGCGCGCAGCTGGCCGCCCACGGCAGCGAGGGTAGCCGCCGCGGCCGCGCCTGCGCGGCGCATGCGCGCTTGCTGATCGGGGCCCAGTCGCTCGATCGCCACGCCCCCACGATGACGGTAGCAGCGCGCAAGCGTCCAATACCATTTCGGTATCGAGCCCGGAGGCGCGGGGCGCAGCGGCTTTGCTATGCTGGAAGCGTGAGCCTCGCCCAGATCAGGTACTTCGTCGCGGTCGCCGAGGAGCAACACATGGGCCGCGCGGCCCAGCGCCTGCACGTCTCCCAGCCCCCGCTGACGCGCCAGATCCGCGCCCTCGAAGACGAGCTCGGCGCCCGGCTCTTCGAGCGCACCCCGCGCGGCATGCGCCTGCTGCCGAGCGGCGAGCGCTTCCTGCCCCACGCACGCAACGTGCTGCGGGCGGTCGAAGCCGCCGGCCACGCCCTGGAGCCACCCACACACGCTTCCTCGCGCGGCGCGCGGGCGACACGCGACATACCCGACTAGCGGGCGTACGCCTCCCGCGCCTGCTCCAGCAACCGCCGGCGCTTGCGGAGCTCCGCCTCGACCTCGCCGGCGTAGCGCGCGGCCCGCGCAAACGCGGGCACCACGCCGAGCTCCCCGGTGAGCACCGCGCCTGCCACCCAGGCGATCTCGCGCATGCGCGCCATCTGCGCCTCGCCCGAGCGCTGCAGCCCGTCCATCAAGAGCGTGCTGAAGGCCTGTGGGAACGACACACCGGCACGCCGGCGCAGCGCGCTCCCACCGCGGTGCAGTCGAGCGTCTCCCCCTCCCCCACGGGCATACCTCACAGGATGGGATGCTCGAGGATGTCGGGCGCCTCGGGCGAGGCCACGAAGTCGCCGGCGAGCACGCCGCCATCGGGTTGGGGCTCGATCGGCGCGTGGAGCAGCTGGACGCCGCCGCGATCCTCCATGCGGATCAGCGCCACCCGGCGCACGCCCTCACTGCCTTCCACCTCCGCCCCGGCCTCGCCGATCAGGGCGATGGCGGTCGCGCCGAGCCGCCGCGTCTCCGCGCGCAGGCCTCCGACGAAGAGCTCGAAGGCGGCCTCGTCCTCGAAGGGCTTGTCTTCGGACATGGCCAGGGCCGCGGGGGCCGGCAGGGGCTCGCCACTGTCCGGATGGTGGTGCGCCAGGATCACCGCACCCGGCAGCACGCGCCCGTGCTCGCGCAGGCTCTGCTGTACGACGTTCTGCGCCTGCCGGACCACCGTGCGCTCGTCCTGCTCCATGGGCGTCTTATAGCGGTGGCCCGCGCGCGGTGCCAGGATCGGGCGGTGGCGCGGGCCCCCGTGGTAGCCTTGGGGCCATGAAGGTGCTCCACGCAAGGCGCGGACCGCTCCAGGGCAACGCCTACCAGGTCGGCGCGCGCACGTTGATCGGGCGCGACCCCGAGTGCGACATCCAGCTGGTGGACCGGGAGGCCTCGCGCAAGCACGCCTGCGTGCTCGAGCAGGACGATGGCTCGATCCTGCTGCGCGACCTGGCGAGCCAGAACGGCACGCGCGTCGGCGGTGAGTCGGTGCGCGAAGCGCTGCTTTCGATCGGCGACGAGGTCGAGATCGGCGACACCTGCTTCGAGCTGCGCGAGGTCGACGAGGCGCTGGCGCGCACGCAAGAGATCGACATGAAGCTGATCAGCGGCTCCGCCCAGGCCGTGACCGTGGCCGCGACGCTCTCGGAGGAGGACCGGGCCGGGATCATGGCCGTACTGCAGGAGCGCCGCGCCGCCGCCGAGCGTGCGCGCGAGGGCAAGGGCTGCTGCGACAGCCCTCTGGCCGAGCGCGCGCGCCAGGAGGGCTGGCCCCACTGCCCGGCCTGTGGCGGCGCTCCGGGGTCCCTTCAGAAGCCGTAGCGGAAGGCCATGCCAACCGTGGGACCGCCGGTGACCGAGGTGCGGCCCTGGAAGCCCGCGCGCAGAGTCAGCACGGCGCTCGGCATCAGCTCGTAGCCCACGTCGTAGATCAGCCGCACGCCCGTGTCGTCGCCGACGGGGAAGTTGCTCACCTCCACGCCGGCACCCATCGGCACGCGCTCGGCCGCCAGGAAGCCCATGCGCATGCCGCTGGTGAAGCCGAGGGTCGAGAGGGCCTCACCGCTCAGGGTGACGTGCAGGCCGCGCGGGTTGCCGAAGATCAGCGCGCCGCCGCTGCCGTACTCGAAGCCCTCCTGGGAGGCGCCGAGCAGAACGGATCCGCGCATGCGGATCCCCTCGGCGATGAGCAGCGTGATCGCCGCGCGCCCGTAGTCGATGCCCGGATCGACGCGCAGCGCCGCGTCATCCGGGGCGAGGCCGCGCAGCTCGGCGGCCTCGCCGCGCACGCGCACCACACGCAGCTCGATCTCCTCGACCGTGGCGAGGAAGGCGTAGGCGTAGCCGCTCTCCAGGCGGTAGTAGCGATCGGGCACCTGGCCGTCGCCCTGTCGCAGTTGGCGCTCGCCGAAGTCGACGTACTCGGCCGCGGCGATCAGGCTCGAGCGCGTGCCGCCGCGCTGGCGCAGGCGGCGCAGCTCCGAGCGCCGCGCGTCGCTGTGAAAGACGGCCACGCGGTGGGGCTGCTGTGCGCTCGCGAAGATCGGCTGCTCACTGCCGTCGCCCGCACGCTCGACCACCCAGTAGCTGAAGCCGGGCGGCTGCACGACACGCGCGGGCAGGTCGGCGACGTAGCCACTGGCCGTGCGCCGCGCGGGCGCCTCGGCGCGGACGCCGGAAGCCTCGTAGCGCACCACGATCGTCCCGGTACGGTCGGGCTCCGGAATCGCGAAGCGCATGCGCGCCGCTCCCGACTCGAGCTCGTTGATGGGCAGGTGCTGAATCGGCGCGCGCGGCTTGGGCTCGGCGGCCTTGGCCGTCGCCGGCTTCTGCTCACCACCTTGGTCGGCCTGCGCCAGGCCGGGCACGAGCAGGAGAAGCGTCAGGATCGAGAGGCGTTGCATGGGTCGTCTCCTCACCAGTCGAAGGTCGCGGCCATGCCGATGCCCGGACCCGCGTGTTTGATCGTGCGAAGCTGATAGGACGGCCGCAGGGCGAGCGCGAAGCGATCGCTGAAGCGGTAGCCGACCTCGTAGACCAGGCGCACGGCCAGCTCGTCGGAGTTGACCGGCTGGTCGGTCACGTGGACCTCGGCACCCATCGGGAAGCGCTCGATCGCCTCCCAGTTGAGGCCGAGGTAAGCGCGCTGGCCGATCTCGGGCATGAGCTCGCCCGCCAGCACCAGGTGAGTGCCGTCGGCGCGGCCGATGCGCGTGCGCAGCTGGAAGCCGCCCGTCATGCCATCGCGCTGCTCGCCCACCTGCTCGGGGCGACCCAGACCGATGGTGGCGCGCAGGGAGGCGCCGATCAGCTCGCTCAGCTCCAGGTCGGCCTGGGCGAAGCCGTAGCTGAAGCCGGCCTCCTGCGGGTCCAGCTCGAGCTCGTCCAGCTCCTCGACGGTCCCGCCCTGGCCGCGGTAGTGGCCGTAACCCATGCGCACGCCGCGCAGGGGGCCCATCTTCAGGCGGTAGAGGAAGTCGCCCTCGTTGATCAGGAAGTAGTCGCGGCCCGAGGTGCCATCGAAGCTGACCAGCTCGCTGCTGAAGCGCACGCGCGTGCGGCGGCGGGGCGGCGCGGCGGTGTCGGCCCCGGTGGCGATGCCGGCGGCGTGATGGGGCCGCGCGGCGTGGGCGAAGACGGGCTGCACCTTGCCCTCGGCGTCGACCGCCTCGACGAAGTACTCGACCCCCTCGGGGCCGGCGACCTCGGCGGGCAGGCTGGCCCGCGCGTGGCCGCGTCCGTCGAGCTTCATCGGCACCGAGTGGTAGCCCTCCTCGCCCGGACGGCGCGCGTGCAGGATCATGCTGCGCACCCCGGACTCACGATCGTGGGCGGCGGCCAAGTCGATGGCGTGGCCCTCGCGGGCGCGCGTGACCGGATCGACGCGGATCGCGCTCGCGAGCGTCGGGCGCGCGGGCGCGGCCTGCGCCGCGGTGGCAGCCGGCGCACCGGCCGCGGTGAGCGCCTTCAGGTAGCGCAGCTCGGCCTGGACCGAGGGCACGAAGCGCGAGCGCGGGTGGCGCCGCAGGTAGGCGTCGTAGAGCGCGACGCGCTCCGTTGGGCGCTTGCCGAGGGTGGCGTAGAAGTAGCGCAGCAGCTCGCGCGTCTCGGGATCGAGGCCCTGTGTCGCGGCCGCCACGCCTGTCGCTGCCGGGGCCTTCGCGGAAGGCGCGGCCTTGGGCGCCGCAGCCGGCGTTGTCGCCGTGGCTTGCGCGCCCTGGGCGGGTGGCGCCGACATGGGTGCCTCCGCCGCGTCGCCCACCTCGAAGGCGTGGGCGGGCTCGCCCTCGACCCGCGCAAGGCTCAGCGTGCTCCCCGCGCGCTCCACTCGCAGCACGCCGATCGGAAAGCGATCGACCAGCTTCCTGCGCGTGACCGGGTGGCGCACCTCCACGCGGCGGTAGACGGTCAGGCTCGAGCCCGGCTGGGCTCTGCTGGCGTCGACATCGACGAAGACGTCATTGCCATCGATGTGCACGATCGTGGCGCGCAGAGGCTCGGCCTGCGGTGGCGCCTCTTGGGCCGCGAGCGCGCCCGGCAGCAGCGCGCACACGAGCAGGCACAGGGGGGTGATCGTTCGGACCATGTCGCTCTGGCTCCTTTGCGGACAACCAGTGCAAACCATGGACCAAGATTTAGGTCGGTCGACCTAAATCTTAGAATATGAGTGTTTTCAATTAGTTATACTGGCGGCGAGAGCCCGTGCCGCAGTGTGGGGCGTGTGAACTGGTGGCCACAGGCGTGCGGCACCGACCACAGCCACTGGCGCCTGAACGCCTCACTCACTCGCACGCGGAGGGCCTCACCCCCGGCGCTTGATGCCGTGCTCCTTGAGCTTGCGCTGGAACGTTCGCAAGGGCAGACCAAGCAGCTCCGCGGACTTGCCGCTGCGACCGCCCGTGTGACGCAGCGCAGCGCGCAGGAGGGTCGCCGAGAAGCGGCGCATCTGCTCGTGGTAGCCCTCGCCGGCCCGGAAGTCGCCGGCCGCGGCGCCGTGATGTTCGCTCGACTCCTCGCAGGCCGCGCCCGCCCGCAGGGCCGCGGGCAGGTCGCTCACCTGGAGCGCGTGGTGTTCGCGCTCCTGCATCGTCGTCGCGAACTCGATCGCATTGCGCAGCTCGCGCACGTTGCCGGGCCAACCGTGTGCCAGCAAGCAGGCCATGGCCTCCTGCGAGATCGACTCGACCCGATGACCCCAGGTGCGCTGCGCGGTCGCGAGGAAGTGGCGCGCGAGCACCTCCACGTCCCGTGGTCGCTCGCGTAGCGGCGGCAGGCTCAGCGTGATCGCGTCGAGGCGATAGTAGAGATCCTCGCGGAAGTGCCCCTGCTCGACCAGCTCGCGGAGATCCCGATGGGTGGCCGCGATCACGCGCACGTCGACCTCGATCTCCTCGACCGCGCCGACGCGGTGGAAGCGTCCGGTCTCGAGCACGCGCAACAGCGCAGCCTGGGCCGACAGCGGCAGCTCGCCGATCTCGTCCAGACACAGGGTGCCGTGGTCGGCCTGCTCGAAGACGCCGCTGCGACGCTGGACGGCGCCGGTGAAGGCGCCGCGCTCGTGGCCGAAGAGCTCGGCCTCGATCAGGCTCGGCGGCAGCCCACCGCAGTTGATCACCACGCAGCGACCTGGGCGCTCGCTCCAGCTGTGGATCGCCCGCATCACCGCCTCCTTGCCGGTACCGGTCTCACCCCGCACCAGCACGCGCGCACCGCTGCCGGCGACGCGCCGGGCTTGCCGGTAGACCCGCAACATCGCGGGGTCCGCCGCGACCACGCCACGCGGCAGGTCCACGGGCGCCGGGACCGGTGGCGCGGAGCGCACCGCCACGCACTCGCCTGGCGCGTCCTCTCGCTCCACCCGCTCGGAGCTCGATCGCCCGGGTCTCGCGTCCGAGCACTCCATCGCCCCAGCCATCGTGCCTCCCTCCAAGCGCCCCCACACTCTCCTGCGGGCGCGATCGCCATCGCGCCACGGGAAGGATCTTGCGAGCTTCGTGGGAACCCCCCGTGATCTTCAGCCTAACCCCTCGATCGGGTCAGCCGCGGGCACTCGCAGGGTCAGCGCGGGGTCCCGCGGCGTGCAGTCGCGTGCCCACCACGGGTCATGAGCGAACTGCCACCTTCATATGTCGCTCGGCGAGAGCGTTTTTTGCGACGCTTCTTCACGCGCACACGGGATTCGTCTCCTTTGGACCGCGAGTGACCGCAGCGGACAAGAAAGACTCCGAAGCGGTGTAAGTCGCCGGCCGCGGGCGCGTGTACCCGGCATGGAACAACTCGCGCTTCGCTCGTGCGCCCTGCTGGGCATGGTGGTGGTCTCGATCGGCT
>JAPPOT010000829.1 GCA_028817855.1 Myxococcales bacterium
TCTCAAAGGGCGAGTCCTCGACCATCTCGACCCAGATGCCCTTGGGGCTGCGCACGAAGAAGCTGCGGAAGCCGTAGAGCGGGCGCTCCGCGATGTCCTCCTCGATCGTGATGCCCGCGGCCTCGATGCGGTCGCGCGCGGCCTGCAAGTCGGTCGTGCTGTAGGCGATGTGATCGATCGGCTTGCCGCGCGTGTCGACGATGTCGTAGCCCATGAGCATATCTTCGGTGAGCGAGACGTCGGTGTGGTTGACGAAGTCGATCGCGCCGTCGATGTAGGCACCGTCGCTCACGGTGGCGAAGAAGTTCAGGTCCACGCCCTGGATCAGGTGCACGTGGCCGAAGCCCGACTCGGCCGGGCCCGGCCCACGCGCGATCTCGATGCGCGCGCCGCTGGGCGCCTGCAGGTAGAAGAAGTAGTTGGTCAGGACCTGTCCCACGGGGCAGGCCATGGTGCCGGCCGCGGCCTCGGGGCACTGGTTGCGCCCCTCGGGATAGAGGGTGACGCCGAGCTCGACCAGGCGCGCCAGCTCCTCGCCGGGTGAGGGATGGATCCAGCCCACGTGCTCGAGGTACGTATTCAGCGTGTCGTCGGGCGCCTCCTTCACCGGGTGGTAGAGGAACCAGCCCCGCTCGGTGCGCGTGGCGCGCGTGACGTGGTCGGCGTCCTCGTCGGCGCAGAAGTCGACCACGGGCGAGTCGCGGAAGGTCTCGAAGAAGGCCAGGTCCGCGTCGGGGTCGGTGGTGTTGAAGTGCACGTGGTGGAAGCGCACGTCGGGCGGGCCCTCGACGGGTCGTTGGGCGCACTGGACGTCCGGCGACGCGTCGTTGTCGGTCGGCGGCGGCGTGGGCCGACTGCCTCCGCTGCCTCCCGCCGCGGGATCACCGCCGCCCGTGTCGCCCACGACCGTGCCGGCGTCTCCCGGCGCCGGGTCCTCGCCGTCTCGCGGCGAATCCGTGGAGCTGTCGTCCGCGCCGCTGGCGGCCGGCTCGCCACCCGGTCCGTCGCTGCCGGACATGGTGTTGTCGACGCTCTCGTCCTTGCTGCTCGAGCACGCGACCAGCGCGCACAAGACGACCCCTCCCAACGTCCCAACCCTCATGGTTCGGGCATAGCGGGAGCCGTCCCCTCCTTGCAAGCCCGAATCGGGGAGGGTGTGGATCTCAAACTGACAGGCAAATCGCGAGGGACGGGCGGCTTGTGGCGCTGCTCGTAGGCGTGCCGCCAGCGACGCGGTGCCTTTCAGCCGCGCATCCCGGCCCAGGCCAGACCGAGCAGCGCACCCGCACCCGGCTTGGCCTCCATCTCGACCAGCCCCTTGCCCAGCGCCTTCAATGTGGCGTGGTCGGCAAAGTAAGCCGGCGTCATCGGTGGCACGAAGGCGCTGCGCACCACCGATTTCTGGGGATGGTCGAGCAGGAAGGTATTGTGGACCACGCCCGTCCCGGAAGAGATGTCGGTGGGCGGGTGTCCGGGGAAAGCGCCCCAGGTGGTGGAGCAGAAGGCGTAGATCATCCCGGGCCAGGCGTTGATGCCGATGCCACCGTAGTGCAGCCCCTCGATCGCCGCGTCGAGCTCGGTCGCGTGCTGCTTCTGGGTGCGCTCGTCGATCAGCATGCAGCAGGAGAGGGTCCCGAAGCAGCGCTCATTGGCGAAGTGCACGCCGGCCTGCAGCATCTCGGCCGGCGTCGTCGCCTCGAGCGCGACTTCGGCGAGCACGCCGCAGAAGGCCTCGTTCGACAGCGCGTACTGCCCCTGCTCCGGAGGCACGTCCGGGATGGCGGTCCAGGGCACGATGTCGGGCCCATCCTCCCCCAGGGCGACGGCCTGCGGGTAGTTGTCGAGGAAGGCCTGGTAGCGGTCGGCTGCGCCCGGGTAGTAGGCCTTGCGCGGCGGCGTCCTACCCATGGCCTCGTGCACCGCCTTCAGGAAGCGCTCGCGCAGGTTCCAGCCCTTCGCCGTCACCAGCACCTTGCCGGCGTTGCAGTTGAAGCTGCCGTTGTGGGCGACCATGGCGGCCACGTGCCGCGCCTGGAAGAGCAGCTGCTTCTCGTTCCAGTCGCCAGGGATGACCAGGATCGGCGTGACGGCGCCGAGCTCGGCGGTGAAGGGGCGCGTGTTGATCGGATCATTCGCGGCCTTGCGGCGTTCCTGCTCCTGCGGGTCGCCGCCCCACACGATGGCGTCGTAGGTGCGGTTGGACCCGGTCACGTGCAGCGTGTCCACCTGGTCGTGGCTCGCCAGGTGGGCGCCCACGTCGGCGCCCCCGTAGACGATCGACAGGAAGCCGCGCTCGATCAGGGTGGCGAATGCCTTCTCCAGGTGAGGGCCCACCACCTCGTTGACCGGGTTCATCTTCAGGATCACGACCTCGTCCTCGGCGAAGAGCTTGTAGAGGACGTCCATCGGCGGGATCGAGGAGATGTTGCCTGCGCCGAGCACCAGCGCCAGCTTGGGCTCGCCCTTGGGCTCGCGATAGATGCGGCCCTGCGTCGCCTCCTTGCCCGGCTCGATCCACACGTCGGCGGTGAAGCCACCGAAGAGCAGCTTGTCTCGCACCCCATCCGGCAGCACGCGCACGACCTTCTGCCCGCTTGGGCGCGTGCTGACCGACGGCGGTCTGCGCTGCCCGTTCTCGCGCAGGTTCTCGATCAGCAGCCGGATGTTGCGCACGGTGGCGGCCGGACCGGAGAGCCACTCCTCGCCGCACAGGGCCGACTCGGGGTCGATGCCCTTGAGCTTGCACATCGTCGCCACCCAGGCTTCCGCCTCGGCGCGGGTGTCAGCCAGCAGCCGCTCGAGGATGCGCACGCGCTCCGGTACGTCGACGGTAAGCCATTCCGCACGCTTGTCGTGAAGGCGCGCGGCGGCGGCGTCCACGTGCGCGATCGGCGTGGGATCGATGGCGGGCGGCGGCTCGGGGAAGCTTGGGGAAGGCATGCCCGCGAGCCTACGCCATCGGTGCGCGTCACCAAAAGGGGGGCGCTGACGCGGACCGAGCCGGCGGGGTGGCACCGCCAGCCCGTTGGGGCCATCCCGCTGGTCGCTCGGCCCCAGGATGTTGATGACGACGCCGCAGGGGTGTTCCATGATCACGGGGTGCCCCTTCTCGAAGCCGGTGTCCGAGTGCGTCTTGAAGCCGAGCAACTCGCAGAAAGCGAGGGCACGGGCTCTGTCCCGAGCGCGAGTCCCCACGTGGACGCTCCTCTGGATCTCGAGCATGGCGAGGCGATCGTGGAACCCGGTCGCGTGGACCGCCAGTCCAGCGCCCGGGATGGAGCGTTCCAGGGTCGCAACAGTCGCGCGGGCATACTCCCCTGCGCGCTCGGTCTGGTCGCCGTGCTCGCGTGCTCGGGCGACGCGCCGCTGGCGAAGTTCGATGGCGTGGACCACTGCAAGAATCTGAAGCGCGCGCCCTCCCCACGACTCTCGGACGCGCTCGAGCCCTTGCGGCCGCGCCTGGAGCAGGAGACCGGCGTCTACGTGCTCGACTCGGGCTCCGGCGCGATGGTGACGCGCGCGTGGTTGTCGGAGGCGGCGGAGCGCAGCATCGATGCCCAGTACTTCATCTTCTCGGCCGACAACGTCGGCAAGATCGCCACCGACTACCTGCTGCGCGCGGCCGAGCGCGGCGTCCGTGTGCGGGTTCTGGTGGACGACCTGCTGGTGGAGGCCGAGGAGCTCGACCTGCACGCGCTCGACGCCCACCCCAACGTCAGCATCCGCGTCTACAACCCGAACCTGAACATCGGCAAGTCGATCGGGGACGCGCTCACCAATGCCGCCACCGACTTCCGCGGCGTCAATCAGCGGATGCACAACAAGACGTTCATCGTCGACGGGGCGGCAGTGATCACCGGCGGGCGCAACGTCGCCGACGAGTACTTCGACTTCGATCACGAATACAACTTCCGCGATCGGGACGTGTTGCTGATCGGTCAGGCCGCGGGGCTGGTGCAGGCCTCCTTCGACCGCTTCTGGGGGGACGAGCTGTCGATGGGGGTCTCGGAGCTGCTGGAAGGCCAGGACGCACCCGACGTGGCGGGGGCCAGCCGCGCGCTGCACAGCTACGCCTGCAACCCGGAGAACTTCTGGCCCCAGGTGCGCAAGCGCATCGCAGACCTGCCGGCGACCTTCGATCGCATCCGCGCGGAGGGCGGGCTGCACTGGGTACGCGATGTGCGCTTCGTCTCCGATGCGCCCGGCAAGAACGACGGCGAAGAGGGGCTGGGTGGCGGTGGCGCGAGCACCGAGGTGCTTGCGGAGCTGATCGGCCAGGCGCGCAGGGAGATCTTCATCCAGACGCCGTACCTGGTGACGACCGAGGTCGGCCGCAAGCTCTTCCGCGACGCCGTGGCGCGCGGGGTCAAGGTGCGGATTCTGACCAACAGCCTGGCGTCGACCGACAACATGGAAGCCTTCAGCGGCTACCAGAGGGACCGGGAGCTGCTGCTCGGGACGGGCGTGGAGATCTACGAGTGGCGCCCGGACGCGGAGCTGCGCAAGACGATGATGAGGAGCGCCCTGACCGAGCAGATCGAGCACGAGCCGATCTTCGCGATCCACGCGAAGAGCATGGTGATCGACGGCGAGCTGCTAGTGGTCGGCACCTTCAACCTCGACCCCCGCAGCGCGAACCTCAACACGGAGTGCGTCACCATCATCCCCTCGGGGCCCGCCGCGCAGGAGGTGCTGGGACAGCTGCGCAAGGAGATCGAGCCGGAAAACGCCTGGCGCGTCACGCTCGCCGACAACCCCGACACCCACGGGGGCATCTGGAAGCGCATGGGACTGATCTGGCGACGCATCATCCCGCGCAGCGTGCTCTAGCGTCCATCGAGATGGACGCTAGGTGAGGGCAGCGCGATAGCTCTCGAGCGTGCGGTCGGCGCAGCGTGCCCAGGAGAAGCGCTGCCGCAGCGCGGCCGCGATCTCGGCGACGCGCGCCGGTGGCAGGGCGAGCGCGGCGTCGACCGCATCGCGCAGGCCGTCCGCATCGGACAGCTCGAAGGCGCCGGCGGGAAATTCGGAGAGTACTTCCTGGACCGCCGTGCCACGGGTGAAGACCACCGGGGTGCCCAGGTAGAAGGCTTCGAGCGCCGGCAGTCCGAAGCCCTCGATCTCGGAGGGCAGCAGCAGCGCGAGCGCACCCGCGATGATGGCCTGGAGGGCGTCGCCGTCGGCCCGCCCCTCGACGTGCACACCCGGCACGGCATCGGCCAGCGTGCTGCACTCCGGAGTCAGCCGTCCCACGATGCGCAGCGGCGGAAGCTCGACGCCGCGGCGTTGCAGCTCACGCCAGCGCTGCAGCAGGGTGGCGGTGCGCTTGTGGGGCAGGGCCGAGCCCAGGTGCAGCACGTAGGGGTGGTCCCCGGAGCGCTCGCGCACCTCGCCAGCGTGCTCTTCCCAGCGCGCGCCCTCGTAGGTGACGTCGATCGGAGGCGGATCGATGTCTTCGCGCGCGCAGATCGCCTCGATCTGGCCGCGCGCGGTCTCCGACACGGTGCATATGCGGTCGAAGCGTGACAGGGAGGCGAGAAGGACGCGCCGCCAGTAGGCGAAGGCGAGCGCCGAGCGCGTCTCGGGGTAGCGCTCGGCATAGTGCAGGACGATGGTGTCGTGAATCGTGCCGACGCAGGGGCGCCGCGGCTTGATGGCCGGCAGGTGCCCCTTGGGGAAGTGCCACAGGTCGGCATGCCGCGCGGCCAGCGCCGCGCCGTGGTCGGCGACTAGCCGCCCCGCCATGCGGTCGGTCGCAAACGGCAACGTGTGCTGCCGCACCGACGCCTGGGGCCGATAGGAGCTCCGCGAACACAGCGCCGACAGCTCCACCCCCGGCCGCCCCGCCAGCTCGCGCAGCAGGTCGTCCGTGTAGACCGTGATCCCCATCGACCGGTCCCGATGGGGATTCTGATCCGCTAGATAGAAGCGCACATGCATCGCAGCCGCCCCGAGTCTAGCAGGCCGGTGAAAAAGTCATTCCGCGCCGTGTACGGCGCCTCGGGCCGCGTGACCCTTCCCCGGGGTCGGGGCGAAGATCCGACTATAGAAACCCGCAGCAGCCCTGGTGGACGAAGGGGATGCAGGCGATGCCGCAGCCGCCGCAGTTGTTGAAGTCGCGGTTGGCACCAGGGATGCATGGCCAGAAACGGCACTCGGCGACGGTGTCGATGCAGCTGCCGTTGCAGCAGGAGCCGATCGCGCAGCCCGCGTCGGTCTCACAGGCGCAGCCGCCATTGGTGCAGGTGCTGCCGCCGCCGCACTCGATTCCGCAGCCACCGCAGTTGGGCTCCTGGCCCAGATCGGCCTCGCAGCCGTCGTCCAGCTCCCCGTTGCAGTCCTCCCAGCCGGGCTCACAGGAGGTGACTTCGCAGCTGCCGGTGGCGCAGCTGGCCTCGCCCTGGGCGGCCGTGCAGCTGCGCCCGCAGGCGCCGCAGTCGGTGTTCGTGTTCAGCGGTTGCTCGCAGCCATCCAGTGGATCGCCGTTGCAGTCGTCCCAGCCGTCCTCGCAGGTCAGGTCCACGCAGGTCTCGCCGTTACAGCTCGCGCTCTGCACGTGCGGCAGCCCGCCGCAATCCGTCGTGCAGCTCCCGCAGTTGGCGAGCGCGTCGAGGTCGACCTCGCAGCCGTCGTCCATGTCGCTGTTGCAGTCGGCGAAGCCGGGGTTGCACTCGATGTCGCAGGTGCTGCCCGTGCAGACCGGAGACGCGTTGTCGGCGCCCGGGCACGTGTTGCCGCAGGTCCCGCAGTGCTCGACGCCGGAGAGGTCCGCCTCGCAGAGGTCGCCGGGGGTCTCGTTGCAGTCCGCGGTTCCGTCGTCGCAGACCAGGCCGGTGCAGCGCCCGCCCGCGCACATGTCCGCCCCCGCGGGGCACTCGTTGTCGCACTCGCCGCAGTTCATCGCGTCGCTGGCGAGCGAGTTGCACACGTCGCCGCCGCAGGTCCCGAATCCGGGCGCGCAGCCGACAGTGATGCAGCGGGCTTCCTCGCAGGCCACCACGGTGTTGTCGACCTCGCAGCTGCGACCGCAGGAGCCGCAGTCGTCGATCGTCTCGAGGGCCGTCTCGCAGCCGTTGGCGGGATCGCCGTCGCAGTCGCCGAAGTCCGGCTTGCAACCCAGCTCGGGTGCCTGCTCCATGCAGCCCTCTTCCTTGCAGCTGTGGTCGATCGAGCAGCGCGCGGCGCCCTCGACCTCGTCGCAGCTGTGCTCCACCACGTTCGACAGGGCGCAGCGAGAGCCGCAGCGCCCGCAATGATCGACGGTCAGAAGGGTGGTTTCGCAGCCGTTGTCGCCCTCGCCGTCGCAGTCCAGCCAGTCGCCGAGGCACTGGACGATCAGGCAGTCGTCGCCCACGCAGGTGGTCTCTGCGTGGGGGCGGGTGCAGACGGTGAACTCACCGTCCGACATGCAATCGATCGACTCGGTGGGGCCATCGACCTGGGTCGGGTCGATCGGGATCACGGGTGGGCCCGCCATGCCACCGTCGAGCTCGCGATCGATGCCGCCCGCGTCCTCGGTCGGACCGGCGTCACGGTTCGGCCGTGGCCGCAGCAGGCTCGCATCGGGCCCGTTGCAGCCGACCAGATCCCACAGCAGCACCGCCATCAAGAGCAAGCTAGAACGCGACAAACACTGCACCCTGACGCCCAATTTACTCCAATTGCAGGCCCGCGTCCGGTGGGCGCCTCGGATGGGGACCCCTGCGGCCGTGAACGTAGCGTCACAGGTGCGATTTTTTCCTGGAGTGCCGCAGACTTGGTCGCGCTAGGCCGCCCTGGAGCGCTCCGTTCGGTCGAGCCCGGGCGCGATCAGCATCGCGTCTCCGAACTCGTGGTTGAGATAGCCCGCCGAGCGTGCGTGCTCGACCGCGTCCTCGAGCACGGCACGCGGCGCGAAGGCGGCGAGAAGCTCAAAGTGGCTCTCGCCGGGACTGTGCACGCCCGTGACGATGCCGTCGATCCAGCGCGGGCTGAGGGACGCATCGAGGATCAGGTCGGTCGTGCCGCGGCTCGCCGCCAGCACGCCGCCGGCGCAGAGCGCGGCGCCTTCGACTGCACGCGCCACCGTGGTGCCCATCGCGATCACGCGACCCCCGCGTGAGCGCGCGCGGACGATGGACTCGGCGGCATCGGCACCGACCTCGTAGCGCTCTGCCAGGGGCAGCGCGGCGTCGAGAACCGCGTCGCCCGTGGAGCTGAGGCCCGCGGCGTGGGTCACCTGCGTGAGCCCGATCGCGCGCGCGCGCAGCGACAGCAGCGCCCGCCATGTCAGCGGTCGGCCAGCCGAGGGCATCTCGACCGACCACGGCCTGCCGGCGAAGCGCGTCTGGACCGACCACAGATCGAGCGGTCGAGTCAGGTAGGAGTACTGCACGGGCCGCGCCGCCCGATACAGGGCGGCGAGCAGGCTGCCGCGCGACGGCACGAGCTCGACGCGGTAGAGCCGGCTCGAAGTCGAGAGACGCTCGAGGATGCGCGCGCGCAGACCGTCGAAGGTGAGCTCCGCGCCCACCGGGAGCCGGGGTGGGGCAGGGCGGTCCTCGGTCCGCAGGCGCCAGTCGCCGGCACCGTGGAGCACGCCGGTGAAGCGTCCCTGACCCTCATTCGGGCCCGCCAGGCGCAGCTCTACCGTCGAGCCATCGGGGGCGTGCCCGGCCAGGGACGCGGGCAGGGTGGCGGCGTCGTTCAGCACGAGAAGGTCCCCTGGTTCGAGCAGCTCCGGCAGCGCGGTGAAGGGATGGTCGCGGTGGCGTCCGGTCCGTGCATCGACCGCGAGCAGCCTGACGCCGTCCCGCCGTGGGGGCGGCGCGGTCGCGGGGCTCATGGCGCACCTCGCAGCGCGGGCACCGTGTGCCTCGAGCCTCCCGGGGCGGTGCTCGCATCTGCGACCAGGCTTGCCATGACCGCGGCCACCTGTTCGGGTTGCGCGAGCGTGCTCGGGTCCGCATCGGGAAGGGCATCGCGGTGCATGCGCGTGTCCATCTCGCCGGGATCGATGCTCAAGAAGCGCACGCCCACGTCGCCCAGCTCGGCCGCGAAGGTCCGCGTGAGGTGGTCGAGCGCTGCCTTCGACACCCCGTAGCTGCCCCAGCCCGGGTAGGCCTCGACGGCCGCGTCGGAGCTCACGTTCACGACCACGCCGCGTCCCCGCAGCGCCATGTTGCCGGCGATCAGCTTGGTGAGCCGAAAGGGGCCCAGCAGGTTCACCTCCATCACACGCTCCAGGTCTTCGCACTCGGTGTCGAGCAGTAGCGGCATGGGTGTGGGGCCGAGCGTGCTGGCACCGTTGATCAGCACGTCGATCGGCCCGAGCAGTGCGGCGGCCTCGTGGGCGATGGGGTGGATGTCGTGTTTGTCGCCGACGTCGCCGACGATCGCGTGGGCCTCCGCGCCGATCGCGCCGATCTCGGCGACCACGTCGTCGAGCGCGTTCGCGTGCCGTGCGACGAGCGCGAGGCGTGCACCCCGGCGGGCCAGCTCGAGCGCGAGGGCGCGGCCGAGCCCCCGCGACCCGCCTGTGATCAACACACTCCCGTCCTTCAGCGATCTTCCTTCCATGGCGGTGCCTCCTCTCACTCTCACCATGGATCGGGAAGGTCATCAAAGTGGCAGGGTTGCTAACAGGTTGGCCAAGCGCCATCGTATCGACCATGGACGACGACGTCGCGCGCCACATGGGTGACAACATTCGGCAGCAGCGCGAGTCCCGCGGCCTGTCCCAGCAGCAGATCGCCAAGCTCGCCGGGATCCCGCGGCCGACGTGGACGAACCTGGAGTCGGGAGGGGCGAATCCGACCCTGGCCGTGCTGGTCAAGGTCGCCGCGGCGCTCAACGTGCGTCTCGAGGAGCTACTCGGGCCGCCCAAGGCGGTCGGCAAGCTCTACCGCGCAACCGAGCTGCCGGTCCGCAAGCGCGGCAAGGTCCTGGTCCGCAAGCTCCTGCCCGAGGCGATCGCGGGGCTCGAGCTCGAGCGGATGGAGCTGCGCGCGGGGGCCCGCATGACCGGGGTGCCACACACGCCGGGAACGCGCGAATACCTGACCTGCGAGAGCGGTCGGATCGAGCTCTCGGTGGCCGGCGCGAGCTGGGAGCTTGCACCAGGCGACGTCGTCGTCTTCCGCGGCGACCAGAAGCACGGCTACCACAACCCCGGGACGAGCAAGTCGGTGGCCTACTCGGTCGTTTGCTTCAGCCCGGTGTGACCCGCTGCGGGTGCGCGGTGCGTACCGCGGGTCCGCGGCCCTTGCTGTCGAATTACAGCGAGGGTAGGGTCGCCCGGATGGCCGCCAGGAGTGAGCGCCTCCCCAAGACCGGTTCCCTCAGGGAGCGCAAGAAGGCGCGTACGCGGGCCGAGCTGACGGAGGTCGCCGAGCGGCTCTTCCGCAAGCAGGGCTACGAGGCCACCACGCTCGATCAGGTCGCGGACGAGGCCGAGGTCTCGATCCGCACCGTGCTGCGCTACTTCGAGACCAAGCAGCAGCTCGCCCTCGCGGGCTACTACGACAACCTCGAGCGCTTTCGCACCATGATCGACGATCCGGACCGGGAGCTGGACACGCTCAGCTGCTGGCGCCAGCACGTGCTGGACTCGGCCCGTGGGCTCGAGGACACGCGCGCCTACGCGCTGCACCTGAAGTTCGTGCAGAGCGTGCCGACGCTGGCCATGGGCTTGCTCGACGTGGGCCACAAGTTCGAGGACGTGATCGCCCAGGGGCTGGCCGCGGATGCCGGAGTGCCCACCGAGACCGATCTCTATGGTCACATGCTCGCCGCCCTGGTGGTGGGTGGCAACGCCGCCGCGATGCGGCGCTGGATCCAGGGGGGGCGCAAGCAGGACCTCACCCAGGCTTGCCTGGCGGTGGTCGACTTCGCGATCCAGCACTTCCCTCCGCGCAACGCGCGTGGCGCCCGCAAGCTCACGAAGCTCTAGAGGCCATCAGATGGGCTCTAGTCCTCTGACCAGAGCACTAGCCGCGCATCCAGAAGCCGATGCGCTTCCAGAACGGCAGGCGCGCGAGCGCCCTGCGCCCCGCGGCGGTGGCGGCGTGCTGGAGCGCCCGCGGGTCGTCGACTTCCTGCATCGCGACGCGGCGGTGGTGGTGGATGTTGCCGTGGGCCTCGAGGGGGTCACGGTCGGGGTCGGTCCAGAAGGCCACGAGCTCCTCCGTCATGCGCCTGATCGCCTCGAGCTCGTCCTTCAGCGCGAGCGGCTTGGCACGCTCGAGGGCGGCACGGGCGGCGTCGACGTCGCGCTCGAGCGCGTGCCCGAAGGCCGCCCAGATGCAGTGGTTCGCCTCGCTGTGATCGGGCGGAAGGGCGAGGCCGTGCACGCGCAGGGGCAGCGCCCTGTCGAACCGACCCATCAGCTCGTGGGCCAGGGCCGGCATGTTGATCATCCAGGCGGCGGCGTCGGGGCGGGCGCGCCAGTCGCGCATCCAGCGCACGCAGCTGTTCAGGTCCGCGCGCAGCAGGGCGTAGCCGACCGCGCCCCAGAGCCCCGTGTCGCGTCGAAGCTTGCTGCGGAAGGCCCACAGCCAGGACTGCAGGCTCCCGACCCAGACGTTGCGGCCCGCTTCCGTGATCAGATTGCTGACCAGCGCGAGCCCGGCGGGGCCCAGGCGTAGCCGCAGCGCGCCCCAGAGCGCACGTCGGAAGCGCCACTTGCCCAGGTGGTGGAGCACCCACGCTCCGCCGCTCTCGGGCGCCGCGTCCGAGTCGGTGAGCACATCGTGGAAGATGCGCTTCATCGTTCGCGTGAGGCCGGCACCGACCATCGCGTCGAGGGCCTGCTGCTGGATGTCGGCGTTGCCGAAGGGGGCCGCGCACAGGGCGCGGAAGCGGACCTCCGCAGCTTCGCCGTCGCCCCGCGCGGTCTCCAGCATCACACCGCGGGCGTGCACTTCCTCCGGCACCGAGTCGCCGTGGCGGTCGAGCCGCTCCATCGCGGCCGCGCAGGCGTCGAGCTCCCCGTCCTCCAGGCCCATGTCGAAGACGTGGACGGAGGCGTAGTTGTAGCTCGGGTCGAGCTCGCTCGCTCGCAGCATGAGCGCCTTGGCCTCGTCCCGGTCGCCGTCTGCCAGCAGCGCCGCGGCCAGGTAGCCGTGGGCGGTGGCGTCGTGGGGCTCGAGCTGGAGCAGTGCACGCCCCGCCTCGACGCTCCCCTTCACGTCGCGGGCGTCCTCGCACCAGTCCATCAGGCGGCGCCAGCCCCAGCCGTAGTCCGGGTGGTCCGAGAGCACTGCGCGCATCGCGGCGATGGCGTCCTCGATGTCGCCGCGGCGCGCCAGGACCCAGGCGCGCCGGCCCTCCAGATTGTGCGGTCGTGGGCCGCCCCAGGGCGGCTGCGCCGCCTCCAGCGCTTCGCCGTAGCGCTCGTGGTGGGCCAGCACCTCCGCCTTCAGGTCGTGTGCCTCGACTGCGCGGGGCGATAGCGCGATGGCGTGTTCGATCGCCGACAGGCACTCCTCGGGCGAGTCGTCGTCGGCGCACACGCGGGCCAGCAGCAGCCAGGCCGCGACGCTGCCGGGGCGCTGCTCGCTGTGGCGCTTGGCCAGCTCGCGGCTGGGGTCCTCCTGGTCGAGCTCGCGGGCGAACCGACCGACGGCGCTCCAGGCCCAGTCGTAGTCCGGATCGAGCTCCACCGCGCGCTTCACACAGGCGAGCGCCTCCTCGCGCTCGCCCGATTGCCACAGGAGCTCGCCGAGCACGCCGTGGTTGAGCGCGTGCATGGGTCGCTTGGCCACCATCCGCCGTAGGATCGGCACACCCCGCTCCGGCGTTCCCCGGTCGCGATACTCGAGCCCGAGGGACCGACCCGCGTCCGTCGAGCTCGGTGCCACCTCCATCGCGCGCAGCAGCGCCCGCTCTTGGGCCTCGCGATCGCCGAGCAGCTCGCAGACCTCCGCGAGCTGCAGCCACAGGGACTCGCTCGAGGCGAAGCGCTCCAGGGCCTCCGCGGTGAGCGCCCGCGCCGGCTCCAGCTCGCCCTGGGCGATCAGCTCCGCGGAGAGGGCATACCAGGCCTGCGGGAGGTCCTTGCGCGCCTCGTGGGCGGCGCGCAGCACCTCCATCGCCTCGCTCGCGCCCAGGTGCGTGCGTGCGTAGGCGCGGAACTCCAGTAGGCCGTCACCGTTGGTCGTCTGCCGGACCAGCTCCGCCTCGACCTGCCACAGGGCCGCGCGCTTGTCGTCCAGCGTCTCGCACGCCAGCAGCAGCTGCGCGATCGCGAAGGTGTTGTCGACGTCGAGCTCGATCGCGCGACGCAGCGCCTTGCGCGCGGCCGGCAGGTCCCCCTGGATGCGCGCGTGCATGCCGGTGATCGCATGCAGCGCCGGCGCCCGGTCATCGAGCTCACGCGCACGCTCGAGCTCGTCGCGCGCGGCGTCGTGCTTGCCCTCGTCGATCAGAAAGACCGCCAGCTCGCGGCGCGCCCAGGCATCGGTGGGTGCGGTCTCGACCATCCGCCGCAGGGCCCCCTCCGCCTCGGGGTGGTGTGTGTCCACCAGCCGCTGGGCCAGCATGCGCGCCAGCCCGAAGTGGTGGGGGAAGCGTTCGGCGGCGGCCCGCAGGTGCGCCGCGGCAACGTCGGGACCGTGGGCCTCGAGCAGCCGGCGCGCGAGCTGGGCGTGTCCCTCCAGGTCGAGCGGGCGCTTCTCCACCACCTCCCGCCACAGCGGCTCCGTGTCGGCGGGCCGGTCGCGCAGGGGCTCGATGCGCGCGCGCGCGATCAGCCACTGCACCCGGTGGCTGCACCCCTCGGCCTGCGCCAGCAGCGCGTCGCAGCGCTCGAAGCGCCCGTAGCGCGCGTACTTCTCGGCGGCAAAGAGCAGCAGCTCGCCGTCGTCCGCTCGTGCCGAGATCGAGCGTTCGAGGGCGGCGAAGCCCTCGTCTTCGCGCGAGAGGTCCTCGCACGCGTCGAAGTAGGTGATCGGCGCGGCCCCAGACTTCTCCCCCAGCGTGTCCGCCCGGCGCCGCAGGAAGGCCAGGGCCACGTCGGTCTGCTTGAGCAGCCGGGCTGCGCGGAAATATTCGGAGGCGAAGTGCTCGTTGACCTCGTTGAGGCAGGCCGCAAAGCGGTAGAGCGCGAGCGCCCGCGGGAGCTCGCCCTCGCCCCAGAGCACGTCCGCCAGCTGATGGTGGAAGAGGGAGTCGAGGGGCTGGGAGCGCAGGGCGCGCTGCAGGTAGTGGTGGGTCTCGCGCTGCAGCCGGCCGTCGTGGCGGATCTCCTCGGCGTAGGCGCTCAGCAGTGCCGGGTGCCCGCGCTCCGGTCCCTCCGCCCACTCCTTCAGCAGCGCGAGCACGGCCCCGTGGTCGGCCAGGTCCCGCACCACGCCGAGCTTGGCGTAGGCGATGCGGTTGTCGTCGGGGAAGAGCGCGAGCATGCGGTCGTGGCAGCGGAGCTGCTCGGCGCGGTCGCCGTCGTAGCGCGCGAGCTCGAGGATGCCTTCGATCGTGATGCGGTGGTCGGGGTCGAGCGCGCGCAGCGCTTGCAGGGCGGTGCTGGCGCCCTCGCGATCGTGCTCGAGCAGCGCGCACTTGAGGGCGTGGAGCTGGTCGTAGAGCTCCACGTCGGGCAGCTCCAGACCCTCCAGTCGCGGGGCCTCGGCCCGGGTGACCATCGCCATCCCCCGGGGCCCGGAGGAGCCGTAGTGGTCGAGCAGCTCCTGGCCGCCATACTCGACGAAGTGGCGGCTGCTGGGGTCGCGCACCAGCAGGGTCTGGAGGCGCTCGTCGTATCCGTAGACCGCCTGCAGGTGCCCGGAGGTGGGCTCGAGTGTGGTCAGCGTGAACGGCACCCCGCGGTCCAACAGCTGGCGCGCTGCCGCGATGGTGACCGTGAACTCGCGCGCCACGTACCCGCTGCGCTCGGCCCAGCCGCGCTCGCCGTGGTCGTAGGTGCCGCCGTAGCAGATCTCCTCCGCCAGCTCCGCCTGGTCGACCGGCTGCTGCCAGTAGCGCGCGATCGAGGCCAGCGTGGCCGGTCCGCAGGTGACGTGGTGCTGGCGCACGAAGCCCATCGCCAGCTCGTGGCGCTGCAACTGTGGATCGCCCGCATCGAGCTCGGCCATGCGCTCCATGAACGGTCCCTTGGCGGCCTTGGCGTGCTCGACCGCTGTCGCCACGTCCCCCGCCAGGTAGGCGGCCGACGCCTGACGACCATGGGCCCATTCCCGCACGGCCGGCTCGATCAGCGGGGCGTGCGCGATCAGCGCCTCCATCGCTTCGAGCACGCCACCGTGGTCGCCCGCTTCGCTGCGCAGGTAGGCGAGCAGCTGCAGCACGTCCATGCTCTCGATCTGCGCCGCGGTGTCGGTGAGCAGCGCGATGGCCTGGTCCAGCCGGTCGGTCTCGGCCAACAAGCCGGCGTGTTGCAGCACGGCCGGTTGGTAGTGGGGGCGCTGCTCGAGCGCCCGCTGACTCGCTTCGAGCGCCTCGGGCAGCCGGTCGGCGCGCTCGAGCAGGTAGGAGCGCGAGACCTGCAGCCAGATGTCGTCGGGATGGAGCGCCTCGGCCCGGTCCATCAGGGCGTGGGCGCGCTCGAAGTCGCGGAAGGCAGCGAGGGCCTGGGCCTCGAGCGCGAGCAGATGGGCGACATCCGCATCGCCCGGCCGCTCCTCGAGCGGGCTGCGCTGCAGGAACTCCCACATCGCCAGCGGTGTGCGCCGCGCGATGCAGCTGCTGGCGTAGAAGTAGCGCGCCTCCAGGTCCTCCGGATCATCGCGGAAGGCGCGGAAGTGCAGCGCGGTGGCCAGGCGCGGCGCTCCCAGTCGTCGCACAAGGCGGCCCGCCAGCACGCGTGCCCGGGTGCCTCGCCACTCGCGGTAGGGGCCCAGGGCCTGGGCGGCGGCGTGGGCCTCCAGGTTACGGCCCGCGTCGTACAACGCCTGTACGTCGGTCAGCGCCGCCGCCGGCGCATCAAGGCTGCTGCTGTGAACGTCCACGTCCCCCCACTACTCTACGTCTCCCAGGGTTAGTCTGCGCCGGGCGCTTGCGCAAATCCGAAATGGGTGGCTTCGCGGTGGGCCTGGAAGGCGGCGCCGGCCGGCGATTTGTGCCGTTTGGCGAGGTTGGCCACGGGAATTCCCGCGACGGCGTGGGCTAGGATGCCGCCCATGGCCGGACGGGTGCGGCATCGCTTCGACGCGGACGACCTGGTGGTCTTCGAGATCGAAGGAGCATTCGACGTGGACACGCTGGTCGCGGAGGAGAACTCCGCCATGGAGGATCCGCGCTTTGGGCCCCGCATGCGCACCCTCTACGACCTCCGCGCCGCTTCCTTCGACGGCTTCGGCCCAGCGGGCGTGCGCAAGATGGTCGATGCGGATGCCAGCCGGGAGGTCTTCCCGGCGCGTATCGCGTTGGTGTTCAGCAGTCGCGTGGCCTACGGCTTCGGTCGCATGTGGGAGCTGCTCTCCCGCCGGGAGTTCGAAGCCCGGATCTTCTTGAACGACATCGACGCCGCGCGCGCGTGGCTCGATGAAGGCTGGAGCGCCCGCCCGGGTTAGCGAAGCTTGCGCGGTCCGGTCCGTGGACCGTGCTCGCGGTGTTCATGAACGGCAGGTTGCGCGTGCGATCCGGGTTCGCGTGGACATGGAGATGACGCCGTTGTGCGAATCGCCAAGGGTCGCGACGCGCTGGAACGGGGAGACGGGATCCCTCGGTGCGGCTTTCAGCGGCGCGGGCGCATCAGCGCCTCCTGGGTGACGGTGGCGACGTGCTGGCCCTCCTCGCTGAAGACGTGGGCGGTCGCGAGGCCGTGGCTGCCAACCAGGCTCTGGCAGCGGACGTCGTGGAGCATCCAGCGATCGGCCCGCGGTGGGTGGTGGAACCAGATCGCGTGGTCCAGGCTCGTCATCCAGAACTCGCCGCCGCCTTCGTCGCGGGACGAGGGGTGACGCAAGCGCACCGCGTCGCAGGGGAAGTCGTCGGAGAAGTACGCGAGCGCGCAGGCGTGATCGATCGGATCGTCGCCGAAGGCCTGGCAGGTCCGGAACCAGGCCGCGCGCCGACCGATCGTGTCGCGGATCACGTCGCGACGCTGCATCAGCTCGAGCCAGCCCGCCTCCTGCTGGATGTCGTCGGCCGCGGGGACCTCCGGCATCGGATGGGTCTGCAGGTCGCTCTCGCCCTCCGGCAGGCTGAAGGAGCAGCTCATGTTCAGGATCGCGCCGGCGGACTGGCGCGCCACCACGCGGCGGGTGGTGAAGCTGCGGCCATCGCGGATGCGATCCACCTCGAAGCGCACCGGCGCGTCGTGCTGACCGCGCCGGATGAAGTAGGCGTGGAGCGAGTGCACCCGATGCTCGGGGTTGACGCTGTGGGCGGCTGCGCGCAACGACTGGGCGACGATCTGGCCGCCGTAGAGACCGCCCCACGGGTAGCGTGGCCCGACGCCCACGAAGGTGTCGGGCCCGTGGGGCTCGAGCGTCATCAGATCGGAGAACTGCATGCCCCCATGTGCACCCTGCTTCGCCCCGACGCAAGGCAGGTCAGGCTTCCAGCTTGGGAAAGAGCACCTCGCCGCCGTGCACGGGGCTGCCGGTGGGGAGCAATCCCCAGCGCAGCGCGCCCCAAGCGAGGGCGGCTTCGTCCAGCCCGATGCGTGCCGCGATCCGCGCGGCACTGCCCGGTGTGAAGGGTAGGGCGAGGCCCGCGACGATGCGCAGTGCCTCGGCCAGGTGATAGAGCACTGTATCCAGGCGCGTCGCGCTTTGTTCGTCGGGTTGTTTTGCCAGGCGCCAGGGCTCGGCGCTGTCGGCGTAGCGGTTGGCCGCGGCCACGAGCCGGAACACAGCGGCGGCGGCCTCGTGCAGGGCGAAGCGGTCGAAGCCCTCGGCCACCTCGGCGACTGCGCTTGTCGCTGCCTCGGCCAGCGCGTCTTCGGCTGCGGTCGACCCGTGGGGGGCAGGCACACGCCCACCGCGGTGGCGCACGATCAGGGTGGTGACACGCTGCAGCAGGTTGCCGAGCTGGTCGGCCAACTCCGAGTTGTGGGCGCGTACGAGGCGTTCGCATGCGAAGTCGCCGTCGCGCGTGGTGTGGATGTGGCGAAGCAGGAAGTAGCGCAGACTGTCGACGGGATAGCGCCGCACCAGCTCGGCGGGATCGATCGCGTTGCCAAGCGACTTGCCCACCTTTCGCCCTTCGGCGGTGACGTAACCGTGACTCAGGATCGCGCGCGGTGGAGGGAGCCCAGCGGACAGCAGAATGGCGGGCCAGTAGACCGCGTGGAAGCGCAGCACTCCCTTGCCGATCACGTGGGTGGGGCCCGCGGGCTCACACCAGTAGCGCCGGTAGTCTCCCTCCTCGTCGGGCCAGCCCAGGGCCGAGATATAGTTGGTGAGGGCGTCGAACCAGACGTAGATGATCTGCTCGGGGTCGCCGGGCACCTCGATGCCCCAGCCGCGGGCGCGGGTGCGCGAGCGGGAGATGCTCAGGTCGCGGAGGCCGGCCGCGATGAAGGCCCGAGTCTCGACGCGTCGCTCCGGCGGCTCGATCCGCATGGCTCCACGGTCGATCAGCCCGAGCAGCGGCTGCTGGTAGCGCGACAGGCGGAAGAAGTAGTTCTCCTCCGAGACGTGCTCTGGCGGGCGCGCGTGCTCCGGGCAGCGCCCGTCGAGCAGCTCGTCCTCCGTCACGAAGTGCTCGCAGCCCACGCAGTAGAGCCCTTCGTAGGTCCGCCTGTAGATGTCGCCAGCGCGCTCACAGCGCCGCCACAGCGCCAGCACCGCGGGCGCGTGGCGTGGGTCGCTGCTGGTGCGGATGAAGTCGTCGCGGGCGAAGCCCAGGGCCCCGCCGAGGGCGTCGAACTCATCAGCGTGATGCCGGACGAGCTCCGCCGTCGGGATGCCACGCTGCTCGGCCGCGAGCGCATTCTTGAGGCTGTTGTCGTCGGTGCCCGTCTGACACCGCACGTCGACGCCGCGCTGCCGGGCGTTTCGCGCGAGCGCATCGGTGATCACGAGCTCGAGGGCGTGCCCGATGTGGGGCGAGGCGTTGACGAACGGGATCGCCGTCGTGATGTGCTGTGTCCGCTGGATGGTCATGGTCTGGCTCCTGGTCGCTGATTCCGGTCACCGGGGAGCCGGCCAGCGGGGAGCGCCACGCACAGGGGCCGCCCACGCTGGGCGGCCCTCCGGACATGCGCTGCTAGTGCAGCTAGATGCTCGAGTGCATGATCGCCCTGCGCCTGTTGGAGCGCTGCGACATCGACGTGCCGATCGGCATGGTCTGGGGGCGGCTCTGCATGGAGGTTCTATGCGCCGCCCACGGTCGGGAGTCAAGTCACCCGAAGGAGCTGCACGCGGCGCGCGTCAGGCGGCACCGAAGTGAAGGGCGCAAATGTGGGTGCCCATCACGACGTCGCGGTAGGGCACGCTGCCCGCGTCCTCGCCGGCCGCACCGGCGATCACGTGCAGGGGCAGCAGGTGCTCCTCGCGCGGGTGGCACTCGCGGGCCTTGGGCGCCTTGGCCCACTCGGTGAGGCGTGTCTCACGGGCGCTGGCATCGAGGACGGTGGTCTCTTGCAGCCACTGGTCGAAGGCCCGAGAGTCCGCGCCGGGGCGCGGATCGCCGCGCACGCCCGCCATCAGGCCGCGCATGTTGTGGTAGCTCATTCCGCTGCCGACGAGGAACACGCCCTGATCGCGCAGGGGCTCGAGCGCGCGGCCCATCTCGAGGTGCTCGACCGGATCCAGGCCGGTCTTGAGTGAGAGCTGCAGGGTGGGGATGTCGGCCACGGGGTAGGTCAGCTTGAGCGGGACGAAGGTGCCGTGGTCGAAGCCGCGCTCGGGGTCGTCGCCGGTGCGGAAGCCGGCCCGCTCGAGCAGCGCGCGGATCTCGCCGGCTAGCTCGGGGGCGCCGGGTGCGGGCCATTGCACCTCGTAGGCCTCTGGCGGGAAGTTGTAGTAGTCGTAGAGCATCGGCGGACGCGCGGCCGACATCGTCGTGGGCGCGTCCTCTTCCCAGTGGGCCGAGATCACGAGCACCGCCGCCGGGCGCGTCGCAGCCACGCTGCCGAGGCCCTTCATGTAGGCCTCCATCTCGTCCCACGTGCCGGCCGGCCCGAGGATCGGCTTGTTCACAAAGGGCCAGGGGCCACCCCCGTGGGGCAGGTAGACCGCGGGCATGCGGGTGCGGGTCATGGCAGCCCCTGGGTCGTCGCCGACGCCCGTGCGTGACACGGCGCGCGGGGAGCATGCCGCGAGGGTTGCGCCAGCGGACCACAGGCCTGCGCGCTTGAGCCACTGGCGTCGAGTCAGGGCGTCGCTCACACCCTCAGCCTAGCACGGGCGACGGGTGTGTCGTCAGCGGGACGAGGGCGGCGCGGTTGGATCGGCGGCTTCGATGAAGGGCCGCACGGCCAACCCGCGGCAGGTGGTCTTGACCCCCTCGAGCTCCACGCTCGAGTCCAGCTCGCACAGGCTGCGCGCCTCCACCCGCACCATCGTCACCGTGCGGGCGTCGATCGAGGCGGGCCCGCACTCCCCCTTCTTGCGGTAGGCGGCCATCACCGCCTGCTCCACCCGCACGCGCGAGAGGTCTTTACTGGCGACGCCGAACGCGGCGTGATCGATGCGCAGCTCGCGGACCCCCTCGCGGCTCTCCTCGCCGGCGCTCGAGGCCGTGTCGCCGATGCGGCTCGCCTGGAGCCCCCCCACAGCACCGTGTGTGGCCCAAGGCGTGCAGGCGTCCGCTCACTGGGCGTCGGCGATCGGCAGTGCCCGGGCGAGCACGAAGGGCTGCGCGATGAGGTACTCGAAGGGCTTGTCGAGCTCGCTCTCCCAGGCGCTGAGCTGCGCGTCGGTGGGTCGCGCGAGGGCGCCGCTCTGCAGCCAGGTCTCCACGGCGGCGCGGTCGTCGCGTGCAATGCCCAGGGTGGCCTCGAGCAAGCCCAGATCGCCGCTGACGATAAAGAGGGCGCCGCGGGCCGCGTGCTGTCGCAGGTCGCGCCAGTCGACCTGAGCCAGCTCGTCTGCGAGCTTGTCCCGGAGTTGCTCGATCATGCTGGCGCGCAGCCTAGACAGCGGGCCGCGCCGCGGCAAGGGCTCAGGAGGGTGCATGGTCGTGCTCGTCGCCGGGTCGGTGCAGCGCGCGAGCGGGGTCGATTGGCCGACCGCCCTTGCGCCACTCGAAGTGCAGGTGCGGGCCGCGGGACAGGCCCGTGTTGCCGACGCGCCCGATGGTCTGCTCGCGTTCCACGAGCTGGCCGGCGGTGACGTGGGCCTCCTGCAGGTGGGCGTAGAGGGTGGTGCTGCCGTCGCCGTGGACGATGATCACGAGGTTGCCGAAGCCGGACACGCCGTTGTCCGCGTAGGCGACCAGGCCGTGGTTGGCCGCCCGCACCGCGGTGCCGCGCGCGGCCGAGAAGTCGATGCCGTCGTGCCTGCGGTGGCGCAGGGCCTGGCGCCGCACGAAGCCGTAGCCGCGGCTGACCTGCCCGGCGTCCACCGGCCATGCCAGGTCGAGGGTCGCCGGACCGGCTTCCAGCACCCACTCCGGATCGGGTGCCCCGATCAACAGTCGGCTCGCCGTGCGACGTGTGCCGAGCTCGAGCCGCGCGGCGCGCGCGGCGTCCTCGGGGGCTGCGACCGGGACCATGCGCGGGCCATCGCAGAAGCGGCGACCGGCGCGCCGCGCGCAGCGACGCAGCTTCGGCATCCAGCGG
>JAPPOT010000934.1 GCA_028817855.1 Myxococcales bacterium
GCCGCTGCCGCGCGCCCGAAGGCGAGCCATCCTGTCCGTGCCTGGACGGCTTCACCTGCCTGGAGGCCGTGCCGCACGGCCCGGACACCTTCCGCGGCGGCTACTGCGTGCGCGACGGAACCTTCTGATACGCTCGGTTGCCATCATGAGCGAGAGCGAGACTAGCGAGGTTTGGCCGCGCGGCATGCCGCGGGTCGGGCAGACGGCGGAGCGCTCGGAAAGGGTGGAGCCGACCGACGTTGAGCGCACCACGGAGATCAGCGGAGACCGCAACCCGCTGTACTACGACGAGGCGCGCGACACCATCACGCGCACCGCGAAGGCACTCGAGGTGCGCGCCGACAAACCGATCACCAAGCTCGCGATCGCTGTCACGCGCGATGACGGTGCGCTCGTGCTCGACGGCGACGCGCTCTGCGGCACGACGCCGCTGCCCGCTCCGTGACGCGCGCACGCACCGCGAGCGCGCCCGGCGTCCTGCGCACGGCGGCGCTGACGAGCCTGGCGATGGTCGCCTTCGCGGCCAACTCGATCTTGTGCCGGCGCGCGCTCGGGGAGGGAGCGATCGATGCCGCCAGCTTCTCCACCGTACGGCTCGTCTCAGGCGCACTCGCCCTCGCGCTGCTCCACGCCGCGCTCACCCGTAGGCGCGCTGCGCGGCACGCGCACGCATCACCGAGCGAGCGCGCCGGCAGCTGGGCCTCGGCGGCGATGCTCTTCCTGTACGCCGTGCCGTTCTCCTTCGCGTACAACAGCCTCGCGACAGGCACCGGCGCGCTGATCCTCTTCGGTGCGGTCCAGGCGACCATGCTCGTCGCCGGACTGCGCTCGGGCGAGCACCCCCACCCGCTGCAGTGGGGGGGCCTGGTGCTGGCGCTCGCGGGACTGGTCTACATGGTGCTGCCGGGCGTGAGCGCGCCCTCCCCCACGGGCAGTGCCCTGATGGGCATCGCAGGCGTGGCCTGGGGGGTCTACTCCCTGCGCGGACGGGGCGCGCGGGACCCGCTGGCGGAGACCAGCGCCAACTTCACACGCAGTGTGCCCATGGTGCTGGTGGTGAGCGCGCTCACCCTGTCGACGATGCAAGCAACCGCGAGCGGCGTGCTGCTCGCCGTCGCGTCCGGTGCCCTCGCCTCGGGGGTCGGCTACGCCGTGTGGTATGCCGCGCTCGGCGGCCTGAGCTCGACCGTGGCAGCCATCGTCCAGCTCACCGTGCCCGTGATCGCCGCGGTCGGTGGCGTGCTGTTCATGGCCGAGAGCATCACCCCGCGACTCGTGATCGCGTCGACGCTGATCCTCGGTGGCGTGCTCGTCGCCCTTTCCGCTCCCCGCGCCCGTTGATGGCCTGCGCTCCGGCCGGGGAGCGCGACGGAATGGCATTGGTGCTGGAGCCGATCATCGAGGGCGACGAGGCCGGCGAGACTCTCCTCTTCGTGCAGGGCTGGCCCGACGATGCCAGCCTCTGGGACCCGCAGGTCGCGCACGCCAACCCGCGCCGGGGGCCGCGCTGCGGTGATCAGGGGACCCCGCCCCACTGGCCGCGCATGGCGTCGAGGCGCGCATCCTGGACACCGGCCCGGGCCGCGAGCTCCAGGACCTGGCGTGCGCCCTGACGGTCCCCCTGCTTGTCGTGCAAGCGTGCCAGATTCACCCAGGCCGTGGTGCGGGTCGGCTCGAGCTCGAGCGCCCGCCGCGTCGCCTCGATCGCACCCGGCAGGTCCGCCACCGTCTCGAGGGCCACGCCCAGGTTGATCCACGCCACCGCCCGCCTCGGCTCGAGCTCCGTCGCGATGCGCAGGGCGGCGATGCCCTCCATCGTACCGCGCGTGGTGAGCGCACGCTCCCCTAGGCGACTGTAGGCGGCCGACCACGCGATGCGGGCACGCGCCTCGGTGGGACGACCGCCGGGTAGACGCGCCTGGCGCGCGCGGTCGAGCCGGCGCACGATGCCCGCGGGCCAGCCGCGGTTCTCACCGATCGGCCGTGGCACCGCGTAGCTCAAGACCGGCGAGGCCGCCACGTGCCCGGGATAGCCGAGCCGCTCGAGCGGCGCGGCGCTCTCCCACAACACCGGCCGCGACCAGCGCGCGAGCGCCAACAGCTTGACCCGCTCGGCCGCAGCATCTCCGCGTGCGTCCGTCGGTACTCGCGCCGATCCCAGCTGCTCGAAACCGTCGAGCCGGCGGATCACGGTGTGGTCCCACAGGTGCTGTGCGGGTGCGATGTCGAGGTCTGGGCGCACGCCCTCGGCGTAGAGCGCGAAGCTGCCGGCAGCGCAGGCATCGTCGGTCGCACAGATGATCAGGCTGCGCGCGGGGACAGCCCCGAGCGGACCACCACTGCCGAAGAGCTCGCCGGCGGCGTGCCCGTCAGCCTGCGCGCTCACGTCGAAGCGCCACAGGCACAGGCCGCACAGCAACACGGGAACGGCGGCGCCTGCGATGCCGGGCGCACGGCGCGCCCCCAGCCAGACCACCGCGTGGGCCACACCCAACCCGGCCGCCACGGCCACCATCGCACCCGCCACGTGACCCACCTGGCGGTCCGCGGCGCCCATCGGGTTGACCAGCACCGCGTAGCCCAGGTCTGCGGCGAAGAGGAAGAGCCCGGCCAACGCAGCACCGCGCGCACGCCGCGCGAGCACTAGCACGCCCAGTGCGGCCGGCAACGCCAACGGCCACAGCTCGAAGAGCTGGCTCACCACCTCGGTCCCGGCCGTCCCGGAGGTGGCGAGCATCTCGTCCTGATAGGCGCTGCGTATGCGCGCGGCCGTCAGGTGGGACCACAGCGCGGACACGGTCTCGGGATCGCCCCAGTCGGCGGCCGGTTGTCGAGTGGAGGCGAGGGGCAGATAGGCGATCACGAGCGCACCGGCACCGAGCGCTGGCAGGTGCACGAGCGCCCCGCGGACGGACACGGCGGTCGCCGCGATCCGGCCCACGGCGAGGATGAGCGCGTAGAGCCCCGCCGTCACGTGCAGCCCGGGCGACAGGCCGATGAGCAGCGCCGTGGGCCCGAGGCCGCGCGTGCTGCGCAACAGCAGCAGCGCGGCGAGCGCCACCGCCAGCAGGGCCGAGGCGTAGACCTCCACCGCACGAGAGGCGATGAAGAAGGTCGCCCAGCTGCCGAGCCCGACGACGGCCGTCAGCGCGCCGGCCCAGGTGCCGGCCCGTGCGCCGGTGCGCTCGACCAGCTCCGCACACAGTCGCGCCAGCATGCCCAGGGCCCCGGCGGCGAGCACCGCCGTGAAGAGGTTCTGGCGCAGGGCGAGCGACCCGAGGGGGAGCAGGGCCGACAGCCGCAGCCAGAGCAAGTCCATGGCGAAGCCGGTGGGATGGGCGACCCCCAGCTCGAAGCCAGCGGTCCCCAGCTCGCCGGAGTCACGGAAGCCCACGTCGTCCATGGCCAGCAGCCCGAGGACCACCGCAGCCGCCGCGAACACCGCCGTTCCGACGGGCTCCCGGCCCTGACGACGATCTTCCATCCGGTCGATAGCGTATCCCGCACGACACGGCTGGGCGAGATTTTCCCAGCGAGCGCCGAGACCGCGGCGCTCCCATCTTGTGGCACGCCCGGCCGGCGGGTTACGTGTGCCGCCATGCGACGCGCGTCGAACATGGCGACGGTCCTATTCATGGGGCTGGTGGTACTGGGCGGGCTGATCTACCTGGGCAGCCAGTCATCCGGCTCGCTGACGCCCATCTCGTCGACACCGCCGCGACGAATCGACCCCGCGACCACGCCGGCCGGGCCAGCTCGGGCCGTGGCCGAGCTGTTGCAGAACCACGCGCCCATCCTGGACGCGGCGCCGGAGCAGGAGATCTACGTCGCCGTCCGCAGCAAGGGGCGGCGCCTCGGCGAGGGAACGTTCCCGCTCAAGGATGGCTACCAGGCCACCACCATCGACGCGGTCGCGGTGCTGACCAATCGCGCGGGCGCAGCCGCGGCCGCCGAGGTGGACGCGGTGGAGGTGTGCCTGCCCTACGACTTCCGCGACGTCAGGATGCGCGCCAAGCGCGGGGTGCAAGGCAATGTGCATCGCGGCATGCGCGGCGTGCGCTTCAGTCACGGCGGGCAGCGGGCGCTCTACTGCCCGACCGACATGATCGCTCGCAACAGCGACTTCAAGCAGGTCCAGCACGAGTTCGCGCGGGGCCTGCGCATCAAGGTGAGCGACCTGATCGAGCAGGGCGAGGCCGAGATCTTCGACGCTCACCAGTTGCTGCTCCAGTTGGGCGACAAGCCGCGCGTGCACCAGCTGCTGCGCGGCAACGTGCTGGTGCCCGAGAGCGCCGTGAACCGCGAGACCACGCTGGCGCTCACGGACGGCATGGCGCGCTGGCTGCTGCACAGCCTGCAACCCAGCGGGCGCATGGTCTACATGTACTGGCCGAGTCGCAACCGCGAGTCGAACGGCAACAACATGATCCGCCAGTTCATGGCGTCGACCGCACTGGTCCGCCTGGGCAACTATCGCGACGACCCGGCGATCACCGAGGCCGCGGAGCGCAACTACCGCTACAACCTCAGCAAGTTCTATCGAACGGATGGTGACCTGGGCATGATCACCTTCCGCAACAAGAGCAAGCTCGGAGCCGCGGCGCTGGCGGCGCTCGGCATCGTCGAGGCGCCTTTCCGAGCCGAGCTCGCCGAATACGAGCGGGCCCTGGTGCGCTTCACCGATCACATGCTGCGCGACAACGGCCGCTTCTACACGTTCTACAAGAGCGACCGCGAGGACAACCACAACTTCTACCCCGGCGAGACGCTGCTGCTGTGGGCCTTCCTGATGGAGAAGCAACCTGACCCGGAGCGCCTCGACCGCTTCATGAAGAGCTTCTACCACTACCGCGAGTGGCACCGGGCCAACACCAACCCGGCCTTCATCCCGTGGCACACCCAGGCCTACTACATGGTCTGGCGCCACACCCGGAACGAAGAGCTGCGCGACTTCGTCTTCGAAATGAACGACTTCTTGGCTGACTTCCAGCAGTGGGACAACGTGCGCTACGAGGACGAGCGCGGGCGCTACCACGACCCGGAGCGGCGCAACTTCGGCCCCCCCCACGCGTCCTCCACGGGCGTCTACCTGGAGGGCTTCATCGACGCCTACAAGATGGCCAAGGAGGTCGGCGACGAGGTGCGGGCGGAGCGCTACCGGCGAGCCATGCTGCAGGGCATCCGCAGCCTGATGCAGCTGCAATTCGTGGACGACGTCGACACCTACTACGTGGTCAAGAAGGACGACGTACTCGGTGGCATCCGCACGACCGTCTACAACAACACGATCCGCGTGGACAACGTGCAGCACTCCCTGATGGGACTGATGAAGCTGATCCCCGCCTTCGACAAGTACGAGGCCTGGTAGGCGCCAACGCGAACGGCGGGCTTTGGTGTGTCAGTCGCGCGACCGCGGCTGTTGCGTGAGGTAGACTGCAAGCGATGTTGGTCGATCTGATCCGGCTGTCCCGCCCCAAGCACTGGATCAAGAACGTCTTCGTGAGTCTCCCTGTGCGGTTCGCGGTCGCGGCCGGGG
>JAPPOT010000908.1 GCA_028817855.1 Myxococcales bacterium
CTACCGCCTCAAGCCACTCGAATCGTCGAGGTTCGTTCAGGAGCGAGCGCGCCCGCAGGGACGAGCGGAGGCGTAGCAGCGCTACGTCGAGCATCGTCCCGAGGACGAAAGCCGCTCCTGGGCGGACCTCGACGATTCCGCCGCTGAAAGCACAACGCCAAAAAAGGTGAGGGCTCGCATGGAGGTAGTTCCATACGAGCCCTCATAGCCCCCCCGACAAACCCGGGCGGGGGCTGGCCCGACCGGGATGTCCTCAGGTGTAGCCGGCGAAGCATGGGGTCTTTGCCGACCAGACCGTAAAGTGACGCTAGCCAGCCAGGCCTGCGAGCGCTGTGAACCGATTCACACCTGGTCATTTTCTGCTGGCCAATTCCTCCCCCATCGGTCCGGAAGTTCCTGGATTCCATAATTTTGAACGCGCAACTGGGATCCGAAATCGGGTGTACTCTCGGCCGCCATGCTGCTCGACCAGTATCGTGGCCTCGCCAAGTACAACAGCTGGATGAATCGCAAGGTGCTCGACGCCTGCGCCCAGCTGGACGACTCCACGCGTAAGCGCGACCTGGGGGCCTACTTCGGCTCGATCCACGGCACCCTCAACCACGTGCTGCTGGCGGACCGGGCCTGGATGATGCGCTTCACCGGCGACGAGACCCGCTTCGCCTTTCGCAACGATGCCGGCGAGCCCGTCCGCATCCGTTCGCTCGACCAGGAGCTCCACAGCGACTTCGACACCCTGCGCCGCGAGCGCGAGCGGCTGGACGAGGCGATCGAGCTCTGGGTCTTCGGGCTCGACCAGCCCACCATCGAGCGCACCCTCCGCTGGTACAGCATGAACCGCAAGCGCGAGTACGAGCAGCCCCTGTGGTGGGCGATCAGCCACTTCTTCAATCACCAGACCCACCACCGCGGCCAGCTCGGCACGCTACTCAACCAGCTCGGTCTGGACCTGGGTGTGACCGACCTCGGGCTCTTCATCGCCGAGGACGGTCGGGTCGAGGAATAGCTTCGGGCCCGTGCCCGGTGGAGCGCAACGCGTGAGCGAGTACGAGCAGATTCAGTACCAGGTAGCCGAGCGCGTCCTGACGATCACGTTGAACCGGCCGGAGCGCATGAACGCCTTCACCGGGCGCATGTTCCGCGAGCTGATGGACGCCTGCGACCGAGCCGACGCGGACGACGAGGTGCGGGCGATTGTCGTGACCGGCGCCGGGCGCGCCTTCTGCGCGGGCGCGGACCTGGAGCGGGGCGGCGACACCTGGAGCGGAGGGGAAGGCAAGGGCGGGGGCTTCCGGCTCGAGGCCGAAGGCGACACCGGCGGTCAGCTCACGCGCCGCATCTTCGACTGCCACAAGCCGGTGATCGCGGCGATCAACGGCGCCGCCGTGGGCGTCGGCATCACCATGACCCTGGCGATGGACATGCGGCTGGCCGCCGAGGGCGCCAAGCTCGGCTTCGTCTTCGCGCGGCGCGGGATCGTGCCGGAGGCCTGCTCGGCCTGGTTCCTGCCGCGCGTGGTCGGCATCAGCAAGGCGCTCGAGTGGTCGATGAGCGGTCGCATCTTCCGCGCCGAGGAGGCCCTCGAGGCCGGCCTGGTGCGCAGCGTCCACCCCGCGGACCAGGTCTACGCCAGGGCGCTCGAGCTCGCGCGCGAGATCGCCGACAACTGCTCGGCCACCTCGGTCGCGCTCACCCGTCACATGATGTGGAAGATGCTGGGCGCCGATCATCCCGTCGCAGCCCACCGCATCGACACCGCCGCCATCTTCGCAACCGGCCGCAGCGCCGACGCCAAGGAAGGCATCGAGTCCTTCCTCGAGAAGCGCCCGCCCGACTTCAAGGACCGCGTCAGCGCCGACATGCCCGACTTCTTCCCCTGGTGGGAGACGCGCCGGCTCGCCGACGAGGACTGAGCGGCCCGCAGCGGCACCGCCCGCTGCGTCGGATGACCCGGCGTCCACCGCGACGCCTGCATCACGAGCGCCCCGCGTGGTGATCGACGCGCCGGCCTAGCCTCTCGACCGTGCCCCCTGTTCACGCCTGTACCGCGCGAGCACGGCGGTGGGCGGGTGGTCGCGCCAATATCATTCGACAATCTCGAGGCACGCCGCTTGCAACGGCAAGGCAGCATGCGTCCCTTGCGTCTCGTCATGCTGGCGATCCTCAGCGCGCTCACGCTCCAGTGCGGACACACGCTCAAGACGCCCGCCGAGCGGCGCTGCGCCAAGCGCATCGAAGCCTGCCTGAAGCGCTGCGTCGACCCCCCTGGCTACGCCGACCCCTACGAGCCACCACCGAGCGGGTGCGGCGGCGGGATGTCCACGGAGTGCGAGGACCAATGCCATCGCCTGTGCACGTGAGCGTTCCGTCTCGCTTTCACCCGCACTTGCGCGTGGGCAGGCAGCTCTCGCCCTCCGGGCACTCCGAGGAGAACGTGCACGAGATCAGGCCCGGGATGTCGAGGGGGATCTCCCGCCCGTGCTCGACCGAGAAGTCGACGCGGCCCAGCTCCATCACGGTCGAGCCCACGGACCGGCGTGTGAGCTTCAGGGTGGGCCAGCCGGCGGTGCCGAGATCGATCAACGCCGTCACGAGCGAGGCCTCGATCTCGAGTCGTCCGCTCGCGTCGTCCAGCTCGCACAGGACGCGCCCCTTGGAGCCGCCGTGGTGGCTCAGGTCGACCAGCGCGAACATGGACGACACGCCCTCGGGTCCGGGCGGCTCCCACGTGACCGACAGGGCCTGCTCCCGCTCCGCCATCAGGCTCCCCTCCACGTTCACCGAAAGCGGTGCGATGCCGTGGCTGCCGATCGTGAAGGGTGCGAAGTCGCCGCCGCCGGTCTGCACCTCGACCTCCGCGCCCTCGGGCGCCGGTGGGTAGGCCAGGTCGATCGAGCGGTCGGGCTGGTAGCTGGGTCCGACCCGCGTGAGCTCGAAGTCCATCGCGCCCTCGGCGGTGTGCACGCCGGAGACGGTGACCGTGCCGACGTCGACCGCCACGGGGTCGTCGCGGCAGACATCCTGCGCCACGCAGGCCCGACCCGGGCCGCAGTCGGGATCGCAGAAGGGGAAGCTCGGGACCTCGAGCACGCAGTCGCCCGCGGCATCGATCTCGTCCCACACCGTGCGCTCGTTCACCGGCGCGTCGCGCACGAAGCCGCGCATCGACGACAGCGCCTCGGTTCCGGTGCTCGGATTCGCCTCCACCAGCTCGACCGCGAAGGTGCCGACGAGGCGCGAGGGATCGCCCGTTGCCGGTTCGGCGGGGGCGTCACCATCATCGCCTCCCCCCGCGTCTTGGGTCGCCGGGGCGCTGGCGTCCGCAGACCCGTCGGCCGTGGTGTCCGCGCCATCCGCGGTCGAGTCGTCGCCACAGCCGGCGGCGACCGCGATCCCGAGTGCCAAGACGAGAGCTCGCCACATGTGCTCTCTCCTCACGGCTGGATCGCGAAGCAGTAGAAGCCGCCGTAGCCGCCGAAGGAGCCCACCGTGGGCCCGCCCGGGGGCGTGAAGTCGTCGAGCACCACACCGGGCGCGCAGCCGCCCTCGTTCCACACGCTGATCCAGTTGATGCCGCTGACCTCGCGCGGCCAGGAGTGGCCGACCCGCGGGCAGCCCACCGGATCGGAGACCGTCCAGTCCCAGCACGTGGCCTTCTCCGGCGTCCACGGGCCGTCCATGCAGGCGGTCATGCCGCCGAAGCCGCCGGGCCCACCGCCGCCGCTGCCGTCGTCGTCCTGCGTGTAGAGCCGGCCGTCGATGCCGCTGCCCGTGAGCGTCTGGTGGTTGTCCACCTCGCCGGTGCCGTCCGGGTTGTGGTTGGGGACGCCGAACTCGTTCGGAAAGTCGTTGATGATCTCCGGGTCCGCGTTGATCGGCCGGTCGTTCAGCAGCTCGCCGATGTCGTTCGCCAACAGCCGGCCGAGCCGGTCGTGCCACGGCCCCTGTCCGATGCGGTCGATGGCGTCCTCGGTGGTGGTGCTCAGGAATGCGCGCCACTGCTTGTTGCCGGCGCACTCGCTCGAGGTGAGCGCCACGCGCAGGCAGATGTCGTCGGCCCCGCTGATGCCGCCCAGGTCGCCGCCGAATCCCTGATCGCTACCGGACTCGCGGCGGATCGCCTCGTAGCTCACCATGAAGAAGCTGAAGAGGTCCTCTTCCTCGCTGGCGCACTCGACCGCTGCGTCCCCATCGCCGCTGTCCCCGTCGCCGGTCATCATCCCGTCGGCTCCGCCCGTACCCGCCTGGTCGCCCATCGGGTCTGCCATCGGCGGGTCGCCGGTCACCGGCATCATGTCCATCACCGGTGTGGTCGGCGGGTCCATCGTCGCCGTGTCGCCGCCGGGTACGGCGTTCATCGGCATCGCGCCGCCGCCGCTCGGATCCGGCGGCAAGACCGCCGCGCCAGTCCCTTCATCCGCGCCGCCATCCTCACTCGAGCAGGCAAGCACCGCGACTGCGCACAGCGCGAGCGCTCCACGTACATCCACCATCTGCACCTCCACCTCGCTCCCTGGTATCCGACTCTGGACCGAACGCATGCTCCGCGTTTTCCATTAAACGGCCAAGCCATGCCGGAATCAGGCGGCCAACGTTCGGGGTTGCGCCGACCACGGAGGGCGCACCGAGATCTTCGGGTCCGCCGCTCAGGACGCGAACCTCAGGGCCCGGCATCCGGGGATGCCAGCTTCAGCCAGCGCATCCCCGGCGACTGGCCCTCCTCGTTGTACCTGCGCTCTTCGTCGAGCGAGGCACCCATGAAGCCGAGCTTCGAGTAGCAGGCGAGCGCAGCCGTGTTGTCGGGCAGCACCCGCACCCAGATCGGCACGGTGCCGCCGCGCAGCGCTTCCGCGACCAGCTCTCGGATCAGCGCGCTCGCCAGTCCGCGACGCCGCCGAGCGGGATCGACCAGGATGCGCGCCAGCTCCACCTCCGCGGGATCCGTCTCACGCCACAGCTCCCCGTAGGCCACCGCCACTCCGTCTTCCAGCAGCAGATGGAGCGAGATGCTCGCGTCCGCCATCCCCCGCTCGAACACCGCATCGCTCACAACTTCCGACCAGGGCGCAAACCGCCCCGACTCCCGCGCCCACCGCGAGACCGCGGTAGCCGCGTCGAGCTGAAACGGGACGAGGTGAAGCGAGCCGTGCATCGAGCGGGTTGCGGGGAGGCGTGGGTGAGCGTTCGATAGCATTGCCTCTGGGCGCCGACGGCGCCAACCGCATCCAAGGCGGTGCCCGAGCCCGAGTCCGAATTCGCGACCGAGTCCGATTCCGAGCCCCAGCCCGTGACTGAGTCCGAGTCCGCGTCCGAGTCCGAATCGCCGAGGTTGTTTCGCGCACGCGCACGAGCACGAGCACGAGCGCCGCGATGCTCATGCGGCCTCACTCGCGCGTAGCGCGTACCTTGCGCGGTAGCGCAGCGGGCCGCAAAGCGGCACGCAACTGCCACAAAGAGAGCGCCGCGGATCTGCTGCCCAGCAGCACGACGTGAGGCTGTCGGGGTGGGGAAGCCCGGACCGGGGTGCTTTCGCGTG